>CAZSLS010000071.1:0-27608 GCA_964607575.1 uncultured Planctomycetaceae bacterium | reverse complement strand
CAGATCGTTCAGCCCGAATTATTGCCCTGAAAAGAAGTAACGTGATTACCTGATACTCGATCCCCTTGCTCCTGCTACAGTTACATCGCCCGCCCCTCGCCGTTAGCTGAAAACTGATAGCTGCCTTTAACACCGAGAACGGCACGGGCAATTTGGACTGCGGCAAGCTCTTGCCGCTTTCACTTGTCGCGGAGCGACGGTTTTGTCGTCCGCCGTTAAGCCCTGGTCGACGATCCCGACTTCCCCGATGTGCTTCGGGACTTCCGCTTACGCTCCAGCGTCGAGAATAGGCCGACGTGCCGTCGGCCGCTATTCCGCATTGTCCTGGCAGATCTTGCGGGCTCGGGCAAGAAGATCGGCGATGTCCCAGGCTACCCAGTCGGCCTCGATCAGTCTGGTAAAAGCAGCCTCAAGTTCCCCATACGAGAAGTTTGCGATCTTCCGCCGGTGGTGCATCAACGCAGCGGCGATGGCCGCGTAGTAAACGGTAATCGCGACCTCTCGCGACAGTTCCGGACCATCCTGCCTGGAGAGGTCCTTTGCATACTGTTTCAGCGAAGTGAGTTCGGCAAGGTCGGTATCCGGGCGCAACAGCAGATCGCCTATCGCTCGGGCCTGTATATCAGGATGCGGTGCGCCTGCCTCGCCGGAAACCGGCAAATCGAGACCATCTTCCGACACGCCGGGTAGCATCTGCGGCTCGCCGTCTGCGGTCGAACCAAGGGCCAGAAGTCTCGCCAATTGCTCCGAGTTGCCGTTAAATATATGCTTTCCTGTCATTGTAATTGGCCTGTCGGTCCGCCATCAATATGCTCAAGCAGTCACGATCTTGCGCCGCGGCCGCCCAGAATTCTCATCAATTCCGCAATTTCCATATCCACTTCCTCGTCGCTGTCCACAAATATTCGGACGTTTCTCCTGAGAATCGTGCGGAAGGTCCGCTTCACCGTGGCGATCATGTTAGACGCCTTGGATTCAGAAGCAACCCCCAACTCTGCACAGAGTTCAGGCAGCGGCCGGGGCGCTGTGCTGTCCATAATCGGCGCCAGGACGCGCATGCGGAACATCTCCCAGTGGACCGCCCGCCCGCCGTCGCGACAATGCTGCTGGACTTCAGCCACCACCTCGCCCAGCAAAGCCGACGCCCACTCGCGATCGAATGTCTCGCCGGGAGTCCGGTCTTCGGCTTGCAGCGAGGCCCGCATCGGATCGATCTCATCGAGAGGCGCCACGCCACCGGCGGGGGATCGCTTCTGGGCTGATGCCTTGCGGTGAACGCCGGCCACGTAGTTTTCCAGCGATCTCACGATGAACGAGCGGAATCGCCCTTTGGTCCGGTCGGCCTGATCGATGAGCTGCCGCCCGAGCATTACTTCCAGGAAGAACCCCTGCGTGAGATCCTTGGCCTCCTGATCGTTGCACTTTTTGCGACGGAGATAGCAGTAGATCGGCCGCCAGTATCGCCCGAGCAATTGCCCAATCAGCATCCGCCTGCGGTCGGCGTCACCGGACTGCACACCGAATACAACGCTCCACTGCGTAGTGCAGAACCGCGAAGGCCCCTCTCCCATATTTGTCCTGCCGTCGGATGGCATGGGTACTAACTTACGCGACAGCGGGGATTTGTCAATCGCATTTCGACAACGCAGGTACGCACGGGAGCAATATCCCACATATTTCCGCACCCGCGCGCAAGATCGCACCTCAGGTCGCATATTCCCTGTGAACTCCTATTTTGAAAGGATAGTAAGATGAAAAAGGTAATTCGGATGATGTGTTTGGCGGTGGTTATTGGTTTGGGTTCGGCCGCGTTGGCGGACAACTTTGGCACGGGTGGCAATCAGTTCACGATTGATTTCGTGACGATCTCGGGCGATACAAACCCCACCAGTGGGTATGGCATCGTCAGCAACGATTACCGCATGGGCGTCCACGAGATCACCAATGACCAGTGGAACAAGTTCAAGGCCGAATTGGGCGTGTCGGTGACCGGCATTCCGTCGATTGCATACGACGAGGGTCCCTATTGGACCGGCGATAACGTGCCAACCAACGTTGTGAGTTGGTACGAAGCGGCGCAGATGGTCAACTGGCTGAACACCAGCACCGGGCGCCACGCGGCGTACAACTTCACCGGTACGCAAGGCCAGAGCAATTATACCTACACCATCTGGAGTGCTGCCGAGGCCGATGGCGGCACGAATCTCTACCGCCACAAGGATGCATTTTACTACATTCCGACCGAGGACGAGTGGGTCAAGGCGGCGTACTGGAACGGCACGGAGCTGCAGACCTACGCGACGAAGGACAACACGCTGCCTGGCGCATGGACTCCCGCCGGCGGCCCGAACCTGGACGGTCAAGCGGCCGGCTGGAACTACGGTTACGCATATCCGGACAACAGCACTTCCACCGATCAACCGTGGGATGTTACCGCAGGTTACAGCCCGGAGGAACTCAACGGCACGTACGACATGATGGGTAACATCTTTGAATTGACGGAAAGCCCTCGCGACAACCCAAGTTATGGCGTTGGCGCCGGTCACCTGCTACGCGGCGGGTCGTTCAGGGACTACGCCAGCACCCTCACATCCTCCGACCAGAACGCCTTCTTGTGGCCACCCAGCGAGGGCGACAGGTTCGGGTTCCGAGTCGCCTCCGTTCCTGAGCCAGCCTCCATGGCAATTCTCGCGTTGGGCGGGTTGGCGATGTTGCGGCGAAGACGAACGTAGCATCATCGTAGACCAGATACATTGGCACAGAACGGACGAGCCCGGCGACTCGCCCGTTTTTTTTTTTCAGCGGCGCGCAAGATCGCTCGCCCGGCTGCATATTCCCTGTGAAGTGCGAACGGCGCACTGGATCGAGAAGTTACGAAACAGACGTAAAAGGAACAGTACGATGAAGAAAACATCCACCACAAAACGATCAATTCTGCGAATCTCGTGTTTTGCGCTGATGGCCTGTGCAATTCTCGTCCCGACCGGTATCGCCCGGGCCGAAGTGCTCATGCTGGATTTCGGTCCGTCGTCGTCGACGCAAAACCCGGTTGGACCCGCCTCCACTGCACATGGAGGAGAGGGAATAGTAACGGACATGAGCTGGAACAAGATCACCGCGGGCAATTCGGACGTATCGGCCGGCAACCTGGTCTTCGCCGACGGGTCGACCGCCAGCGGAATCGCCCTCGATACCGGAGTGGAAACCGCCAGCGGGTCCTACGCGATCGACTGGAGTTCCAGCGTCGTAACCCAGATGTCCGGGTCCAGCGGCGCACCGAAGTATGCAAGAGGACCTGTTATTCGCGACTACATGCGAGGCGGGTACGGCGGACCGATGGAGACATTCGACCGCATGATCGCCATTCGCATCTCGGGCCTGGCGCCTGGTGAGTATGATGTGTATGCAATCGCAACTGATTCATACATGCAGGCTGATAGTAATGTTCAGTACGGCGCCACTTTCGACTTGTACGTTGGCGCCGATAACGGACAGGCGACCACGAACCTGCAGGGTTTCGCAAATGGTAGAGTAACGAACCTGGGCTCCAAATGGATCGATGGCGACACGTACTGGCGTACAAACGTAAGCGTGGGCGCCGGAGAGAATCTCGTGATCGGTTCGGAGAGAATCGAACCGTGGTGGGGACGGAGAGGACAATTCAACGCCATTCAGATAGTCCCGACACCCGAACCGGCGACGATGTCGCTCCTGGGCCTGGGCGGGGTTGTAGCACTCTTGCGCCGCCGCAGGAAAACATGATGCTTGAATAAACCGGACCCCGGGGATATCCGGACAGCGGTCGAGGCTAATTGTAGTCTCGGCCGCTTTTTTTCTCACTGCGCGCAAGATCGGGAGGTCAATTGCATATTCCCTGTGAAGTGCTAGCGTCGCACTGGACCGAGAAGTCAGTAAACAAACACGAAAGGAACCGCAAGATGATGAAGACAACCACGAAAATGCAGCTATTCGAGAAAACCCGGGGCAGCGAAGGGCAATCCACTAGCCCAATCGATCACCGACGTACTCGCCTGACTGCACTTCGCGTGGGCGTCGCCGCTATTGGATTGCTGCTGCTTGCGAAAGGCGCCTCAGGCGCGGGTTTTTCCTACTCGAACTTTTCGGATGTCTCCGCACTGGTAATGAACGGCAATGCATCGCAGGTCGGTGACGAGATCGACATCACCAACTCGTCCGGAATGCAAGTCGGAAGCGTGTATCACAACACGCAACAAGATCTCAGCAGAGGTTTCGTTGCGACGTTCACATTCCACTTCGACAACCATGTCAACGCCCACGGAGGTTCAGGGGCCGACGGCATCGTCTTCGTGCTGCACAACGGACCAAATGGGTTCTCAGAGACGCGTACCAAAGGAGGGGGGATTGGATTCTTCAATTCGGACGGTTACTTCAACCAAACACCACCCGAAACGTCGGCCATCGAAAACAGCTTCGGTATCGTTATGAAATCCCACCAAGAGAGTACGCTGGCTACGTACGGCTACGACGAAACAGGATCGCAGATCTACTCTTCGGGCAAGGTCGACCTCGGTGGTGTTGAATTCTTCGACAGCACAGACTCACACACCGTTCGTCTGGAGTATGATCCCGCCGCTGACAACAAGTTCAAAGTGTTTATGGACGACATGATCGCTCCCCTGATAACCGATACGTTCGACATCGCCGGGGGCGTCGGAGACATTCCGGCGATCTGCGGTTTCACCGCTGCCACGGGCGGCAGCCCCGAAACACACACGGTCGAGTCATGGGCATTCGCCCCAGTTCCCGAACCGACAACAATGTCGCTGCTGGCGATCGGCGGAGTCGCAACGCTTTGGCGGCGCCGCAGGAGATAACTCGCAAAGAGAAATCGAATTCACGGCCAAGCGGGTCGTGGGCGGCGGATTCTACTCGCTCACGGCCCGTTCGGTTGTGTGGTCGCCGGCCTGGTCGCCGGCTTTGCGGGCTTGATCAGCTTACCGCCCGCCAGTGACCGAACGGACACCTCGTGAAACAGGACATCTCCGCCCTGGGAGCCAACGAACGCTGTGTCGCGCCGGGGCAATTTTTGCCCACACTTCCTGATCATCCAGAACATCCCGGACAAATCCATGATTTCCTCGCCGTCAAGAGACACCGTGACATACACCTGTCCGTTGAGCGTCTTGACTGTAAAAATGGACGTTTGTTTCTCGCCAGTCTGCAGCAGGTCCCCACCCACCCTCAACTGTCCCTTGCACGCGGACATGACATTCACAAATCCCGAATACAGGCGACCGTCTTTGGCGTGCACAACTACAAGCTGCATCGGCCCGACCGGCAATACAACGTTCACCCCCCTGTTATCTTTCGTGCGTGTGAAGACTATTCGCACCTGATAGTCCCCCACAGGCCTGACGGGACACATGAAGCTGTGCTCATTTCCATAGACGCCATCGGGTTTAGTGGGGGTCGTTAGTCCACCGCCGGACCTTCGCCACTTGCCGTTAACAACATGCTTGTTGAACTGCACATATTCAAGTGCATCAGTCCACTGTCCATCGCCTCCAGCCGCCGGCGTGATATCCACAGTCGGTCCGGGACCAACGGGTTTCTCAATGTCGGCCAGGCTCCCCCCAGCCAGGGACCGGACGGACAACTCGTGAAGCTGCACAATAGTGCGATCACACACGCCGAATGTAAGATGCTCAGGCGGTGCGTTCCACGGATCTTCAGGAACCAGCATGGCGGTGGAACCCTTGAACTCAAGCAACTCCTTCCCGTCGAGTTCGATGGTGATTGTCGCCAGGCGATTACCGCCATATCTTACCGTGGCCAGAGAAGTGTGCCTGACACCTGTCTTCAGCACGGACGCTTTGAGGACTTGTCTGGGATCCGCAATGATCTGAGATAAGGTGTCGTTATTTGCCCCCAGTTCAACCGCCGCCTTCTTCTCCCGCCCTATTGGCAGAGAGAACCCGACACCATTCCTTCCGGAAATACGCGTGAAGACCATTCTCACCTGATAGCTTCCGACTGGTCGGATTGGCGACAGCATTACGTGATTCTTCCGCGATGTTAGACTACCGGCCCGGACGCCGCGCCCGGTCTCAGACTCCTGCGTGAACTCCCAGACTCTTCCCTCAATGTCGTGTCGCTCCAAGTCAACATGATTCAGAACGTTTACCCACTGACCGTCTGAAACCCCGCCAGACACAGCAGCCGGTTTTGTGGTCGCCGGTCTGGTCGCAGTTCCCGTCTCCGGCCCCGCAAGCGGATATGCTACCGGCGGGCCAAGAATCGCCCACAGGCCAACGCCGATTCCCGCCAACGCTGCGAACGCTATCGCGGCGATCAGGAGTTTGTTGGGCTCAGCCTTCTTTGCGGTGGGGATATCGTCGGGATGAATCTCATCTTCCCCGACCGGCGGCTGCGAAACGGAAACTCCGGGGAAACCTGCGGACTGTCCCAGCGGCGTCGGCTCGCCTTCGGACGCCACCTGCACCTGCAGTGATTCGCCGATATCCAGCGACTCCGGCGTGGTTTCGGCCAGATCCGCGGCCGATTCGGACGCCGCGGGGGGCGCTTCGACCACCGCAAGGATCGATACGTCGCACTTCTCGGCGTCGGGCACGGCCGCTGCGAGATCGGCGATCACTTCGTCTGCCGACTGGTAGCGGTCCGCGGGCTCCTTCGCCACCATCCGGGCGAATACGCCCTGCAGTGCCTCGGGAATATTCTTGCGCGTATCGCCCGAATCGCTCAGCGACGGGATCGGATGCTCGCGCTGGGCGATGAGTTTTTCAACGGGCGTGGCGCCGCCGTACGGTAGCTTTCCGGTTAGCAGGCGATACATCGTGCAGCCGAGCGAGTAGATGTCGCTGCGGTGGTCGGCGTCTTTTGCGTTGGCCGCGTGTTCGGGCGCCATGTATTCGACGGTGCCCATGAGTCGACCGGCCATCGTCAGGGAGACTTCCGATCGCTGGTCGGCCTCTTCAGTGAACCGGGCCAGGCCCATGTCGAGGATCTTGACCGTCCCGTCGCGCCCCAACAGGAGATTCGCCGGTTTGATGTCACGGTGGACTATGTTGCGAGCGTGAGCATAAGCCAGACCGCGTGCGGCCTGGATGGTGATGTTGACGGCCTGGTCGACGGTAAGGGCGCCACCGGACTTTACGATCTGCGAGACATCCGGTCCATCGACGTATTCCATCGCCAGGTACAGCCCGCCGGCCGTTTCACCGGCATCGTAGGCGGTGACGATGTTGGGGTGGTTCAGAGCGGCGGCGGCTTTGACCTCGCGGGCGAAGCGCTTTGCGAGCCTGGGATCCGCCGCACGGACATTGTGCATGAGTTTGATCGCCGCGATGCGGTCCATGAAACGGTGGTGGGCCCGGTAGACCTGACCCATCCCGCCTGCCCCGATTTTGTCCAGCACGTGATAGTCGCCGATCACCAGGGCGATAGTGCTTTTCCCAAGAGCCGCATCCGCCTGGAATTGAGTGAGCCGACCGCAGGCGACAAGTTCCCGCGCGAAGCTCTCAGCCGACCCCGATTCGACATCCATCCCGAACTCGCTCAGACAGCGCGCAATGCTATCGTCGGCCATCAGGCCGCTGCCTGTCAGTTCAGCCACAAACTCCCTGAGTGTAATTGCCATTTACTGTCCGTACACCCAACGTAAGAATAGTTCCCAGCCATATTACGCCAGATAATCGGAGAAGTAAACGGTAACAGCATGGGAGTTAGCGGCGTACCATCATTTGTCCGGATCGCCAGCGGAATGCTCGGCTATGAGTTGGCGAACGTGGCCCGTAATCTCGTTTGGTTCCATTGGCATTTATTCCCACCGCTCCCGCTGCCGAGATCGTCATGTGAGGATGCTATCGCAAACACGGACGCGATGCAAGTCGCGGTGCAAAGGATCAATCCGCCGGCGGACCAACAAGGAACACCCAACTTCCAAGTGAACAGCGGACGCCAGCGCGGCGGGTTATTCGAGGCCCGGTGTCTCGGCGCCCCAGAAATCGTCCATTTCTCGGCAGAATCTTCGCGATTCGGTGTGCATGAGTGCGAAAAAAACTTCGCCGTCGATCTCGCCGCGGCAAACCGTGCGCTGCAATGATTCGAGGAAGCCGGTTGCGGCCGCGTTACGCACATCCGGGGTACCATCACCCATTAACCGCTCCACGAAACCAAAGATGGCCTCGAGCCGCACATGCTGGGCGACCTCCGCGTCAAACAGGCCGACGGCGAAATCGGCCAGTGCGACCAGTTGGCTGCAGAGTCCCAATTCGCGGACGTCCAACTCATCGAGGATCGGCCTGATCTCCGGGCAAATCGCCCGCAGGCGGTCTCTGGTTGCTTTTTCGTTCATCATTATCGTGCCCTCACAGGGCGAACGTCGTCTAATTTACAGGATTCCGTACAGTGCATCCATCAAATCCTTGACCCGCACGAACGCGAATAAGCGTTCGGGACCGTCGCTTACGCTCCAGCATCCGCGTGAATCCGTGGTAACGACCCCGGCGCCGTCCTGTGACCCTCCGGGTCTCTCTTCGACTTCGCTCAGGGCAAGCTGCTAAGCCGCAAGCGGCAGGACACATGATCGAGAATCTTTCCAAGTCGTGCCGCTTGCGGCTTAGCAGTCTGTCGATTCTTGCTCCAAGGCGGTGATATAACAACCCGCGAACTCACACGTTAACAGCCTGTGACATATCACGCGGCGTCAAACGGTTTTTTGAGGACGCGCCAAGTCGACTCCTGTTGCCATAACCGTCTTGTGTTCAAATCGTTATGACAGTCCGCAAAGCACATATCTACGCTTCCTTATTTGTGTGGCAGGTTCACAGGTTTGCATCGTCGGTGCGGCGCGGGCGACTCTGGATTACGTTGGACCGACGGCGGCCGATGTATTGTAAATGTTGATTCGACGGTCGGATACGTTGGCGGCGCGGGCGTGTTATGCGGCGAGAATAACTGGTCCGCAGCCATCGGGCGCCTGTGAACCATCTGTGACATATCGCGCGAGCTACTCTTCCAGCAATTCCAGGTGGGCGTGGAAGAGCCTGATGGTCTTCGGGCCGAGGTCCTCGAAGTGGATCTCCAGACGCGTTTCGGGCCAGGGCTGGGAACCTCTCGACACGACGCGCCCGCGCCCGTATGTCGGGTGATTCACCATGCATCCGACCCGCAGATACTCGTACTCGGGTGGGAAGGCTTCGTCGATATCGGCCGCTTCGATCATCCGCCTGTCGTCGGCGTCGGCGTGGAATCCGCCCCCCGAGGCCGACCACGGGCCGCGTGGTTCCGGCGCGGTGGTGACATCTTCGACGGTCACCATTTCGGTCCCGATTTCATCGAGGAACGGTGATGCTATCTGGGTCTCGGTGCGTCCTCGGTGCATTCGTCTCCGGGCGGAAGTGAGCGACAGATGCTCCATCGCCCGGGTCATTCCCACGAACGCAAGTCGGCGTTCTTCCTCGTCTTGCGGCGTGGGGGCGAGTTGTCGCATTTGCGGCTGGTCGCCCCGGTGGAACGGGAGTAGCCCGAGCTCCCATCCGACGATGAATACCGCGGGGAATTCGAGCCCCTTGGCTGAGTGGAGCGTCATCAAGGTGACCGCCCCGTCGCCACCGGGCATGTGGTCAACGTCGGAGATCAGGGCGACCTGGTGGAGATACTCATCGAGCGCGGCGCCGTCGGAGCGGGAGTCGAACTCCGCGGCGTTATTGACGAGTTCCACAACATTCCGCCACGCCGAAGTGTCCGGAGCGTCCTCGCCGCCGAGTGCATCCTGCAGGCCGATCGCGTCGATCACATGGTTGATAACGTCCCTCACCGGATGGTCCTTGTGGTCGGCCAGTGAGCCAATCAGCTCGCAGAACGCCGCAACCTTCTTCGCCGCGGGGGCTCTGAGTCCGGCGGCGAGTCCGTCGCGGCAGATCTCCAGGAGCGACATACCGCTCATGCGAGAATGCTCGCGGAGTCGTTTGACCGTGGTGGCCCCGATTCCGCGGGCCGGCGTGTTGATGATCCGCAGGCAACTTATGTCGTCGACCGGGTTGATCATCACCTTCAGGTACGCCAGCACGTCCTTTACTTCCTTGCGGTTATAGAATTCCACGCCGCGTGCGATCCGGTATGGAATCGCGTTTTCGCGGAGTGCGTTTTCCACCACGCGGGACAGGCTGTTGACGCGGTAGAATATCGCCATCTGCTCGGCGGCGACGCCCTCGTTTCGCAGTGCGGCGATGCGTTGGGCGATCCACTGGGCCTCGGCGTGCTCGTCGTTACAGTACGCCACCGTGATGTCCGCCCCGCCGGTGCGGCGCGTCCAGAGGGCCTTTTCCTTGCGATGGTGATTGTGGGCGATCAGGCTCGACGCCCCCTGGAGGATGGCGCGGGTCGAGCGGTAATTCTCATCGAGCACGACTACGCGAGCGTCGGGGTAGTCCTTTTCGAATTCGAGTATGTTCGAGATGTCGGCGCCGCGCCACGCGTAGATGCTCTGGTCGGGGTCGCCGGTGACGCACAGGTTACCGTGCGGACCGGCGATCGCGCGGGCCAGCAGGTACTGCGCGTGGTTGGTATCCTGGTATTCGTCGATCATCACGTAGCGGTACCGCTCGCTGAGCAACTGGCCGATATCGCTGTGATCTCGCAGCATGAAAGCCATCCGCAGCAGCAGGTCGTCGAAGTCCAGCGCGTTGTTGGCCTGCAGGAGCTTCTGGTACTCGGCATACACTCTGGCGACCTGCTCGTCGTGGTACGTTTGGGCCTGCTCGGCGAAGGCCGTCGGCGTGCGGAGGCGGTTCTTCGCCCGCCCGATCGACGCGTGTACTCTCGCCGGCGGAAAGTTCGCCACGGGCACACCGGCTTGTACGATAGCCTCCTTCGTCAATCGCACCTGGTCGTCACGATCGTAGATGGTGTAGTTCGGCTTGATGCCCGCACGCTCAGCAAACTCGCGGAGCAGCCTGGCGCACAGCGAATGAAACGTACATAACATCGCCCCGGACGGAACGTTAAGCGATTCGACGCGAGAGGACATTTCGCGAGCGGCCTTGTTGGTGAACGTAATAGCCAGCACGTGCCACGGCGCAATCCCGCTGGCCGTCAGATGGGCAACGCGGTACGTAATCGCCCGCGTCTTGCCCGAGCCCGCACCGGCGAGGATGAGCATCGCCCCGTCGATATGCGTGACGGCCTGGCGCTGCGGCTCGTTCAAGTTGTCCAGAAGGCGGTCCAATATAAAACTCCCTGGCAAGTCAACTCTGCCATGAAAACAGCACACTATACCCCCACACCGCCCGCGATTCCATCGCCAGGGGACAACATGCAGAAATACTTGCGCGCAATTTAATACCGGGCCTCCACGGACCGATGAAACTTCCAGTGGGCGAGGTGCTAAGTGATAACCGTGTCTGAAACTACACAACATACTTCTACCTGTAAAACGGTTCTTACCACCGGGCAGGTAGCACGTATCTGCCATGTGGCCGCTCGAACGGTCACCAAGTGGTTCGATACGGGCAAGCTGCGAGGCTACCGCATACCCGGTAGCCGCGACAGGCGTATACCGATGGACCAACTCGTGGCCTTCATGAAGGAAAATGACATGCCCACGGACGCACTTGACGGTGCGGCCAGGAAAGTACTCATCTTCGATCCGGAAATTTCCCCGGCGGTGTCCGACAAGTTTTCGAGCATGAAGAACTACGAAATCCGCACCGCCGCTACCCGCTTCGACGCCGGTATGTCCGTTCGCGAGATCCTTCCGAACGTGATTGTGATCGCGGTAACCAACGGTATGACCACGTGCAAAGCCGTGGAAATCGCCCGAAGCATCAGGGATCACGCTCTCCTGAGAAGCGCGAAGTTGTTTGCGGCAGTGACCAACCTGACACCGAGAAAACGAGATAAACTACTTTCTAACGGATTCGACCGCTGTCTGGGCTCCCCATACACGGCGTTCGAACTCGCTGAGGTAATAGAGGACACGATGGATCTTGTCACCTGATTCGAGAACTAAGCGCCCCGGCCGACTGGAGGTGTCGCTCATAAGCAGTGACGGGCCGAGGGTGCTCTCGAATACAGGTGAGTGCAGTGGACGCCCGTGGGTGACCCGAATAGCAGCCACACCCTCGGGAACATGGAGCAGGTGATCCGACACACAGCGGATCACCTGCTTCTTTTTTTTCGATCCGCCCATATCCCATCATCGCAGGTCTCATCACATCTCGAATTGCATCGCAGGGACAGGTCGACAGCAACGCCTCCGATCGTCGGCGGCGCCACTTTAGGCAGATAGTTGTTGCTCAGGTGCGAAAAAACTGTACAGTCGACTTGCCATAGCGTCCCCATAAACCGATAATAGAGTCAGAAGAGTTACGGAAGTTCGAAATACCATGATCCGTCAGCGAAACAGTTCGAGCCTGCTATTATTGCTCGGGCTACTTCTGCGCTGACGGATTGCGGGCCGACTGCAAACAGTTTCAACGGGCCCGGCAATCCGGTATCGGATTGCCGGGCCCGTTGTATTATATTAAGATCAGCAAACAGGATCTCTATCATGGAAGAAAACACGAACATACCGAAGTACGTGCCACCTCCCAGCTTCGATCTGCCGGACCGCCAGTGGCCCGGTAGGACCGTAACGCAAAGCCCCATATGGTGCTCGGTCGACCTGCGCGACGGTAACCAGGCCCTGCCCAATCCGCTGCTGCCTGACCAGAAGCTCGAATATTTCCTGATGCTCTGCAGTATCGGGTTCAAGCATATCGAAGTTTCGTTCCCCTCTGCCAGCCAGGACGACTTCGCCTTCGTGCGCCGGTTGATCGAAGAGAATCACATACCCGACGACGTGTACATCATGGGCCTGACGCAGTGCCGCACCCACCTCGTCCAGCGGACGTTCGAGTCGATCGCGGGCCTGCCCAGGGGCATCGTGCATCTGTATGCAGCCACTTCCGATCTGCACATGGAAGAGGTTTTCGACCTGACGCGCGCCCAGACGATTGAGATGGTCGCCGACTCCATCGGCCTCTCGCGCCGGCTGGCGGACGACATGCCCGACAGCGACATCCGCCTGGAGTTCTCGCCCGAGGAGTTCACCGCCACCGATCTGGACTTCGCGGTGGAGATCTGCGAAGCCGCGGTTGAGGCCTGGGGCCTGGCCACGATCGACAAGCCGATGATCCTGAACCTTCCGGCCACCGTCGAACGCCGCCCGCCGAACCACTACGCCGACATGATAGAGCTGTTCATCCGCAAGTTCAGCGCTCCCGAAAAGGTCATAATCTCCCTGCACAGCCACAACGATCAGGGTATGGCGATTGCGTCGACCGAACTGGCGCTGCTGGCCGGCGCCCAACGCGTCGAGGGCACGCTGTTCGGGCACGGTGAGCGAACGGGAAATGTGGATATCGTGACCATGGCGTGCAACCTGCATTCGCGCGGCGTGGATACCGGTTTGGACTTCTCGTCGCTGTCGGAGATCGCCGAGGCCAGCGTACGCCTGACGGGCATGCCCATCCCAGCGAGGCAGCCATACTCCGGCGAGTACGTCTTCACCGCGTTTTCCGGTTCACACCAGGACGCGATACGAAAGGGCATGGCTCGCCTGGACAAATCCGCCAGGCGATTCGGGATCGGATGGGCCGTACCCTATCTGCACGTGGACCCCGCCGACCTGGGCAGGAAATACGAGTCCCTGATCCGCATCAACAGCCAATCGGGCAAGGGCGGGGTGGCATGGGTGCTCGAGCAGGACTACGGTATCGAGGCGCCCAAGGCAATGCATCCGGAGATTGGAGTAGCCGTCCAGCGGTTCTCCGACGAAGTGAAACGGGAAATCACCAGCGGCGAAGTCCACGAGATATTCAACGATGAATTCGTCAATCCCGCCGGCCCGTACGAGCTGCTAGGCTACTGGCCTCGACCGGATGACGAGGATCCCACGCATATCCACGGTGAGGTGCGTTTGAGGATTCGCGGCGAGGAAAAGACTCTCAGCGACGACGGAAACGGACCGATCTCCGCGTTCGTACACTGCATGCGAAAACTCGGCGCCCCGCATTTTACAGTCGACGACTATCACGAACAGGCCGTAGGAAAAGGCGCCAACGCCACCGCCATGGCATACGTACCGCTGAAGTTCGACGATGGAAAGGTACTCTTCGGCGTGGGCAGCGACACGAACATCGACCAGGCCGCCGTCCGAGCAATCGTCGCCGGCCTCAACCGGCATGCGAAAGATGAATAGCACAACGACACGGCAAACGGCTTGGGACTAACTATTTCAGCGGTTTGAGGGCTATTCCTGTGGCGAGTTTGGGGTAGAAATATGTGCTCTTGTGGGGCATGGAGGCTCCGGCGTCGGCGACGTCTATTACCGACTGCAAAGGCGTGCCCTGCATGACGATCGCCAGGGATGCACGCTCTGAGACGCATTCCGCGCGGGCCTTGTCGCCGTCGGGCGTATACTCTACTGCAAGTTCATTCCCGCTGCACCACTGGGAGGCTCCGGCGAGTATCAGCGTATGGAGAATCGCCACGTCAAGGTCCCGCCAAGCCGAACATTCGTCGGGAGCGGCTGTTTCCATGGCGGAGCGATCGACCAGGCGGACGATCCATATGTCCTCTCCGCCCGAACCGATAAGCGCCATCGCCCCGTCGCCGTGGGGCTTCAGGAACGCGTCGGCATCGCCGAGGTCGGGCGCGTCGCCTTCGTATTTGACCCACTCGAACATTCCCAACTTCTCGCGGAGGGCGTCCAATGAGAACTCCCCGTTGAGATTGGTCACCACGCGGTGCGTGGGAAGCACCAGCAGGCCCGGGTCGTCGCGGGCTACAAGCGCGAACATCACGAAATTGGCTTCGTGATCCTCGTCGATCTCGCCGGAATCGCGAAGCGCCTTGGCGTACTTGGCGGCAGTCGAGTAGCGGTGGTGTCCGTCGGCGATGTAAGCCGGTTCGGCGTCCAGCAGTTCGACAATCGTCGCGATCGATTCGGTATCGCGGATGACCCAGAGTTTCTGCCCGACTGAATCGAGCGTTCCGACGGCAATTGGCTCTGACGCGGCGGCGGATTGGAGTATCTCGGTGATCTTGTTATCCGGATCGTTATAGAATCCGAAGATCGGCGAGAGTTGCAGGTTGGTGAATTTCGTAAGCTTCAGGCGGTCGGCTTTGGGGCCCGCGAAGGTATGTTCGTGGGGTATCACATCGACGCCGAATTCCGTCGCCCGCACACCGCAGAGCATGGCGATCCGCTTGAACGTCTTGCCTGCCCGGGAGTAGGTCTGTTCGTAGATGTACAGACAGGGCGCATCGTCCTGGGCGAGCAGTCCGGAGGCCTGCCATTCGCTGATCTTCGCGGCGGCGGCGGCGTAGAGATCATCGGGCCCGACGCGTTTTGGGGGTACGTGTGGCAGGTCGACGGACACTATGTTACTCTGGCAGTTGTCCAGAAGCGCCTGCTTGTCATCGGCGGTCAACACGTCGTACGGTGGAGCGATGAAATCGCTGATATCTGCACCATCGTCCGGTGTGAACCTCCAACCTTTGAATGCTCTGATCTCCATCGAGGGACTCCAGTATTCTTATCTAATGCCCAAAACACGACCCAAGCGGACCGTATACCATATCCCGCGGACTGGAACAAGCAAGCTTGAAATTCATGTAATTCTTCAGGGCGCGGGCTCGACATGCACTACTACTTCAATAACGCGCCGGTCGTGAGCAATTATGTGGTGTTTCAGCGTGGCGGCTATCTCGTGGCCCTGGGCGACGGTCAAGATCGGATCGACGAGAATGTGAACGTCCATCGCGATTTTTCCGCCCACCTGCCTGGCCCGCAGCGCGTGAAAATCCCGCACGCCGTCGGTCTTGCGGAGTACCGCCCTGATACCGTCAAGAGTGGCCTGGCCCGGGGCGCGATCGACAAGTTCGCATGCCGCCCGGTACATTATCCCTACCGCCACCACAACCAGGAACGCCGAAAGCACGATACCAGTCAACGGGTCGAGAAACGCCCACTGCTCTCCCCCTATCGCCACACCGGCCAGACCAACCGCCGCGGCCACCGACGTAACGGCGTCGCTCCGGTGGTGCCACGCATTGGCCCGTAATGCAATGTTGTCGTCGCGCCGGGCGACGCGACGCGTGATCCGAAAGAGGATTTCCTTGATGGGGATCGTAGCCGCCGCCAGGCAGAAAGGCACGATCGATACCACCGGGCAGGAAGGTTGGCGGAGCGAACCGATGGCGCCAATGGCAATTATCATCGCAGCCCCGAGCAGCGCCGCCCCCACCCCCATCGCGACCAGTGTGCCCACGCGCCGGTGGCCGTATGGATGACACCCGTCCGCGTCGCGCCCCGAAGCGTCGAGCCCAAACAGCACGGCCAGATCGGTGAGCATATCCGAGGCGCCGTGTAGACCGTCGGCGAGAATCGCCTGGCTGGAGAAGATGAGCCCGGCGGTTATCTTGCCCGCGGCCAGGGCGATATTGCAGACGAGCCCGGCCCAGGTCACACCGTTGGCGGTGAGCGCCATATGACAGTCCAAATAGAGGACACTGTGGGAAAAACTATTTTTTCAGCGTTTCCTGCAACGCCAGCGTCGCAAAGCAGGTCGCCAGAACGCTATTGCCTTCGTTCCACCGTTCGGAACCCTTGTTCGTCCATGAACCGTCCTTGGCGATGCGCTTGCCCAGGGCGTCAATAAGTTCATGGCGCCAGTTATGCTTGACGCCCTTGGTGTCTTCGATTTCCACCTGGCCCCACATTCGCAGCGCCTTGGCGAAGACGTGGTAGTAGTAGAACAGCCCCTGCTGGCTTTTGAGTTTGGGCATGTTGGGATTGGAGTCCAGTCGCCAGTAGCGCCTTATCCACTTGAATGCCGCCTGTACGCGCGGATCGTCGCGCGCCATTCCGGCGTGCAGCATGCTCTTGAATCCCGCGTAGGTCAGCGTACCGTAACTGCGAAGCCCCCGCCCGTCGCGCCACGCGCCGGCTTTCGATTCGCCCAGCGCGTAGATGTATCCGCCATCGTTGGGACCGGCCTGGATGTAATCGGCGGGGTTCGATTCCTTGCGATTCTGCAGGCGCATCATAAATGCGTTGGCCCGCTGCATATCGGGGTCGTCGGCCTTTACGCCCGCATCGCTCATCGCCTGGATCCACATCTGCTGGTTGCTTCCGTCGGGGCGCCCGTGCTTACCGTAGCTCACGCCGCCGTCAAAACCTTCGCCCTTCTTGACCTTCTCGCCCTTGGGCGTCTTGTCTCCAGGCCTGATCTGCTGGGTGCGAAGGAACTTGACGCCCTTGTCTATCGCGGACTTGTACTGCGGATCGCCCGAAGCGACCATCGCCATGATCGCAATCGACGTGGTGTAGTTAGGCAGGCCCACATTCGGTTCGTAAAAACCCCCATCGCTCTTGCGATGCGTCATCAGGGTCTTGAAGCCCTTGACAACCACGGAGCTCGATGCGTCGTAATCGGGATGCTGAACGAGCGTCTTGAGCACCATGCCCGTTATCGCGGGCCTGTTTGCGCCCTGTCCCATGCTCCATCCGCCCTTGGCGTCGGTCTGGGTCAGCAGATACTTGACGCCACGGTCCGTCAGTTTGAGTACTTTTGCCTTGTGGGCATCGTCGAGCGGCTTGACGGGAGGGGCTTTGTCCTCGGCGGCGCGGACCTGCATACACCAAGCCGCCGCAATCAGCGTTATGGTGATTCCAATACAGTATTTCCGTCTGTATCGCATATTCGACTCCTCAGGTTTGAGTGCGTTATCTCTGTATTATTATAGGACGCATGGCGGGATTATTTGTTTCGTTGTATTGTAAAAAACGTCAATGCCATCGCCTGCATCGCCACCGAGATTGTCGCCCAGAAAGTCGCCACCGGGACTCTACCGGGCTCCGACCCGAGAAAGTAGAGTACGGCGATAAGAAGCGTAAGCAGCGCCAGCATCTGGACTATCCCGCCGGCGAGCTTGAGAAAGCTGAATTCTTCGAGTTCGCTGTGACGCACGAGCCTCCGAACGTGCGAGAGGATTTCCATGCGAACGCGGCTGTCATCTATTGGCACGTCGTCGCCTTCGACAGGTTCAGGCAAAGGGACCTCCGGTTGGGGCGATCGCTCCTGGGAATCCGGAGGGGCGGTCGCTACCGCCGCTGAAGGGGTAACGGCTTCCCAGGTGCCTGTCCGGTCGGTTTCGCGCACGATTATTCTGGCGGCCTCCACGAGATTCCTGACAGTGAAGTCGGCCTGGGCTGCGTCCTCACCACGTTCGCCGGTGGTGGAGGCCTCCCCGGCAACTCGCACGCGAATCGTCCTGCATCCGGCCCGCTGTCCGGCCTCGATGTCGCGCGCCGAGTCGCCGACCATCCAACACTGGGCCAGTTCCAGGTCGAACTCGTCAGCCGCCTTGAGCAGCATACCGGGCTTGGGCTTCCTCAGGTCCGACTCGCAGGCGTACTGGTCGATCGTACCCTCCGGGTGGAACGGACAGTAGTAGATCGCGTCGAGATGGGCGCCCTTGTCGGCCAGTTGGCGGCGGACCTCGGCGTGGATGCTCTCGAGATCGTCCTCGGTGAGCATTCCTCGGGCCACGCCCGATTGATTGGTACAGACAACATTTTTGAATCCCGCCTGGGCCAGCGACTTGATCGCCAGTTCCACACCGGGCAGGAGTTTCACGGAGTCCGGATCGCTGATGTACCCGGGATCCTCGATGATCGTGTTATCACGGTCTATGAAAACAGCTTTACTCATTGCCAGGCTCTCCTTATCGCAACAGGTTTACGCCTTGCTTTGCCCATCGACTATCCGATCGATGATATTGGTAGTACTCAAACCGTCAACTAATTCCAGCGTCCGGACAACGCCCCCGTATCCCTCGACAATATCGCGCCCCACCACAACCGGGGTCGTTCCGCCCTTGACGAGCGTCTCGGGCTTCAGGAGCCCCAGAAGATACTCGGGAGTGTCTTCGTCAAAAACAGTTACGTAGTCCACGCATTCCAGCGAGCCGAGCATTTCCGCCCGCTCGCCGGCGCCGATTATCGGGCGGTCGGGACCTTTCAACCTTCTGACGCTGTCGTCGGAATTGATCGCCACCACCAGACACGAACCCTGCCGGCGAGCCTCTTGAAGGTAACGCACGTGCCCGACGTGCAGCAGGTCGAAGCACCCGTTGGTAAAAACGATCTTCTCGCCGCGCTGGCGTCTGCGGGCGAGTTCGTCGACCAGAATCTGGCGGTCGATGACCTTGCTGGCGCGCAGGCCGATCATCTTCCTGAGTTCGTCGGTGACCTGCGCCCTGGTGATCGGGGTTATCCCGAACTGCTCGACCTCCAGTCCGCCGGCGACATTAGCCAGACCGACAGCACTGTCCAGATCGCAGCCGTCGCCCACGGCAACGGCGAGCATCGCCAGCACCTCGTCGCCGGCGCCGCTGACGTCGTAGACAGACCGTGCCCTGGTCGGGATCACCCTGCCCTCGCCGTTGGCGGTGTATAGGAACGCCCCGTCCCGATCGAGCGTGATGACCACCGCTTCCGCCCGCGTGGCGGCTATGATGCGCTCGGCAGCGCGGGTCATCGACTCGCGACCGGTGATCTGCACGCCGCTGGCCAGTTCCGCTTCAAACCTGTTGGGGGTAAGCAGCGTGGCGCCCGCGTATCGGCGATAGTCGCTGATCAGCGCCGGGTCGACCACGACCGGTACGCCGGTATTGCGGGCGTCCTCGATGATCTGTGGGGTAGAGGATTGTCCGAGTACGCCTTTGTTGTAGTCTTCCAGCGCGAGTACCTGGGAGGATCGCAATTCGGCGCGAATGGACGCGCGAAGCAACTCGCGGACGTCGTCGCCGAGTTCCTCCACGGATTCCTCGTCAAGCCGGAACATCTGCTGCGCGTGGCGGTGCTGGGCGAGGCCAACGTAGCGGGTTTTCACGGTTGTCGGGCGATCGCCGCGCCGGATCAGTTGCGAAGCATCGGCGCCGGCGGTCATCAGGAGCGAACAGAGTTCGTCTCCGCTCGTGTCGGCGCCTATCACGCCGACACAGACCACTTTACCCCCGAGCGCGATTATCGCCGGGGCGATGTTACTGGCGCCGCCGGTCATCGTCTCCTGGCGGATCTTCCTGAGGACCGGTACGGGTGCTTCGGGGCTGAGTCGCTCGGCGTTTCCGTAAACCCAGCAGTCGAGCATGAAGTCGCCGACGAGCAGGACCCGCGGCGAACCAAGCCCTCCCAGCGTTTTAACAAGAGCTTCCATAGCGGGTGATTGTATCGGGAGCCCCGCGGCAACGCAATTATCTAGTACTCTGTACGAGCAATACTGTCGGGTACGGATGAATATCCAACAGCCAGCAAGAAATGTCCAATTCCAAGTAAACGGCAACGACCGCGACGGACGGCAATGACGAACGGCTAACTGCAAGCTGAGAGTTGCTATCGTTCCCTGTTCTTCTTGGCGGTTTCGATACTTGTAAACAGGATTGCAATTAGTTCATCAGTTTCTTCTAGAAGAGGCTCCAGCAGAGAGACAGGCTCAACCATTTGGGCTTTCGCGATGATCTTGAGCCATGTTTGGGTCTCTCGCAGTTCTTTTAGGGATATCTTGAGTTTATGAACAAAATCGGCCCTGGATTCAGCGCTTTGGGCCTCTCCGTAGTTTGGCCCGGGTGCTGTTCCACTCCTCAATATCTGTGAAGAAACATGTTTTCCAGCCTTCGTTTCCGGTAGAGCTTCAGAAAGCTTGATTATTCGGACAGCATAGTCAACCAACCGATCCTGCAAATCGTATTGTCTCTCATTTTCCATCGAATATTCCACCACTAGCCATCAGCCGTTGCTCTTGTCGTTGTCGTTGTCGTCTACTTGGAATTGGACATTTCTTGCTGGCTGTTGGATATTCATCCGTCGCCGTTCGCCGTCCGCCGTGTCGGCGGTATTCCGGATCGTATCGATAAGTTCGCGGCGGCCTCTTGCGATATCCATTTCCACAACCACCTGCCACACTGGCCTGTCGAACTCGAATTCCGCGAGTTTCACGTAGTCCTTCTCGGTGGTGACGAGGATTTCGGCGCCGCTGGTGTCGGCCCGGTTGTATATGCGTTGGATCACCGCCGGGGAGTATTTCTGGTGATCGTTGAAGATGCAGAAATCAACGGGTTCAGCGCCAAGATTCTCTACGGTGGTTATGAACGCCTGCGGATTTCCGATCCCGGCGAAGACCAGGACCTTTCGCCCGGCGATGTCGTCGAGGGGCAGTTCGACCCCGTCGTTATCGATGAGTCCCGTCGGTTTATGCACTCCCAGGTGTATCGACGCCTGTGGCGCCCGCCGGTGGAGTTGGTCTTCCAGGGCCTCGATGAACTCCGGGACAACCGCGTCGCTGCGCGTGATGACAATCGCGCGTGCGTCCCTCAGCGCCGACAGCGGTTCGCGAAGGCGTCCCAGCGGCAGGCAGCATCCGAAGCCAAACGGATTCATCGCGTCGATCAGGACGATGTCCATGTCGCGTTTGAGTCGCATGTGCTGGAACCCGTCGTCCATGACCAGCACGTCGGCGCCGCGGTCGGCCGCGGCGCGGGCGCCGGCTATGCGGTCGGGGTTGACCACCACTTCCACGCCGCTGTGCTGCTTGAGGAGTTCGGCCTCGTCGCTCTTACCATCGACGGCTTTGTAGCCCCGGGTGAGGATCGCCGGAGTCCTTCCGGTCTCTTTGAGCCGATGCACCACCCAGTCGACCATTGGGGTCTTGCCCGTCCCGCCGGTAGTGATATTGCCCACGCAGATAACCGGAACCGTCGCGTTTTTGCTTGGGAGAATGCCCCTGTTATACGCCCATCGCCTCAGCCTCATGATCGCCGAGTACGGCCAGACGACAGCCCTGGCGACAGCCTGTCCCGCCCGGGACGCAACGCCGTCACCCCGCCCGGCAATCGCATTTCTTATGGTCGCAGGTTTCATTCCGCGCTGACTATAGCAAACGGCAGGTCAGCTGTCAGTCGCCTTATTTCTTGACGACAGTAACGCTCGTATAACCGTAACAGATATTACCGTACAGATCTGTGATTCGAACGGCTATTCGATGCGTACCGGGTGTGAGATCCTTGAGCTGAATCGCGAGCCTCTCGCCGGCCGAATCGCAGATACCATCGCTGGGGAGCGTTGTTTTCCACGTGTCCCGGCTATCGATTGTGTAGGCGATCGCAACTATCCTGCTGCCCGCATCGGTCACCTCGGCTCGAACGACCGCCGCGGTACCGGTGGCCTTGGCGGACAAGTCCTTGATGACCGGCGGGGTATTGTCGACGATTATGCGCTCGCTTACTCGCGAACCGCTCAGCGCCGCGGTGGTAACGTTGGTGGGCGAGTCCTTTGCTGTCACGCGCAGCTCGTATTCACCGTCACCGACCGACAGCGTGTTCCAGACGTACAGCGGTTTGGGGTGCTTGTCGGTGATCAGGACCCAGGTCTCGCTTCCGATGCGGCGGTATTCCAGGGAGTAGATCAACTTGTCGCCGTTGGGGTCGGCAGCCCGGATGGTAACCAGGCGGTACTTCTGCTGCCCGACGGGTTTCGGTTCATTCGGGACACCGGACGTCTTGAACATCACCGCCGGGACCACCGGGGCGAGATTGGCCATCTGGTAGATCATCGCAACGCCCGAGACTACCGGACCGGCGCCGCCCTGCCCGGGCGATAAACTCAGGCGGTATTGCAGGAATCGCGCCGAGGGGCACATGATGGGAATGAATCCGCCATTGACCGTCTGCTCCTTGGACCAACTGCTCCAGGTTTTCTCGTCCGGTTTGGCCAGGTTTCCACTGCGTGTGGCGACGGTGACTTTCGCACCGTCGGGCGACAGAGCGGTCAGTCGCATCGTGCCCCATTGCACGATCTGCTTGGCATCCATCGCTACCGAAGAATAACTGCCCTTCGCCGCGAGATTCTTGAAAATCGTGCCAACCGAGCCCTTATTTGCGGTGGCGAAAACAAGGTCCGCACCACTGTAGGCCAGCGCAGTTACCTGCTTGGCTTCGGTATCGATGAGTTGTTCGCTCCTCGCTCCGTCAGTCCTGACCGAATAGACCGCCCCGCCGTTTCCCGTCGCGAGGATGAGCTTGTCGTTCCTGAGTCGCATCGCGAGGATGGTCACGGGTCTGCGGAAGATCGTCCGCACCAGTCCGTTGGTCTGGATGTGATAAACCGCGTTACCTTTACCGCTTTTGGGCGCGGAGGCGGCCTTCGAGGACGACGAGGGTCGCTTGGAACTCGAAGCGCGTGACGCCATCCTGATGATTAATTTCTTGCTCGGTTTTGAAGCACCGCCCGGCGCGGTGGGCTTGGCGACGTTAGCCCCTGCCGGGCGCGTTGTCGGGCCTCCCTTCGGCGCAGCGGCCTTCGGCTTGCCGCCTTTGGCCTTTGGATCGCTCTTGGGCTTTTCGGGCGTCTTGGCCTTGTCGCCGGGCTTGGCCTGGTCCTTGGGGTCGCCCGATTTCGCAGCGGGTTTTTTCCCGGCGGCGGGTTTCTTCTTTGGGGCGCCCTTGGCGGGCGGGGTCTTGGCTTTATCGGCGGGTTTGGTCGAAGCGGTCGCGGGCTTACCGGTCTTACCGCCATTGCTGGGCGGAGTCTTCCCGTCGGCGCTGGCCTTGGCAACGTCGGCGGTCGCCACAAACAGTCCCCCGCCCGGAGCGGGAATGATCGCGGAGATTTCCGCCTCGGCGGCATCGAGGATCACGCGGCTCGATTTGTTGCCAGTGTCAATCGCGACGACCAGTCCCTGCGTGTCGGTTCCGGCGTAGAGGGTGTTTCCGGAAAGTGCGATCGACAGGATGTTCTTGGCGAGCTTGCCCGTCTCGTAGAATACCTCCGCCTTTCCTTTCGAATCGATCAGGTAGATGCGTCCCTTCGGACCGGTGGCCGCGTAGAGTTTTCTGTCCCTGATCGGGTGGATAGCCCAGACGTACTTGACGTCCTTATCGGTCCAGAGCTTCTTGAATTTGCCCTTGTTGTCGATGCTGTAGATCGCGGCCTCGTCGCCGCCGACCCCTGCCAGCAGCTCTCCGCCGCGCACGATCAGCGAGGTGATCGTCGCTCCGGGAAGGGTTGCGAACTTCCTGAACTTCTTGCCTTCGATGCAGTAGATTACCGGCTCGTTGCCCGCGCCGGCGTAGATCGCACGTCCGCGAACGACCATCGCCGAGATCACCGGCGGCGCATCCTTTGAACCGAAGAGGATTTCGCTTTTCCTGGCCAGCGAGATATCGCCGCGTGCGTCGACCACCGCGGATTTGAACTTACCCTTTGCAAAGTGTGCCTGGGTGGTGTGCGACCAGGTCGCCGGGGTAACGGCCCGGATCTCGCAGGTCAACAGTCCGAGCAGCGCGGCGGCAATTATAAGGTTCAGGTAACGATTCATGATTCCGTTTTCCTTGTTCATCTGTTGTTGGCAGGGCGTGTGGATCGCAAGATCGGCGCGAAAGCGTTATCGCTTGGCGCCGCCGGATATCGGCGTCTGGCTGCGGTGTTTGGTTACTGTGAAGCTCGCCCTGGCAGAACCGGTCAACACGTAGTTAACCTTGGTCTGGCGAAGCAGCGATCGGCCGAAAGTTCTGGTGTCCAGCAAGTTGGCTTGTTTTATCATTGCGGCCTTGCTGGCGGGCAGGTCGGGCAGTTCTTTCTCGCCCAGAGCAATCCCGCCGCCGTCTCTCAGCGGAAGGCGCATGTACAGCACGTTACCTTGCAGCAAGACACTGCGCTGCATCGAGGCCAGCAGTTCTTCGGTAGTCTTTGGATCGTATTTGTGGGGCTGCTCTCGCATATCCGCCGACGCCGCCGACGACCAGTTGCTCACCTGCAGCGTGTGGCGGCCTTCGGGCAGGTCGTCGGGCAGTTTGAACTTCACGGGCATGGTCGTGCGCGGTTTGCGCGGGCGGGCCAGAGTAAGCACGCCGGTCAGGGTCGCGCCGGGCCCATAGGTGTCGCTGTCCAGGCGAAAATCGACAATGCTCGCGTCCATCTCGCCGGACTCGATCTTCATCGAAACTTCAATTCCAAGAATATCCGGTCTGGGACCGTACGGATTACGCATCATCGTAAAGACGGCCCGGTCCAGATCCGAAGTCGCCCAGTAGATATCCGACCCGCTCGATACATTGGAGGCGGTGTACTTACCGAGCTTACCGAAATCGACGGTGAGTGAATACGACACGCGATGCCTTTCGGGCACTTCTCTCCATCCCCATGCCGCATCACCGACCAACATGCTCACCAGCATCGGGGTCATGAAGCGGTGTTTGGCGATCTTGTAGTTGTACACCTGCTTGCGTTTGTCGCCCGGCCAGTCGACCGAAACTTTCATGGGTATCATCTTCGTTTTCCGGCCGATCTGTCCGGCGACGGCGGTTGTCTCGTCTCGCGTGAGCGTACCGGTCACGTTCAGGCTCGCCCCCATCTTGAAACTACTGTTCCGGCTCGAAACGATCGTGTGAATGTACGCCGGACCCATCGGCAGTTCGGTCTCGCCGTACCCGTAGAAACTGTGCCCGAACGCCATTATCTTGTTCCCGACAACTTCGGTGACCGTCCCAACGGCGGTCATATCGGCGTCGCCTATCGCCATGGCCACGGAAATCCCGCCGCCCGGAACGAGTTTGGCGCCTTTTGCAGCCGCCGCCTCTGCAACACCGGGCCCGCCGGCCTGCAGGGGAACCATACCAAAGGGCTTCAGCATTCTCTGCGCCCTTGCGAGCCCTCTGGTCGAGATGCCCGATATCATCACCGGGGTCGACAGTGCGGTCATCCTCGGGGCGCCGGTAGATTGAATTGGCGGGGCCATCGCAGCAAGTCCACGCGAGGCGAAATCGATCTTCTCGACGGTCAGGGCGGTCTTGAGGAAGCCCTTTGGCGCCGCGGCGGATCGCCCCGGGGAAACCGACTTGCCCGCCTTTGCCCCATCCTTGCCTGCCACTGGAATGAATCCACCAGCG
Organism: uncultured Planctomycetaceae bacterium; assembly: GCA_964607575.1. Taxonomy (GTDB): domain Bacteria; phylum Planctomycetota; class Phycisphaerae; order SM23-33; family SM23-33; genus BS750m-G57. Next base: position 1,613 of record CAZSLS010000071.1, on the reverse strand, counting down.
GCCAACATCTGCGTGATCGGCTGGATACCGCAAAGGGGTTCGTTCGAGCCCCTCCAACCGTAGGCCACCGCACCTATCATCTTGAACTTCCCGTCTTTGGGATCTTTCATGAAGACCGGCGACCCGCTCATGCCCGCGATGATCATAGACTTCTCAAGCTTATGCCCCGCCAGTTGGGCCAGGATCACGTCCTGGTGTGGCCCGAACTTGGTGACTACCGAAACGATCTCGGCGTCGAAGCGGACAATCTTGATCCCCGCCATCACCGTCAGCCCATAACCCTTCATGCCTCGTTTGAGGAAGCTGTGGTGCAGGTAGCGATCGGAGGCGGCAACGTGCTTTTCCGCGGCTTCAAGGCGGGTATCGACACGCGGAGGCTTCCCGCGTACCACAGACAACGGGACCGACAGGGCAAAGATAGCGATTCCGATGAATATAGAAACTGGTCTCGGCATAGGAGTCTCCTCGAGGGCGCCTGAGCCCGCGAAGAATACTAGCGACCACACCGGCAGATTGCAAGCAATACCGCCTTGGCGACAAAAGGGGAAACGGTAACGGCTTGAGCCACGGATGAACACAGATAAACACGGATAGACACGTATGGTAACGACAACTACTACCGCAACGGCGACGGCGACGGCTTGAACCACGGATTGCACGGCTAGGACTACGGCAGCGTTTCTGGATTTGGCGAACTATCCTCTCGATTGTTGCTTTGGGATGTGATCCGAAGTTTACGAGGAGGCCAAGGCGGAGGTTGGTTGCTTTCAGGTAATTAATGACTTGAGCGTATAGTGTCCGGGTCTAAGCGATTTCAACGATCTTAATTCAACAAGAATTCCGTCATAACAGATCAGGTCCGGCTTGTAGACTGGGTTGAGCGCTTCCCCCTTATACAGAATCGATAACTTCTTCTCAGCTTGAAAAGGAATACCCTGTCTGGTCAATTCCTTTTCCATGCCATCCGTGACTCAAGTCGTTGCCGTAGTCGTAGTCGTTGTCGTTACTATACGTATTTATCCGTGTTTATCTGTGTTCATCCGTGGCTCAAGCCGTCGCCGTAGTCGTTTATCGGATAATCGCATTTTTCGCGAGTATTGTGCCCCCTCCCGGAGAAAAGCGAAAAAAAACTGAGAAAAAAAGGTTTTTATAGTTGACATCTGGTACTACTTATCTACATAATGCATATAGCGGTAAACATAACGCAGAAAGTAGCACCGTGAAAGCGGCGGTGATCTATGAAAAACGTTCGGGACAAAATGGTTTGGGCTCACTCGAAGCGCTCGGCGGTTCGGCCGGGGCGGACAGGGGCAAGCGCGGTCTAAGGAGACTATCATGACATACTCATTCGTCGAAAATGTGGAAGCATCGGGATCGTCGAAAGGACTCGCTCCAGAATTACAGAGCATCTACAGGCGTATTCCGGAATCTGTCAGTCACGTACCACACGAATCGTTTGAACGCCCGGGCACCGAGGACGAACTGTTCGGCGCCGGGTCGGTCGAAGTCGACATTCCAAAATGGACCCATTTTCCCGAGGTCCCCGAGGATACCCCCTCTTCCCGCAAGGCACGCAAGGCCTTGAGCAAGGATGACGAGGCGCGGTTGTTCCT
>CAZSLS010000070.1:0-27788 GCA_964607575.1 uncultured Planctomycetaceae bacterium | reverse complement strand
TCTTCGACCTTAAGGTTGTATTCTCAAGAAATCGAGCAAGATCGACTTGACGCGTTGCATTAATTATTTCATGGCTCATATGATGCTCCAGTTTCCCGCCGGCTGACGTTTCATCTCGGCGGCCCGCCCGCTTGCGATCAGTATCCCACGCTGCGATCGGCTGTGTCAACTGCGGGTGGCGGTCAGGCGTTCGTTTCCTCGACAACCATATATCGGTGACCATAGACACCGACGACTTTCGTGCGCCCGAGGATACTCTCGGCGTTCTTGTGCTGATGGCCGTGGATGAAGAATCTCGGCTGACGATCGGCGATGTACGCTGCGAAGGCCGAGAAGCCATAATGAACGTAATCATCTTTATCGTGAATTCCAGCGGGCGAGTTGTGCGCGACGAAGACGTCAACATTCGGGAATGATTCGAGCGCGGAATAGACGTCCGATTGTTCAAACAGGTAATGCCCGCGAGGCTTGTACTTCCAACTGCCGGCGAACCCACCGAACCTGACCCCCCGAATCGTGCGTGTCTGTAGGTGAATGTCTATAATTCCCCGAGCGAAGGGCCCACCGTCATCATGGTTTCCCTTCACCGCCAGGACCGGCGGGGCCCCAACCCGCCGAGCCACCTCGAGGATGGCGCGGTCCGGGAGATCACCGCACGAGATCAACACATCTGCCCGCACGTCCGGCACGGTCTGAACCACGCCTTCATCATCCGCAATGATCAATATCTTCACAGGTACTCCCTCGCCTGACAACGAAGAGAACCGCGTAAATCCAAACTGCTCGACGCATGGTTTCTCCTTCCATGGGCTTTCAGACCAGGCGCGCGGACAACCGCTGCTAACACACTTAGTATTATTCTCGTGGGAAAATCGCTGTCAACGAGATTCCCCCAAGCCCCGACCCCGGGGGGATGACGCGGAAGTCTTGCTTCATGCCAGTAATATAACATCCTGCTGCAGAAGCTGTTAAGGCCCTGTGACATATCACGCGGCGTCAAATGATTATTAAAGGAAGCCCCGCGGCGGATCTCGCTGCTGTAACGGACTGTGTTTCCATCGGTTACAGTAACGCAAGAAGCCAGTATTGGCATTTTACGGGCCGGTTGGCAGGTTCACAGTTCTCGCGACTGTGACATACGAAGGCACCGGACGATATGTCGACTCTGAACGTGTTGATGTGACTGTAAGTATCCGTCCGGATGGACGATAGCATTGTCCCGATCGCATTACATGCAATACCACGGCCAGCGGGCGGCAGGGACATCTCAGCACCGAAGCTGTGAACCAGATGTGACATGTCCGTGAGTGACGGTCTATAATGACTCGCGCATACTTCCGACTAAGGAGCCCCGCGTACTCCAACCGGGCGGTTCGCTGAAATTGGAGTGATGTGTTACGCTCGCGGATTCGTCAATTCATCTGGCCGATCGGATTGGTATCGCCGGCGTCAAGACACTGCCCAAGCGTAGTGCCTTCGAGTTTACCGCAGATGAAGTTCTGGATATCCGACCACATCGACCGCAGGGCACACTCCGTCCTGTCGCAGCGCGGCGGATCGTGCTGGCAGAAGTTTACAGCAACGGGTCCCTCGACGGCTTCTACCAGTTCCAGCAGGTTTATCTCTCCCGGTTCGCGAGCCAGGAGGTATCCGCCCCGCTTGCCCCTGACAGGCGTCACCAGCCCCGCCCGCGCCAGGGACGCGAATATCTTGACGAGATACTGCTTGGAGAGATCCCGCGCTTCGCATATAGAATCGAGCGTGGTCGGACCGTTACCGTAATGCTCAGCCAGAACCAGCGCACCCCGTACCGCAAACTCCGCCGCGGGAGATATTTTCATGTTGACTACCTTTCACGTTGCCAAAAGTTGCAAAACTTAGAAACTTATACGTGATTATATAGCTTCCCCCATGTTTTTGCACGAAATATCCCGTTTTTTTGAGTCCCGATCAGGACCCGCGCCGCTCCGGGCTACTAGGTCGCGGCGCGTCCCAGGGCGGGCAGGAAGTAGTCCCTGACAACACACTCCCAACTCATCTTGCACGCAAGTTCATAACCCTGACGCATTTGGCGCCGCATTGCCTGGGGATCGCGAGGCAGGATGTCCACCAGGGCCCGGGCCAGGCGGGCGGTTTCGTCGGCCTCTATGGCGTATCGAGCGTCGGTAGGCATATCCAGCAGCGCCTCGATACTCCAGCCCTCCCCACCGCGAAGGAAGTTGCCCTCGAGTATGCACTCGCAATCGAGGCCTTCTTCGGCGCGACGGGCGAAGCCCATGCACCCGCAGACATTGCTGACGAGGCAGATCGCGCCGAAGCACAGCGCTTCGAACTGGCTGATACCGAACGGTTCGTACGCACTCAGACCGAATTCAACGTCCGTACCGCGTCGTATGTCGGCGAACGTCATACCCTCGGGCATCCGCCGCCCGCAAAACTCCGGACACCAGTCCCACTGGTTAACGAGTACCGCTCGGATCGCCTCGTGATCGCGATTGAAACAATCGAACATCTCGCCGAGTACCTCCTCGCCGCCGCACAGGTCGGGATAGCCCTCTTCGTGGGCGACGGGCCAACCGTAGACTCGCTCCATTTCAGCGACATCCCGCCCGCGCCGCTGTCCGGCCAGCGTCCCGAGCATGAAGAACACCGCCGACTCGCCACGCTCTTTCAACATCGGTTCGAGCGCATGCAGCACGCCCATGTCGCGCCAGATCGCCTTGCTCACAACGGGGCGACAGACATGGGCGAAAGTCCACGTCGGTCGAATACCCAGGAGATTCTCGGCGTATTGCTGCATCTGGTCGCGGCTTGCCTGCTTCTCGTCCAGGCTCAGTTCGACTGTCGGGATACCGTTGTAGACCAGGTCGATATCTTTCCGGGCGATGTGCTTGTCGACGAAACGCAGCTCGTCGATAACATAATCGCCAACGGCGAAGATGTGGTCGAGATAGCGGGAGGCCTTGACCAGCGGATGCTTGAAGTTCGCAAAGACGCTCGGGAAGATGTCTTCGACGGTCTTGCCCTGCCCGCCGGCCTGCGACAGCACGTTGTAGAACATCGTATCGTGCCCGGGCATATCTTCCACCACCGGTCGCACCGACGCCACTTCGTGCGCGTAGAAGACCGTCCGGGTATCGCCCTTCCCGTCGAGCACCGCCTGCAGTGCGGTGGGAATGCCCATGTATTCGTGCGCGAGAATCACCATCGTCTCCTGCCCGTCGTTGCACCCGATTGCATTGAGGGCCTCGTAGCCCGGTTCGGCCAGACGCACGTACTGCTCGAACTCCCATGCCGACTCGAAGTTGTCCGACGGTATCGCGAACTTCTTCCAGAGTTCGCCCTTGAAAAGGCTCAGGCGTTTTTGGTTGATGCTGAATACGTCGACAAGCAGCACTTCGGCCTCGACGGTTTCGCCGGTACACGGTTCGTGGACCATGCGCCTGCCGTAGATAATCCCGACGTCGTAAGTCCGCTCGATGGCGCTGAATTTCTTGTGCCATTCGGGCGGTTCTAAACCGTCGACGCTGCTGTAGAAAATCTTCCCGCCCTCTCCCAGGCGCAGGTCGGGCGGTTGGTTGGTGTGCAGCAGCGGACCGAGGAGGATCGTCCGCGAAACGGTCTGCCTGTAGGGCTCAGCGTTGACCAGCCCGGCGATGACGGCGCCGATACCGCCGATCTTCTCCGCCGCTTCGTGCGTTACGTGGACTACGTTCATCTACGGTTACCTCTGGGGTTCATGGTAATTGTAGGTTCCGGAATGGTCCATGGGAAGCTCCCGTTTCCGCCGGTCTCGCCGCGGCGGTCCGCCCGGAGGTTGTTCGCGGGGAGTTATTCGGTAGAATAAGGGTGAACTTCCGGCCCGCGAAGGAGCATCAAGACCATGACCGTTATTGGTTCCGGACAGAGCGACACTTGCCTCAGCGATCCGCAGATCGTCGAAATTATCGAAGCTGCTGCCGGTCGGATCGATCCGGCGGGTAAGCGGATATTGGTGATAATACCCGACCACACGCGGTCTTGCCCGCTGGGCGCCATCGTGCGCGGGCTGCGGAAGTCGCTCGGAGAGCGGGCTGACAAGCTGGATTTTCTGATCGCGCTGGGAACGCATCAGCCGCTGGACTATTCGCATATCAACTCGCTGCTCGATATCGAACCGGGCCACCGTGGCCAAGTGCTGGGCGATTCGGAAGTTTTCAATCACGATTGGAAGAACCGCGACGCACTTACGACTATCGGAACGCTCACGGCTGACCGAATACGCGAGATTACCGGCGGAACGTCCGCCGGTTTCGAACTGGACATCGACGTCACGATCAACAAGCGGATATTCGATTACGATCTGCTGATGGTCGCAGGCCCGGTCTTCCCGCACGAAGTAGCCGGATTCTCCGGCGGGGCGAAGTACTTTTTCCCCGGAATATGCGGGCCCGAGTTGCTGAACTTCTTCCACTGGCTCGGGGCGCTGATCACGATACCCAAGATGATCGGATGCAAAAACACGCCCGTCCGCGCGACCCTCGACGCCGCGGTAGATATGATCTCCCAGCCAACCTGCCTGCTCGCGATGGTGGTCAAGGGGCGCGACCTGGCGGGCCTGTACTTCGGAGATATCCGCGAGGCATGGTCGGCTGCGGCCGATCTGTCCAGCGAGGTCCACATCACTTACGCCGACCGCCCGTACGATTCGGTGCTGTCCCGGGCGCCGACGATGTACGACGAACTCTGGGTCGGGGCAAAGTGCATGTACAAGATGGAATCCGTGGTCGCCGACGGCGGCGAGCTGATCGTATACGCCCCGCACATAACCGAAATCGCCGAAGCGCACGGAGAGGTCATACGCCAGGTGGGATATCACACGCTCGAGTACTTCCTCAAGCAGTGGGACAGGTTCAAGGACTATCCATGGGGCGTGCTTGCCCACTCCACTCACGTTCGCGGGATCGGCAGCTACGCCGACGGCGTGGAGACGCCGCGGATCAACGTCACGCTGGCTACGGGTATTCCCGAGAACCTCTGCAGGGAGATCAACCTGGGCTATCGCGACCCTGCCGACATTGATATCAGCTACTGGGCAGACGCCGAGGACCAAGGCCGTCTCTACGTACCCAAGGCCGGAGAAATGCTCTACCGCCTCAAGAATCCCCCCGACTGGGCCAAACCATAACAGCAGGAGAACGCACCGATGGCCGATAATTTCACGCGTCGAGATTTCATCAAGACTCTATCATTGGGCGCCGCGGCCTTGGCCCTGCCCCGGGCAGCATCGGCTGCCGATAAACCGTCCAAGCCGAACATCATAATGATCCTGACTGACGATCAGGGATACGGTGACCTGTCATCCTACGGCGCCAAGGACCTCAAGACCCCGCACACCGACGCATTGGTGGCCGCCGGCGTGCGAATGAACAACTTCTACGCGAACTGCCCCGTATGCTCACCCACGCGCGCCGCCCTGCTTACCGGACGCTATCCCGACCTCGTCGGCGTGCCCGGCGTGATTCGCACTCACAAGCGGAGTAACTGGGGACACATGACCGCCGAGGCGACGCTCCTGCCGAAACTGCTCAAACCGGCCGGCTACCACACCGCGACCGTGGGCAAGTGGCATCTCGGGCTCAAGGCCCCCAACACGCCGATCCCACGCGGGTTCGACCATTTCCACGGGTACCTCGGCGACATGATGGACGATTACTACAAGCACCGCCGACACGGGATCAACTACATGACACTCGGCGAAAAGACCATCGACCCCAAAGGACACGCCACCGACCTGTTCACACAGTGGGCCGTCGACTACCTGAAGGATCGCGCCAAGAAAGACAAACCGTTCTTCCTCTACCTGGCGTACAACGCCCCGCACACCCCGATCCAACCGCCCAAAGACTGGCTCCAGAAGGTGAAGGACCGTGAGAAAGGAATCTCAAACAAGCGGGCCAGGCTCGTCGCGCTGATCGAGCATCTCGACGACGGGATCGGAAAGGTCATCGCCGCCCTGAAAGCCAGCGGAAAGGCCGACAACACGCTGATAATCTTCACGTCCGACAACGGCGGGCAGGGCAACGTGGGCGCCAACAACGGAGGCCTCAAAGGCGCCAAGCAGCAGATGGACGAAGGCGGGATCCGCGTTCCGATGTGCGCGGTATGGCCCGGAAAGATCAAACCGGGCACGAAATGCGACGAGGTCGCAATGACGATGGACCTCTTCCCCACAATCTGCCAGGCCGCCGGCGCCAAGATCGCCCACAAAATCGACGGAGTGAGCATACTCGACGGCCTGCTCGGTAAGAAGTTCGAGATACCCGAGCGATACCTGTTCTGGATGCGCCTGGAGGGCGGACGCTACAAGGGTAAGATCTACCACGCCGCCCGCCACAAGCAGTACAAGCTGACGCAGAACAGACAAGACGAGAAGATGAAACTCTACGATCTGGAAAAGGACCCTGGCGAGCGCAAACCGCTCGGCGAGGATCACGAAGCGTACAAGCGCCTCAGCGATGCACTTGCAAAACACATCGCCCAAGCCAACAAGATCCCATGGCAAAGACCGGGCAAGTAATAAGGACGCCAACACATGAGCAAGCTCACACGTCGCAAATTCGTCAAGACCACATTCGCCGCAGGACTGGCGACCGCGATCCTGCCCAATGCCCGGGTTCTCGGCGCCAATAGCGATATTCGAGTAGCCGTCGTGGGTTTCAACTCTCGCGGTAAGGGGCTTATCGGCGGGTTCCAGGGAGTCAGCGGTGTACGAGTGGCGGCGTTGTGCGACGCCGATAGCGCCATACTCAATCGAGTGGCTGACGATTTCGACAAGAAGACCAAGACCAAAACACAGCGATACACCGACGTCCGCAAACTGCTGAAGAACAAGGATGTCGACGTAGTAGCCTTTGCGACTCCCGTACATTGGAACGGTTACGGTACGCTGTTGGCACTTGACGCGGGCAAGGATGTGTACGTGGAAAAACCCGTCTGCCACACGCTACAGGAAGGTCAGTTAATGCTGGCGGCCGCCCGGAAGAAGAAGCTGATCGTCCAGGCCGGTACGCAGAACCGCAGCGACGTCGGCATGCTGGCCGCGATCCCCGACATCCAGGCCGGAAAGCTCGGTAAGATCGAGTTCATCCATTCGTACTGGAACAAGCCCCGCGGAGCGATCGGCAAGGTCTCCGGCCCGCAGACGCCCCCGTCGACCGTCAATTACGACGTCTACCTCGGCCCGGCGCCGAAGAAACCGCTGATGCGGAAGCGGTTCCATTACGACTGGCACTGGCAGTGGGATTTCGGAGCCGGTGAGGTGTGCAATCTCGGGAACCATCAGATAGACCTCGCCCGCTGGGTCGCCGGTATCAATCGCCTGCCCGACCAGGTGTTCATGTTCGGCGGACGGGCGTACGATGACGATGGGCAAACGCCCAATACCGTGCTTACCGCATTCCTCTACAACGACAACATTCCGATTTTCTGGGAGTCGCGAAACCTGCCTGCCCAACCGGGCAAGAGAGGCTCAGACCCTATCATGGGCAAGACAGCCGCGATTTATGTGAAATGCGAAAGCGGATATTTCGTCGGCGGGCGCGGCGGCGGATCGACCTACGACAACGCCGGCAAGCTGATAAAGAAATACCCCGGCGACGGCGGAAGATCGCACATCGCCAACTTCATAAAGGCCGTCCGATCCCGCAAACACGAATCCCTGCGCGCCGACATCGCAGTAGGCAAACTCTCGACGGCGATGTGTCACCTGGCGAACATCTCGTACAAACTGGGCAAAGTCGCCGCACCAGACGACAACTGCTACACAAAGCAAGTCGAAGCCGCCAAGACCAACCCGTTCTTCGCGGCTAGATGGGAATCGATCAGAAAACACCTGAAGGTCAACAAGATCGATACGAACAAGACCCCAATACTGATCGGCGCCCCACTGCAGTTGGACCCAAAGAAAGAAACGTTCACCGGCCCGGCCGAAATAGCAAAAGAAGCAACCGCCCTGACGAGCAAAGAATACCGAGCGCCCTTCACCCTGCCGGGATAGCACAAGCGTTCGACGCCGGTCGTGGAGTCCGCCGGTAGGCGGATGACTGAAAGTAGCCCAGGGTGAGCCTGCTTGTCCTGCGAAGCTCGCAGAGCGAAGCAGGAAGGCGAGCCCTGGGAATCGATCCATAAATATCCCCAGAGCCCTCCGAACGGAGGGCTCTTTTGTGTTTTGTGCATGTGTTCCCAGGGCTTGCTACGCTGCACCCGGGGCTACTTTCAGTCCCCCTCCTGCGCCGGGCTCAAAGGCGAACCGCAAACGGCGAACGCCCTGGCAGTTGCTCCCGGTGGACATCGCAAGCCCACGGCGATAGTATCGTTGTACATCTGCTCAAGAGACCGACAAACTATGAATCTAAAACACTATCTTGCCGTAGCATTTATCGTGCTGGTCGCATCATCGGCGAGCAGCCTGGCTGATTTCAAGGTTACCAGAACCGGTGACAGCATCGTTGACGCCCGCGCCCTTACGATCAAGGGCGGATTTGGGCAGGGCATTAACGGTCTGGCGTTTCAGCAGGACGCCCTGGCCACCCACAAGCAACACCAATACGTCGGATACTATGACGCCAAGAGACAAGTATGCCTGGCCAGGCGGAAGCTGCCGGCCGGCAAGTGGGAGACTATTCGCTTCGGCGACTACGATTTCAAGAGCAACGACGCTCACAATACGATCTCTCTGGGGATTTGCCCCAATGACGGGACGATCCACATGGCATTCGACCATCACGTCCATCCGCTCCACTACCGCGTTTCCAAAAAAGGCGCCGCAACGAATCCCCAAGCCGTAAAATGGGACGCCTCGCTCTTCGGCGCAGTGGCTTCGGAGTTGGAAAAGGGCAAGCCCATAAAGATCACCTATCCCCGTTTCTGGCAAACCCCGGGCGGCGATTTGCAGTTCTGCTACCGGCGCGGAGGCTCGGGAAACGGCGACCGGATGCTCGTGGACTATGATCCCAAGACCGGCGCGTGGGCCAACACCCGACAGATAGATTCGCGAAAGGGCCAGTTCGCCGACGACATGGGCAAGAGCAAATCGAGATGTTCGTATCCAAACGGATACAATTATGGTCCCAAAGGCAAGCTGCATGCAACGTGGGTCTGGCGGGAAAGCTCCCAGGGCGCCAACCACGACCTGATGTACGCATACAGCGAAGACGGGGGCAAGACGTGGCTCAACAATCAAGGCAAGACGCTGAGCACGCCGCCACACGTTGCGTCGCCGGGGGTCAAAGTTGTCGATATCGCCCGAAAATACGGACTGATGAACACGCACGGGCAGGCCGTCGACTCCCGCGGCCGGATTCACGTGGTTATGTGGCATTGCAGTGACGAATCCCTCAAAGCCGCCGGCAGCAAACCGGGGGCAAAGAGATGGGGCCCGCCCGCGGCGCGCCGCAACCATCACTACTGGCGCGATCGCAAAGGCGCCTGGCGCCACACCGAGTTGCCCGGAGCGGCAGGCACGCGACCAAAGATATTCATAGATACCCAGGACAACGCCTACGTCATCTATAGCAACTCGTGGAGCCGCGGGGTTTTCTTTACAAAGGGAAACATGACAATCATGGCCGCAACGTCAAAATCCGACTGGAAAGACTGGAAGACCCTGCACGTCGAGAAAGGTCCGTTTGGAAACGAGATGCTCATAGACTACTATCGTTGGAAGCAAAACAACATTCTCTCGGTGATGGTGCAAACCTCGCCGAAGAAAGCCCACGCCGCAACGCCGCTGCGCATTTTGGATTTCACCTTGACCGAATAGGACCGGAAAGCATGAATAGGAAACACTATCTCGCCATGGCGCTTATCGTTTCGGTCTCGTGCCTTATCGGATTGTCGACCGCCGAAGAGAAACCGGTTGACCCAAGGTGGTCCAAGGAGAAGGCGTGGAAGTGGTATAACGCCCAACCGTGGATTAACGGATGCAATTACCTGCCGAGCTACGCGTCAAACTCCGTCGAGTTCTGGCAGGCCGACACCTTCGATCCGAAAACAATCGACAAGGAGTTGGCGCTGGCTGAAGGCGTCGGATACAACTCGATCCACATATTGATGCAATTTCTGGTTTGGGAGAACAATCCGGAGGCCTACAAGAAGCGGTTCACGCAATTCCTCGAGATCGCCGACGCCCGCGGACTTACCGTCATGCCGCAGTTCTTCGACAACTGCGCGTTCGGGCTCCAGAAAGATCCGTGGAAACGCAAGAATCCCTACCTCGGAAAACAGGACGACCCGATCCCCGGCGTGTTCTTCTACAACTGGTCGCCCAGCCCCGGGCACAGTCGCGTGCTCGACAAATCCGCCTGGCCGCGATTGAGGGCCTACATGCTGGACTTCATGGGAACGTTCAAGGACGACAAGCGGATCATCGCCTGGGACCTCTACAACGAGCCGACAAACGGCGGAATCGGAAACAAGACACTGCCCCTGCTGAAGGAAGTTTTCAAATGGGCCCGCGAGCCGCAGGTCACCCAACCGATCACTTCGGGCATATGGAACAATAACAAGGCCGAGACCGCGATAATGCTCGCCGGATCGGACATCATCACGTTCCACCAGTATCCGATTCCCAATCCCGACAGGTTCAAGGAAACCGGCCGCCCGGTGATATGCACCGAGTGGATGGTTCGCATTCGCGGTAAGCGGGTCATCAAGGACATATTCGCCAGGACGCTCCCGGTTCTGAAGGCCAAAAAGATCGGCTCGTACAGTTGGGGCCTTGTGCACGGAAAGTGCCAGGGGCACTTCCAGTGGGGCTCAAAACCGGGAACGCCCGAACCGAAAGTATGGTTCACGGATATATTCCGCGACGTCGAGGGAACGCCATACGATCCAAAGGAGATCGAAGTCATTCGCAAAGTATCGGGTATCAAAGCCGGGAAATGAACGGCTGGCGCCGGAACGAACCCACCGAGGAACTGACATGACACATAAACACTATCTGCCGATTGCCCTGTCGATGTTGGCCCTGGGCGTAGGGAGCCCCAACGGTCTTGGCGAGAGCAGCGAAATCGCGAGCAAAGACATTAACCTGATCATCCGGGGCGACGACATCGGATCGAGCCATGCGGCCAACGTGGCGTGCATCAAATCCTACAAAGAAGGCATCGTCAGGAGCGTTGAGGTTATGGTTCCCTGCGCGTGGTTCCCCGAGGCCGTCAAGATGCTCAATGCCAATCGGGGTCTGGACGTCGGCGTGCATGTGGTCCTGACAAGCGAGTGGGAGAATATCAAATGGCGCCCGCTGACAAAGGCGCCGAGTTTGACCGACGCCGACGGGTATTTCTATCCGACGATCTGGCGCCGAAAGAACGCTCCGGCCGGAACGGCTTTGCGAGATGCAAAGTGGAAGATCGAAGAGATTGAAGCGGAGATGCGAGCCCAGATTGAATTGGCCGTTCGCAAGATCCCCCGCGTCAGCCATATGACCGGCCACATGGGCAGCGGGAGTTGGGACCCCAAAGTCAAAGCACTCTGGAAGAAGCTGGCCGGGGAATACAAGCTCGATATTTCGACGTCCAAATACGGCGTGCGAAGGTTCGGCGGCTACAGAGGGGCGAAAACCAGGCAGGAGCGAACTGACAAATTCATCAAGGCGCTCGAGGCTCTGAAACCGGGCACGTATCTTTTCGTAGAGCATCCGGGTCTGGACACCGCGGAAATGCGAGCCATCGGCCACAAGGGATATTACGACGTCGCCAAAGACCGGAATGCGGTTACTGAGCTATTCGTAAGCGACAAAGTGAAGAAGAAGATCAAGGACTTGCGCATCAATCTCATCAGCTACGCCGACTTGAAGAAGGCTCGCATGAGGAACTGACATGACGGAGCGATCCATAATGGCCCGGGTCTGTGTCGCGGTACTCGTGGTCTGTGCGGCGACGTTGGTGGGTTCCGCCGAGCCGGCGAAAACAACGAAGCAACCACCGGGGCTGTCTGCCAACCGGGGCATTCTTGTCTTGCGGGGAAAGCCCTATTCGGGCATCGGGGTGAACTACTTCAGCCTGTTCCACCGGAGGCTCAAGAAACCGGCTGACGCATCCCACCGGAAGGGTCTGGAGCGTCTCTCAGATGCGGGTATACCGTTTGTCCGTTTCATGGCTTGCGGATTCTGGCCGGTGGACTGGGATCTCTATTTGCGCGACAAGAAAGCGTACTTCAAACTCCTCGACGGTGTGGTCAAATCGGCCGAGACCGCCCGGATCGGTTTGATACCATCATTGTTCTGGCACATGTCGACCGTTCCGGACATCGTCGGCGAGCCAATGGACCAACTCGGTAACCGCGACAGTAAGACCATCGCGTTCATTCGCCAGTATACGAAGGAAGTTGTCCTGCGTTACAGGGGTTCGCGGGCCATCTGGGCATGGGAGTTGGGGAACGAATACAACCTGCACGCCGATCTGCCAAATGCCTCCAGGCATCGCCCGCCGGTTTGGCCCGGGCTGAAAACCGCCCGGAAGCGAACCAAGCGAGACGAGTTGTCATCGAAGGCCATGCTGAGGGTTTACGCCGAATTCGCGAAAACCGTGCGTAAGTACGACAGGCATCGAGTTTTGATCACGGGCAATTCGGTCCCCCGCCCCAGTGCATACCACAACTCGAAAGAGGGAAGCTGGAAGAGCGATTCGATCGAACAGTTCGAGGAGATACTCCGAAGGGACAATCCCGACCCATTCGACATGATCTGCGTCCATACCTATCCGTTGGCGAATAACAAGTACTCCGCCAAGGCCAATGATCTCAGAAGCATGGTGAAGGCGATACAGAAGATATCCTTGAAGGCGAAGAAGCCTCTGTTCATCGGGGAGTTTGGCGCTCCCCTGACACTCGGAAAGGACGAGGAGCGGGCCAGGTTCCTGGAACTCGTCAATGCCATCGAGGCAAACAGGGTCCCTCTTTCGGCGGTGTGGGTTTTCGACCACGCGGGGCAGAATAAGGACTGGAACGTGACATTCGACAACAAGCGAAGCTACATGTTGAAAGTCATCGCCGAGGCGAACAAACGCATGAAAACCAGAGCCCGGGAACAACAGAAACTCCCCCGTTGAGGCCTTGGGGATGTAATCACGCTTGCATCCGGGCGGGGCAAGAGAGACAATGACCGCTGAGAATTCCTTCCAGTAAGCGGAAAACCTCGAGTTCAACCGGTTTTCCCGGTTTTCACTTTACTTGGCTTAAAACTCCTGTACAGGCACAGGGTGATTGGAGAAATAAAGATGGTCGGGGTATTCGAAGTGACTGGACTGACGATCGCGGGCACTGTTCTAACAGTGTCTCTACTTGGCGTTGCGCTGCTCGCTGCGGCAGTGTCTGGAAAGCGAGCGGTCGGCGGGAAGGCACGTGCGGGATCCAAAGATCGACAGGGGGATTTCCAGGACTACTATGCGTCGATCCTCAAAAATGCCAATCGTGCCAGGAACGACCCCTCCGCTGAGAATGTCTCCACGTTGCGGTGGCATTGGCTACGCGTGGCCACGCCGGTCCGCAAATCCAACGACCCCAACGGCAAGGCCGATCCGCATCTCGAAGCCGTCGCCAGTGCGGTAGCCACCGCGCTGGGACTGAGCGCCGCCTGCGATAATGACTACCACAACTTCGAACAGGATGAGCTGATTACCGAAGATCTCGGGCCGATAAGGGCGCAACGTGCCTCGTGGATAACCGAGTGCGAGGAACTGATTGACGAACACAATGCCTTGATAGAAGGTGATGACAAGGATAAGCAGGAGCGCGAACTCAAGGCGCTGAGGGATCAAATTGCCAATCTGTCAAAGCGGATCGAAGAGTCGACCGAACTGATAAACGGTCGAATGCGCCAACGTGAACGGAAGTTTTCGCCGGGGTATATCCTGCTTAAGGTACTGGGTGATTCCCAGGCCTACACGACAACCGTCCGCCAGGGCGCGGCGTGGGGGCTTCACTTCCTGCTGACGCGCGGGAATCTGGATGAGCCCACCCGGGAAGAGATCTTCGAGACCATAAGCAAAGCCGCCGGCGGCGATAATGCCATCGACTTCTGCGAGCGGCGGGTCCAACTGTTACCCGGTTCCGAGTGGGAGGACTTCGTCGAAGCGCTCCGTGACGGGCTGCAATGGATGGATGACATCGCCGAGGGGACCTACACGGGCGGGCAAGCCGGTGAGGCGGCGGAAGGAGGCTCGTCCGATTGCCCGCTGGAGGAAACAGTCGCTCTCATAGGCGAGCATATACCCGGAGCATTGGAGTTCCTCGAGCGATACCCCCTGCGTTTGATGCGTCTCGATTATCAGCGGCAGATCATTGGCAAGTTCGTGAGGGACGGTTGCGAACTGGAATGGTGGACGCGCTACACCCCTCCCCTGAAGGTCGGACCGGTCGAGCAGCGATACCTGAAAGTCCGCGACCGCTCCGTACCGAACTCGATGGGCATTTATTTCCGCCTCTTTCACCATCCGTTTCTCGCGGTGTCGGTCATATACCACGAGCAGTTGCATTACGGCGGTCCGGGGGGCAACCCGGGCCAGGGCATCGAGAATGAGACCGAAACCCTGCTGCGCGAGACCATCTTCGCACGGGGACTGATGGCGAAAATAGCACCCTCCGCCGATAGTGAAATCCCCGGGTTCGAGCGGTCATTGGTCCAACAGGCCCGCGGCCTGAGGCTCGAACACATGCTTGCCCAACTGATAGCCCCGGTAGAAGACGTGGATTACCTCGAGCCCCTCAACGATAGTGTGGAAAAGGCGTACGGCGAGCAGTTGACTCCGGCTCAAGCCAAACGTAAGTCAGATATTAATTTAGAAGAGCGGAATCTTAAGATTCACATAGAAAACGTAACCCAGACATGGTGCCCGGAAGTTGAATTCCCCAAACTGGGCACAGCCGCGGCTTCCACCGTTACCAGTCGCTATCGGAAGGTCCTGTTCGATCGCTGGACGCGCAGCAACCGCCTCAGCGCCGCCGATCATGCCCGCATCTTTAAGGATCGCCATTGCGCCCCATGGCTTCGCGCCTGGAGCGAGTATTGCCAACGACCCGGCGCCACAACGGAACTGGCCCAGGCGTCCGGGCATGGCATCGATTGGCTGAACCATCTCCTCGGCGATGGGCTGTCTGCTGAGATTGAATCCCCTTCACCGGATTCCCTCGCACCTGAATTCCTCGCGATGCTCGAGCAGATACAGCAGCAGCGGGGACTCTCCGCGGATCACGATGACGACGAGTAAAGAGAGTCAACAATCCCGACCGCGTACTACTCCGCGAAGCGGTGCTTCGCTGCGAAGCACAAGTCGGGAACAGGCAGACGCATGGCCCCTGCCGCTAACGGACGGGTGGAACCCTCTGCCGGAAACTGGCTTTGGCGAGTCTTTCCTGGGCGGTGTGCATTTGTTCGGCGCTCGGGGCTGATCCGGTTTCCATCATGTCGCGGAAGCAGTCGAACAAGTACGTCGCGTCGTGGGGACCGGGGGAGGCCTCGGGGTGATACTGGACGCTGAATACGGCGCTGTCGGGATGCGTGAAACCCTCGACCGTATCATCGTTGAGGTTCACGTGCGTTACCCGGGCGCCGCTGGCGGCCAGGGATGCGTCGTCCACGGCGAAACCGTGATTCTGGCTGGTGATTTCGACTTTCCCGGTGGCCTGGTTACGCACGGGCTGGTTGATGCCCCGGTGACCGAACTTCAGCTTGTACGTCTCGGCGCCCAGCGCCAGCGACAGCATCTGATGACCGAGGCATATCCCGAAGATCGGGACCTTGCCTACGAGGCCCTTTAGCGTGTCGATCGTATACGTCACGGCGGATGGGTCGCCCGGTCCGTTGGATACGAACACGCCGTCGGGCCCGGCTGCGAGGATCTCGTCAGCCGACGCGGCTGCGGGGACGACGCGAACCTTGCAGCCGCACTCGACGAGATTCCGCAGAATATTGATCTTTGCGCCGCAGTCGATTGCGACCACGTTGTATATCTTTTCGCCATGCTCGCGGGCGCCCTGGGCAAACTGGCTTACGTATCCGTCGGGCCAGTCGTATGCTTCGGCGGGCGTGACATGCGTGACCATATCCTTGCCCGCCATCGAGCCAAACGCTTTGGCCCGCTCGACAAGTTCGGTGTCAGAGACCTCTTCGGTGCTCAGGACTCCGCCTACGGCGCCGGTCAATCGAATGTGCCTGGTAAGCGCGCGCGTGTCGACATCGGTGATCCCCATGATCCCCTCGTCGGCGAAGTAGTCTTCCAGCGACCGCTGCGAGCGGAAGTTGCTGACTATCGGGGAAAGTTCCCTGATCGCGAAACCGCGGACCTGGATCTTGCGATCGTAGCTCTCGATATCTTCGACATTGATACCGGTATTGCCCACCAGCGGGTAGGTCATCGTGACGATCTGCCCGGCGTACGAGGGGTCGGTGAGTACCTCCTGGTAACCGGTCATACCCGTGTTAAACACGACCTCGCCGTCGGCGGAACCTTCGGCGCCGAATACTTTTCCGGTAAGAATCAGCCCGTCTGCAAGTGCGAGCCTGCATGTTTTCTGGATGGACATCAGCGGCCTCTCGCGTTCTAAACAATCGTTTTCAATCGCCCTGCTTCAGGGCGCAACATTTCTTGTACTTCTTGCCCGAACCGCACGGACACGGATCGTTGCGCCCGGGTATCTTGTCGACCTTTATCGGCTCGACGGGGGGCGTGTTATCGAGAAGTTCCTGCTCGGCGTTGATCTCGTCGGCGGTCATGCCTTTGCGAAACCACTCGTCTCGTTTCTTGTCTTCCTCGAGCCTTGTTCTGCGCTCGCCGATCTTATCTCTGGCCATTTCTACCGATCCTTTTTTGCGTTAATTCCTACCGCAGCATTTCTTGTATTTCTTACCCGAACCGCACGGGCATGGATTGTTGCGTCCGACTTTTGGAGTATCTCTGACAATCTGCTGCGGTCGGGCCATGACGTCGGCGGCGGTCTGGACGGCCATTCCCTCGGTCAGATGGCCGTATCCGCTGAGATGCTCGTGTTCGGCGCTGGAGATATCGTAAGCGTTTTCCCTCTGTTCCTCTTCGGACCCCAGGTGGGCGGTGAAGATATCGCCGGTAACCTTCTGCTGCACGCCGGCGAGCATCTCGCGAAACTGCCTGGCCCCTTCGCGTTTGTAGACCACTCGCGGGTCCTGCTCGGCAAAGCTCCGCAGGCCCACACCGCCCTTGAGGTTGTCCATGTTCAGCAGGTGATCTTTCCACGACAGATCGTATACCCGGAGCAGCACGGTGCGTTCCAGCCTGGTCATATCGTCCCGGAAGTACTTGCATCCGACATCCCTGAGCCCGCCGAGAATATCGTCGTCGAAATCGCTTTCGACCATTTCCGCATCGAAGCGCGACATGGCAAATCCGACGGCGGCCGTCGCGTCCGGGGAGTCACCCACCTCCTGGCGAATATACTCGTCGAGCCGCTCGTCCCGAGACCATGCTTCAGACAATTCCTTCAGGCGTTCGGTCAGGCTCGGGCGATCGGGCTGGTTCGAGGATCTTGCGTCCATGTAATCCTCGACCTTCAGATCCGCGTCGTACTTCAGGTTCGCCCGTTCAACCAGGAATTTGACGGCGCGTTCTTTCACCGCGTCGGATCTCGTGTCGAGCATCATGGTGGCGTTTTCGACCGGATACTCGATCTCGCGGCGATGGTACAAATCGGCAACCTTCGCCAAGATCACTTCTCTGACATTCTGTTGCGACGCACCGGCGCCACCAAGGTCATCCACGGTCAACTCGGTATCGAATTTCCCCTGTACCCAGGACGCAATGGAACTAATCGGAAAATCCTCCGCCAGGTAAGTCGACAGAGGCGTTTGGTGGAGTTTGAGTTCGTCGATGCGGACGGCGACCTCCTCGTTGAGCCGAGCTTCCTCATCCTCCGGGCGAATCTCCGATTCCTCCTCCGATTCCTCTTCAGTCTCCTCTTCGGTTTCCTCTTCGGTCTCCTCTTCGGTCTCCTCTTCGGTCTCCTCTTCGGGTGGCTCTTCAGATTCCTCGTCGGATTCCTCATCGATGAGTTTCCACGCAAACTGACCATCGAACCAACTATTCAGGCCATCAATATTCCACTGCTCCTTCGGGATGTCTTCGTCCATGTATTCGCCAAGCGTTATCGCGATGGTGCTGGTAGCTTCATCCTTGAGGCGGGATTTGAGAGAATGTATCAGGTCATCCAGGCTCTCGGGACCCTTGGCTCGAATCTGATCGGGGCGAACGGGCAGTTGCAGGTTCTGCTGAGCCCATTCGGCGATGCGGCGCTGGCGATAGTCTCCGGCGAGGTAGTCGGCGATAGCCTCGTCGACCGTCTCAGTTATCATCTCGCGGACAATACCTTCCAGGTCGCGTCCCTCGAGTACCTGCTGGCGGTCGGAGTAGAAGCGGTGACGCTGATGGTCCATTACCTCGTCGTATTCCAGGAGGCTCTTGCGCGTCTCGAAGTTGCGCTCTTCAACTTTCTTCTGCGCCCGCGCGATACCCTTGGACACGCGTTTGTTTTCGATCGCCACGTCGCCCTGCAAACCGAGGAAGCTCAGTATCTTCAGCGTCCATTCGCCGGCGAATATCGACAGCAGTTCGTCGCGAATCGACAGGAAGAATCTGCTGGAGCCCGGATCGCCCTGGCGTCCGGCGCGGCCTCGCAACTGGTTATCAATACGCCTGGCCTCGTGGCGCTCCGTACCGACTATGTGGAGACCGCAGGGTACTTTTTCTCGGCAGTCAGTCCGCCCCTGGAGCGGGAAGACGGTATCTATCTTCGGCTTGAAACACTTTGCGCAGTTGGGATCGGCCTGGTACTGATCGCAATTGATGCAGCACTTGTTCACGCCCGCGGGATATAGCGGATCGGGTTCGAGGCCCATCGACATGAGGTCCTCGTCGGAGGGTACCTTGCACCTTTCATCGACTACGCCCGGGCCCAGTTTGATGTCCGTGCCTCGCCCGGCCATGTTGGTTGCGATGGTCACAGTACCGACCATCTTTCCAGAGTCCTCGTCCAGTTGCTGCAGTCCGGCAAGTTTTACGATCTCGCCTTCCTTGTCCGCGTCGTTCACGCGTCCGTTGAGTACCTGGTGTTTTGTACCCTTGTCCCTGAGCATCTCCGCAAGGCGTTCTGACTTTTCGATACTCGTCGTGCCCACCAGAACCGGGCGCGGTCTGTCGCCCTTCGAAACGCCGTCGATCTCTTCGACCAGGGCGCGTAGCTTGGCGTCTCCATCAGCATAGATACGATCGTCGTGGTCCATCCGGTTCACGGGGCGGTGCGTAGGAACGCAGACTACGTCCAGACCGTATATCTTGACGAATTCGGGCGCCTCGGTAATGGCGGTACCTGTCATCCCTGCCAGTTTCTTGTACAGCTTGAAGAAATTCTGGAGCGTAATGGTCGCCAGGGTCTGGTTCTCTTTCTTTACCTCGATCCGTTCTTTTGCGCAGACGGCCTGGTGCAGCCCGTCGGACCATTCCCGCCCTTCCATCAACCGTCCGGTGAACTCATCAACGATGATGACCTCTCCGTTCTGGACGACGTAATCCTTGTCGCGGTCGTAGACCAGGTGCGCCCTGAGGGACTGCTCCATCATGTGGGGCCATGCCATATTGGCCCCGACGTAAAAACTTCCGACGTCGGCGATTTCCTGGGCGACCCCCGTACCCTCGTGGGTCATGTGGGCCGACTTGCGGTCTTTCTCGACTTTGTAGAGCTTCACCTCACTGGCGAGGGTGGTCCGGGCCTTGGTCAGACTGCCCTGCAGAGCTTCGATCTTCGCGGCGATCTTGTCGGAGGCGGAGCCTTTGGCCTTGCCCCGTTCGCCGAGCATAGTCTTCAGTTGGCGATCCAGCGACTCGACGCGGCGATTGGCCTGATCCCACGAGTAGTTTTCCTTAATAAGTTGGCGAGCGACGTAGTTCACCTTCTTGTAGAGGTCGGTGTCTCCGTGGGCCGGTCCGGAAATGATAAGCGGGGTGCGGGCCTCGTCTATGAGAATGCTGTCAACTTCGTCAATAATCGCGAAATCCAGGGGACCCTGAGCCTGGTGGTAGACCGAAGTCTTCATGTTGTCGCGGAGGTAATCGAAGCCAAACTCACTGTTCGTCCCGTAAGTGACGTCACAGGCGTAGTTCTCTTTTCGCTCGAATGTCTCCATGCCGACGGTAATGTACCCTACCGAGACGCCGAGGAGTTCGAATATGGGTCTGGCGAAATTGGCGCCAATCTGGACAAGGTAGTCATTGGTCGTGATGACGTGAGTGTGCATACCTTCGAGAGCGGCCATATATATCGCCGGATAGCACGCAATGGTCTTTCCCTCGCCGGTGGCCTCTTCGGCTATCGAACCTTCGTCAAGCACCATGCCCGCAACGAGTTGCACGTCGAACTGGCGGTGGCTCTGCGCTCTCCGCGAGGCATCCCGTATCAGCGCGAAAGCCTCCGGTCTGACCTGCTCGCGCGGAACGCCATCAGCGAGTTTGCGGCGCAAGTCTTCGCTGCGAGCGAGCAACTCCGACTCCGAAAGATCGCTTATTTCCGATTCGAGCGGGTTGATCTTCGTAACGACATAGTCCAGGCGATTGCGGATCAGGCGCTCGTTGCGCGTTCCGCCGATAAGCTTCAAGAATATCTTGCCTAGTGCTTTGAGCATGAAAAACCTTGGAATTACGTCCAGTGAGGTCATGATTATCGCATACGTCTAATACCTGCGTCAAGCGGCGGGCGATATGCTTTGCGGCTGTCGTACCCCCGCCCGGTCGCATATAATACTCCGAAAGACACAGAACTACCGAAACTACACCTTGAATAAGGGAAATATCATGACCGACTCTGAACCGCTGGGACTGGGATTAATCGGATGCGGAGCATTCGGGCTGTTCTGCCTGGATGCCTATAGCAAACTGGACTGCGTCAAAGCCGCCGCCGTCGCCGACGTTCGAACGGAAGTCGCCGAATCGTTCGGACAGGACTTCTCCGTGCCCGCATACACCGACCCGCGCGAACTGATCGCCGACGATTCGGTACAGATCGTTCACATCGCCACGCCGCCGTCGTCGCACCGGGAGCTGGTCCTCGCCGCCGCACGCGGAGGGAAACACGTCCTGTGCGAAAAGCCCCTGGCGATGAATCTCGCCGAAGCTTCGGAGATGCTGACCGCGGCGGCCGACAGCGGAACCATCGCCCCGGTGAACTTCGTCCTGCGATATAACATGGTGACCCGTACAGTCAAGCGGATCATCGATTCGGGGCTAATGGGCTCCGTTCTCACCGGTCGCCTGACCAACAACGCCTCGGACTCGATGCTCGTCCCGGAGCACTGGTTCTGGGACAAGGAAATATCGGGCGGTATCTTCGTTGAGCACGGGGTACATTTCTTCGATTTCTACAATTGCCTCCTCGGCGACGGGAACGTTATCGACGCGCACACCGAAATCCGCCCGGGCACGACGCAGGAAGATCGCGTGATGTGTACGGTCCGCCACGACTGCGGCGCGGTGGTCAACCACTACCACGGTTTCGATCAATTGGCCATGATGGACAGGACCACCCACCACATCGTCTGCGAACTGGGAGACATTTGGATAAACGGGTGGATTCCGCTGGAAATGACCGTTGACGCGGTAGTCGACGACGGCGGTCGCGAGCAACTGCTCGATATCTGCCCGGGAGCACAAATAGACGTGATCGAAACGTTCGGCCCGGACATAGGGACCCTTCCCAGCCGCGGGGTAAGAAGGCAAGTAAGCCAGCGTATTCGTTTACATTACATCCCACAACCCGATAAACAATCCGTCTACGCCGACAGCGTGCGAGACCTGCTGGTCGACCAGGTCGCCTATATCCGCGACAACACGCATCGCCGCGAAATTGACGAATCGAACGGGCTCGGCGCATTGGCGCTGGCCGAGGATGCCTGCAAGCTGGCCGCAGGGACCGATCGATAGAATACGCACGAATATCGAGTTTCTCCTGTCAGTTCACCAAAAGCCTCGATACAATGTCCTCGGTTCGGCCATCCGCGTGGGGACCTGTCATTTAAGACCGCTGTCCTGAGCGATCGACAGGCCGGAATTACAGCAAACTTCGAGAGTTTTATTTAGAGGGTGGTAAGTCAATGGAATTAACTTCGGGCCAGTTACTGGAGCTATACGATCGGGACCTGTATCTCGATACCTACGAGAAGGCCCGTCCGTTCTGGCGGCGGGAAGTACTCGACCAACTCCAGCCCCAAGACGTAGTCCACGCCGGGCGAATCTCCAGGCGGGTCGGCGGGTACCGGTTGTGTCGCTGGCTTTTTCGCCACGCGCGACAAATGGCGCCCGACGATCCGGCGGTCATGCACTTCACCTTCAATTGCGGTGTCGACCGCAGAAATCTTCTACAGCAGTTGGAAATTTTCGAAAAGGTCCCCCTGCTGGCGACTGACGATGCGGACATGAACGCCGGTTGGCTTGCCGACAACGCTTGCTGGTTGGCGTACGTCAGGGATTTCGACCAGGCCCAGCGACGGATTGCACAGGCCCGGGAATATTCGTCCGAGGCTCCGTGGGTCTCGGTATGTGAAGGCTGGCTTCGGATCCACATGGATCAGTGGGATGCAGCCCGCACGATTGCAGAAGAACT
The DNA here is from genome assembly GCA_964607575.1 of uncultured Planctomycetaceae bacterium. Taxonomy (GTDB): domain Bacteria; phylum Planctomycetota; class Phycisphaerae; order SM23-33; family SM23-33; genus BS750m-G57. The sequence goes on along the minus strand of CAZSLS010000070.1, from coordinate 5,132 downwards.
GATGGCTTCCAGGACCAGTATGCCCGCGGCGGTGGCTATCTACAGTCACGTCATGTCCAAGATGCGAGAGCACCAGCAGGCCGCCGACACGCTCGTACCTGTCGCCACCGATTGCCAGTCCCATGAAGTTGTGTCGATCACCGTTCACATGCTGCTGGGAATCGCCGAGAGGAACCCCGATCGGCGTTCGCAACTGGCGTCCCAGGCCGAGCAACTGCTCGGCAGGATGGAACACCTCATGCCGCTGCAGGATCGCGAGACCCGACGCCTGCTTGCTCATCACCAGTTAGACCTGGCGCTGCTGAAAAACGATCGATCCGCGCTGGAACAGTATTCCAGCCAGGTGCAGTCCCGTTTCTTCAAGCGGGTTCGCGAGAATCTCCGGAAGACCCCCGATGGCAAGCAGATACTCCTGCCCTGCAAACCCGTACACCAGAAACACAACACGTGCCTCCCCAGCAGTATCGCAACGGTCGTCAGCGCGTTTGGGATCGAACTGGACGACGACGCCCTTGCACGGGAACTGACATATGACGGGACGGCGACCTGGCGGGCGGTGAAATGGCTCGAGCAACACCAAATGGCCTGCCGGACATTCGTCGTGACGCCGGAACTCGCCGAAAAACTCATCACCGCCGGAATCCCATTTGTACTGTGCAACAACTACGACGGCGGTTCGCATGCTACCGCCGCAATCGGGCTCGACGAAGCGCCCGGTCTGCTGATCATCCACGATCCCGGTTCTTATCGCTGGGTGCAAATGTTCCTGGAGAACGTCGCCGACGAGGAACGCCCCATCGGTCCGGAAGGAATTGCGATCGTCCCTGCCGACCAGGCCGATCGGCTCGAGATCGTTCCCTACCAGAGCCATGTCCCCGCCCAGGCGACGGCGGACTTCTGGGAAGCGCGGGAGACTCAAAGCCCCCAGGCCGCATGTTCGGTGGTGAGCGATTATGTCGAACTGCTGCCCGATCATCCGGCAGTGAAGCGCCTGGGCGCCCTTGCCCGGGTCGAACAGGGGAATCTGGCGGAAGCAATCGATATCCAGGAGCAGTTGCTTGGGCAGTGGCCCGTGAATATCGTCCTGCGAAACGACCTGCTGGGCAGTTTGCGGGCGACCCGCAATTCTGCCCGCGTGCGTGACGCCCTGGGGGAACTGGTCGAAAGAGGCAGGCTGCCTTCAGTCGACCTTCGCAAACCCTGGCGACGTCCGCCGGCGGTGTATCTGACGCAGTATGCAGATTACTTCGGTCAGTCCGCCGACAGCAGCAATCGCGCCGCGGTCCTCCTGCATCGCGCGATCCGGCAGCACCCGACTCTGGCGATGGCTTATCACGTACTGGGAGACCTCAGGGTCCGCCAGGGCAGGCACGACGAAGCGCTGCTTGCGTATCGAGTGGGGGCATGCCTGGAATACGAAAACGATCATTTCGCCAGAGCATATTGCGACACGCTCCGCCGCGTCGGTCGCGAACAGGATGGACTCGACTTCCTCCTCCAACGCGTAAGAGAGCTCGGAGAACGCCTCAAGGGAGGAAACCCGTGGGTCGCCTACATAGACGCCCTGGAAGGCTACGGGCGATGCGAGGAAGCGATCGAAACCATGGCCCGGGCGATGCAGAATCGCCCGAACGATCCGGTCCTGCTGAGTTTCGCCGTATCGTTCTCGAGCCGCATGGGACGCTGGGAAGAGGCACGCGGCGCCCTGGAGATACTGGGCAAGACCCCCGACCGGGCCCGATACCTCCAGGCCGCAGTCTTGTTCCACGTCGGACAGGGAGTATGGGGCGAAGCGTACACACTTGGCCTGCAGTGGATTGACGAATGCCCTAACAGCCCATTTGCACGCGACGTATTTCTGTCGATCTATCTCAATCTGCACGGCCGGGCCGGACAACTGGATCTCGTAAAAACATGGCAGGAGCAGCGGCCCGACGACGAGAGCATCGAAGACATGTATCTCGACGTCCTGAAATCCGACAACCGGGACGAAGAAGTATCCGATCTTCTGCGCAAGCGACTGGACCGCAATCCGCTGGACAGTTGGGCCTGGCGGGAACTGGGCTATTCCCTGCTGAGGGAATACGGTCTTCAAACCGTCGAGAGACGCAGCTCGACCATGGTGGAACTCGAACAGATCTCAGAGAGAATCGGCGAACTGGATCCGTACTCCAATGCAACCTGGTGGTTCAGGGGCAATCTTCTCGAAGCCACCGGGCATTACGCCGAGGCGCTGGAGGCCTTCATGAAAGGAATCGCCCTGGATCCGTCCGAAGAGTACGGGTACCGGCGCGTGTGGGACCTCGGCGATCACCTGGATCGGAAACAACTGCTGGAGATATCCGGGAAGTTGGAACAGCGATTGCTCAACACCATCGGACCTCTCCACCACGCGCGGACAATGGCGTTCCGTTTGGCACAATCCTTCGGTGTCGAAGCCGCCGAGTCCGCGGTGCAGCGGTGGCGGGAACAACTGCCCGAAGATCCGGAATTGCTGGAAGCACACGCGGATCTGCTGCTGTTTTACGGACAGGGGCGATCCGACGCAACTCGCGTGGTCGAACTGCTGGAGCCCGCCGCAACTCGATATCCAAACCATTTCGACGTGGCGTTCTCACTGGCTGACGCATATTCGGTTCTCATGGATACCCAACGCGAGATTCAGGTTTGGCAGGATCTGCTGCGGCGCAATCCGCGATCCGGTCGCGCCAGGGAATTCCTGGCAAGAATGCACCTTCGCGAAAACGAGGGCGACAAGGCAATCGCCATCATGCAGGAAGGTTTGCAACGCACGCCCATGGATCAGGGAGCGTGGTTGGATTTCATGGGAATCTACCAGCGGCTCGGCGATCATCAATCCGCCCTTGACCTGCTTCAACGGGGCCTCGAGAAAATGCCTCGCAACATCTCTCTGCGCCGAAACGCGATCGATGTCGCACTGACCCTGGATCAGGACAAACTGGCCGTCGAGTTGGCAAGAAAAGGCGTGGAGATATTCCCCGACGGGGCGTACTGCTGGTTCCTGCTCGCCCATACCCTGCAACGCTGCCGGATCAACAACGACCTGCAGGAAGTCGAAGAGGCCCTGCAAACCGCCCTGAAATGCAATGCCGCCCTTTTCGAAGCCGCCGACATGCTCTCGGATCTGCAGGCCCGTTCGGGGCGCTACGCGCTGGCACGTAAGACTATCGGTAATATGCTGGAACTGGGAAACGATCCCGCTCCAGTCCACGCGCAGTTGGCGTCCATCAGGCAGATCGAGGGTGATACGCCCGGAGCAATCCGGGAAATGGGCGATGTGGTTCGCCGCTGGCCGGCCTACTCGTGGGGCTGGGGCGAACTGATGAAGTGGATCGAGCAGGAAGAATCATGGGACTTGGCTAGAGAGTACCTCGATGACCCCGTGCCCTGCATACAGCAGGACCCCGACGCTTCGGCCAGACGCTTGTCGCTCCTCGAACAGGCCGGGGCAGCGCCGGCGGATCTGGACCCTCAGTGGGATCAACTGCTGCACGATTTCCCGCAAAACGAGATCACCTACACCCGCCGGTTCGATGTGCTGTGCAGGCAGGAGCGCTGGGACGAAGCCCGAGGCGTGATAGAAGCAATCTACCCCGTCAGGTCGCTGTCGGAATTCGTGGTGGCGCGCCGGTTGCATCTGGCGATCAACCAGAACCGCGGCGATGAAATCCAGCAGTATCTACCCAGACTCTGGACGCTTCCCAATGAACACGGTTACTGGCCCCTGGACAGAACATGGGAACTCGTCAAGGAGTCACCACTTGCCGGTCAGACGGTGCAACTGGGAGTGGACCTGCTACTGAGCGGGCAGAAACTGCACGGACGGGCAATCGAACATATTGTCGCGTCCATACAATTGATAGCCCGGCGGGGGACGTTGTGGCAGAGGTGCAAGAGTTGGCTTAAGCTTCAGCCCTCGCATCATATCCTCGTATTACAGACACTTCTGGACAAGCTGCACGAGAGCAACTGGGACGGCGGACAGGGGCGGGCCGCTATCCTAGACTACTTCAACGATAACGGATACAGACCGCTTGTCCTGAACTACTGGGAAGCCCACAAGGATATCTGCCGGCGCCTGACACCGTTATGGATGTGCATCGCCCACGTTCTGCTGGACATTCCAGATCCGGAATTGACAATTCTGCGCAACTGGATGGATGACTGGCGCGAACACCAGGGAATAGAGATGTGGGCTGTATCCAATTACACCTACGCCTTGGACCGCGAGGACAACCCTTCCCGCATGCCGCTTCTGGTACGCACCGCGCGCGACGCGCTGGAACATCTTCCGCCGGATCATACCGCGATGTTCATGGCTGCTCTCTTGTGTCAGACCACTCTGAAGCTCAAGCACATCGAGGAATTCGTAGCCGATGTTCAGCGATATGAGTATCTCCTGGACGATGATCCAGACGATCACTACCTGGGCGATATTCCGACGAATTTCCCAAAGGCATTTGTGCTGCTTGGACAATTGCGAACCAGGGATTTCCAGAACGCCGAAGACCTCGAAAGGTGGCTCGGCGAGACTTACGAAGACCTGTCGGGTAAACTTCCGGCCTGGTTCAGGGCAGCGTGGAACCTGGCGGAGGCTGCCCGCAAAAAACAGTTCGAACAGTAACCGCGGCCTGGCTCAAAATCAGTTTCCAGTCTCGGCGCCGGTGATGTCAAACGTGAACGTCTTGCCTTTGGCATCCACGAGTACGCGAGAGTCGTCGGATATCTCGCCGGCGATCAGCTTCGAGGCCAGGGGATTCTCGACCTTCTGGCAGACCAGCCGTTTCAGAGGGCGGGCGCCAAAACTCGAATCGTAGCCAAGTTCGCCGAGCAGTTCTTTGGCCTGATCTGTGACCGAGACGGTAATGCTCCGGTCGGCAAGACGCTGGGAAAGTTCGGCGACCTGGATATCGATAATCGCGGTGAGATCTTCGCGGGTAAGCGAGTGGAAGACGACCGTCTCGTCGATCCTGTTGAGGAACTCCGGGCGGAACTGCTGCTTGAGGGCGTCGGTGAGCTGGGCGTCGATCTCCCACTGCTCGGCGCGATTCTCGGCCAGTTCCTGGATCACTCCGGATGCGATGTTGCTGGTCATTACGATCAGCGTGTTC
>CAZSLS010000069.1:0-28036 GCA_964607575.1 uncultured Planctomycetaceae bacterium | reverse complement strand
CCAAACGCCTGAAGCGTTGAGAAAGGAGTCGGATCATGCATTACAGTTTCATAATAACAATCTCGCTGGCCGCGGGGGCCGCTCTGTTCGTCCTGGCCGGATGCACCTCCGGCGGTTCGCTGTCCGAGCGAATGGGCGTGGTCACGATGAAGGGTGACCCCCTGACGCTCGTCGGTCCGGACATCCAGATCGGACGCACCGTCCCCGATTTCAAGGTCGTCGACATGTCGTTCGCCCCGGTGCGACTGGCCGACTTCGCGGGCAAGCCCATCCTCATCAGTACCGTTCCCAGCCTCGACACGGGCATCTGCTCCCTGCAGACCAAGCGGTTCAACGAGGAGATCGCCAAGCTGCCCGCCGACGTAGCGGTCATCACCATCAGCGCCGACCTGCCGTTCGCCCAGAAGCGGTTCTGCGATGCCGAGAAGGTCGAAAGCACCAAGGTCCTCTCCGATTGCGTGGACAAGGACTTCGCCGTCAAGTACGGTGTCCTGATAAAGGACATGGGCCTCCTGACCCGGGCGATCTTCGTAATCGGAAAGGACTCGACGCTCCTCTACAAAGAGATCGTCCCGGAAGTGGCGTCCCACCCCGACTACGACCGCGCCCTTGTCGAGATCCGCAAAGCCGCCGAATAACGGTAACGGTTTTTCTCGCCACGGCGACTCCGGTCCAAATCTGCAAAGACTGTTTATGTCTGCGTTTAGCGGCAGGACGGGACGTCCGCCCTCGTCCCGGCGACGCCGGGATCCGCCACGGCGTCAACAAACGAACCTCCAACAAACCCAAAACCCAAATTAAACAGGGGACGCTACACTACGTTCGATGCGTCTATTCTGAGTCACCGATGCAATATAAGTGCTTCAGCGTTCGGATGAAGATGCGGCCGCCCGCTACTGCCGGTGTCGCGTTGCATTTTCCGTCTACTCGATTGACGGCTACCAGTTCGAATTTTTTGGCGTTGGGTTTGTAGACTATCGTTGTCGCGTTCTGGTTCGTGGCGTACAGCAGCCCGTTCACCATCACAATCGACGCCCAGTATGTCGAATCGTTTCCCTTGCCCTTGTGCGTCCATTGCACCTGCCCGGTCTTCGGATCGATGCAATCCAGCCCGCCTTTCCGTGCGTTGGCCCGAAAGACATATCCGCCGACGGTGACGGGTGAACCGATGTTCTGCGGATTTTTCTCGAATCGCCAGAGTCGATGCGTTCCGGTGACATCGCCCTTACCGCCCATACGCACGCCCAGGCGGACGCCCAGGAAACCGCCGGTGACGAAACAGATGTCGCCGACAACGACGGGCGCCGAATAGGCCAGCGCGCCCCTGGAGTGACGATTTCCCTCACACGTCCAGACGATCTTCCCGCTCTGCGCATCGTACGCCACCAGGCGCCAGGCCATCGAGACAATGATCCGCTCGCCATCTTTCGTATCAACAACCACAGGCGTGGTCCACGACCCCATCTGCTCATCCTTCAGGCGCCTGTCGCCTTCGATAGGCTCATCGGTCTTCCAGACGGTCTTGCCAGTTTTCAGGTCGATTGCCGTTACGAACACCAGCTTGCCCGGACCGGTGTGCAGGATCACGCGTCCCTTGTGGATGATCGGCGAGGTCCCGTACCCCCAGCGGTGCTTGAACCGCCCCAGGTCGCGCGACCAGAGCACCTTACCGTCCATATCGTAGCAGTGCAAACCCGCCGACCCGTGCCACACCACCACTCGCTTCCCGTCCGATACCGGGGTTGTGGGGCTGTAGTTGTTCGTCGAGTGCTTGGGCATGACCCGGTCGAAAGCGACGGTCTTGACCCACAGTTTCTTACCGCTGGGCGCATCGAAGCAGTAGAGGCTCCGCTTGCGACCGTCCTTGTCTTCGGCTGATGTAACGAAGACCCGCCCGCCAACTGCGATCGGGCTTCCGTTGCCCGGGTGGGGCATGGGAACCTTCCAGCGAATGTTCTTGTCGGGTCCCCAGTTGGTCGGCGCGGTTTGGCCCTTGGCCGCGATACCGTCACCGCCCGCCCCGCGAAACGCGGGCCAATCGGCCGCCGCGATCGAAATGCTGCAAAGGGCGATTAACAATACACATAACCAGGCGTTTCGAAACATGATGCGGCTCCAGGGTAAGGGCGAAATTCTTTGTCATTTGCGCCGTTTGGGATTCTCGGACATTACTGTACCGATATCCCCAGCGAAATTAAAGCGGTTTCCGCCCTGCCGCCCGGTGCGAGATAAGCCCCACGTTCCAAATCACGAAGGATTAGCAGCAGTTGACATAACCAACCGCCGCGTGGGATACTGAGCGCGCGAGCCGGTGGTCCGATGACGAAACGTTCGCCATAATAAGGAGTATCAACATGAAGAAATTACTGATTGCAGTACTGTTTGTGACTTCGCTCAACGTGTCGGCGGGTATGGCAAAGGAAGCACCGCCAAAAGATCAGTTGCCCACGGTATTGATAATAGGAGATTCAATCTCTCTGGGATATACCCCCTTCGTAGCCGAGATGCTGAAAGGCCAGGCCGTTGTAAAACATTGCCCGGGGAACGCGGGTCCAACAATGCGTGGCGTCAAGAATATCGATCGATGGCTGGGCAGCGCCAAGTGGGATGTGATCCTCTTCAACTTTGGCTTGTGGGACATGTACGGCTGGCGGTACGAGAAAGTTGACAGGTCGCCTCCGGCCTACGAGAAAAGGCTTGATGCATTGGCGATTCGTCTCAAGAAGACCGGGGCGAAGCTCATTTGGGTAACCACGACTCCCGCGTGTCCGGAGGCCGAGAAAAAGTGTAAGGTTAAGGTCGATCCGGCGACGGAGAAGAAATATCTGGATGCGGCTGGGCGGGTTATGAAGAAGCATAATATTCAAGTAAATGACCTGTATGCTTTCATGAAGCCTAAACGGGCTCAATATGCAATTGCGGATAATGACGTCCACTTCAAAAAGGACGGTAAGAGGAAACTGGGAGAGCAAGTCGCAAAGCAGATCAAGTCGATGCTGGCCGGTCGGGGCGGGGCTGAATGGATTAGTCTGTTCAACGGAAAAGACCTCAAGGGATGGGAGGGCGACCCGGGGATCTGGCGAGTAAAAGACGGGCTCATTGAAGGCGATGGCGCGTGCAGCGATCATAAGGGGTACAAATCTTACCTGATAAACCGCTCGCATATACTCAAAGACTTCATTCTTGAAGTCGAATTCAACATGGCCCGCGGAAACAGCGGCGTGAACTATCGCTGCCATGATTACGATAAGGACAAAAAGAAGCTGTACGAAGTAAGCGGGTATCAGGCCGACATCTCCGGTATGGGTCTATGGGACATTTATACTACAAGCACCGCCAGGAGATATTCCGTTAAAAGGGCATCCGGTGGCCGGGCCAAAGCGAACCAGTGGCACACTCTGCGTATCGAGGCGGACGGGAAACGGATTACTCATAGCCTCAATGGTACGAAAAGTCTCGAATTTGTTGACAAGGACACTCGTGGCGGATTTCGTCAAAAGGGCTTTGTCGCATTGGAATTCCACGATAACGGAACGAAGATCAAATTCAGAAGTATCCGCGTTAAGATCCTCAATCCCCCGGCCGCCAAACAATCTCCTCCAGGCGACAAGCCAAAGCCGGCGCCTGAGAAGTAACGTTCGGCGGAGAAGATAGATATACAAACGATGACCAGAGCGGCATGCATCCATTCCAGCGAGTTAGAGGAATATCAGTATCCGCCCGACTGCGAGCCCTTCTCGGCGCCCGGCGGCGGCGGGCCGAAAGGAGTAACGAATACCGGACCCGGCCTGATCCGAGCCGGTAGCACACCTGCCCGGAGGATATTGATCATCCCTTTGACTTCTTCCATGCTGAACGTGCCCATCGTGATGATACCGTTTGATGAGATGGCGGCCTGGATTACCGGTGCGGAATAGACTTTGTTGTCCAGGAGGATCGCCATATGCTCGCCCTTATTATGGAGAGTAAGGGTGTGCAGGAGCTTGGCGCCGGCTTCATTCATTTTGAATCCGACCGCGGGCATGCCTTTGTCGTCCTGGGCCATATAGGCATTGGTCAAGGCCCATCCGCCGCTATATCGTTGATGGAGGAGAGTCTTGCCCTTGAAGTTGCTCAGCAGCAGGTATCTCTGCCCGCCGTAGTCGACGGTGACCGTCGCAGCGAATCCGCTCTTGCGGTCGGCGCGTATCGGGAACCACAGATAGCGGTCGGTCCTTCGCGCCAGGCCCTGAGGTCCTTCTTTGTCCAGAGTGTCGCGAAGGATCTTGACGTACTTGTCTCTCTCGGAGTCAGGAAGCGGTTCCTGGCCATCGTACGCATTGCCCGCTGATACCGGTGCAACGCGGAACTCCAGGGCGCCGGCGTTGGCGATCAGACGCTCCAGATCGTCGGCGTTGTCGAGTTCCCCACGCAAGTCAGCCCATACCTTGTAGAGTTCGATGACCTCCTTTATCGCCGCCGTCCTGTCGGTATTGTCCTTGTGCTTTTCGAGAAATGTCCCGATGGCACGAGTGTATAGCTCCTGCTTGTCCCTCATAGAGGCCAGGGCCTTGGGCTGGTTCTTCACCTTCGCCACGTCCGCGGGCCTGACGTAACCGGACAATATGCTCCTCAGGGTATCGAGGTCGATGTTGTGCTTGAGAACACTGGTTTCGGCCACTTCCCAGTCGCTGATATACTGCTGTATCTTCGTTTCGCCGGCGTTACGCTTCTGCTCCAGCTTTTTGTGGGCCGTCAGGAGATCACCGAGCAAACCCGCGAGCTTCTTATCGTCGGCGGCGAGTTTTTCTACGGTCGTCACCCCCTTCTTGAGTCGCCTGATATTCGTCCGCCCGACGTTGCGGTTCTCTATTTTCGCGATCGCCTGGAGATAGGCGTCTTCGGCCTCCATGGTCTTGGGATCGGGTGGGGGCATGCGGACTTCGAAGCGGTTCGTGCTGACGGGGCGCCATTCGAGTCGGTAGTGACCATCGGGGTCTATACGTTCCTTCAGTATGCGAACCATCTCCCGGGCCAATGACTCCTCGGATTTCGCGGCCTCTCTGGCCGACTCGAGATCGGCCTTGATCCGCTCGGCGGAATCGATCAACCCCTGCTTCTCCTCCTCGTTGGTCACGCGGAACATACGCTCATTGAGTTCGGCAAGTCTGCCTTCAAGCCTTCGAATGTCATCGGAAGGTCGGTTGAATTCAAACACGACACTGATTCCGTGTGTGAGGGGTGGCGGGCCGAGATACAACTGCAACACCCAAAAGCCGCCAGCCAGCACAACCACCGCAATCGCCACGATCAATAACACGTTCGCCGGTTTCATGAGGTAATGCTCCCAATTTGAGGGCTCGATTTACTTGCCCTTAAAGCAAACGATCTCACCTTTGTCGGTTATCATGTATAGATTGCCCTCGGCGGCGATCAGGCCGTCGAAGGTTGGCAGGGCGTCCAGTTTGTACTCCGCCAACTTCTTTCCGCTCTTCTTGTCGAATACCTGCATCACGCCGCCGTTGGCGCCTTTGAGCCACTGGGCTTGGGCTTTCATTTTTGTCTGAAATATCTTGTCGTTCGAGCGCCCCCAGAGGGCCTTTTCGTCGGCTACGTCGCGCGGACCGGCGATGAAGAGGCGGTCGTTAGCCAGCACCATAGCCTTGGCCATCACGTCGGGCTCGTCGTTGATCCAGTTGTAGTCCAGGGCGCTGAGTTTGTTTTTGGGTTGCTGAGCGAGTTTTTTCCAGTCTACAGTGTTACCGGCCAGCCGGTCCTTTTTTGGGGTGTTGCGTTTGCCCTTGATCCACTTTCCTTCGATGCCTGGTACGCCCACCTTGCGAGTGGGTATCTTGCCCGCGCTGTAGAGCCTGTATTCGCTGACCGAAGTATTGCAGAGCAGTTCGAGGTCGCGTGCGTATGCGTATGCGTTCTTCTCGTCGATGCACATTATCCGCCCGCACGGAACCCGCTTGGGAGGATATTGGAATTCCGCCCATCCTTCTCCGGCGGCGCGTCCGTAGATCCAGTACGTCCGCTGGTGCCACGACTTGTCCAGGAACGTGATCGGCGAGAACAGATGCACTTCCTCGTCGTATTGGGTGTCGGGGCGCTGCGGGCGGACGCGCACGCGCTTACCGCCCATGGTGAATGTCTGCGACTTCATGTAAACGTGTCGCCCGTCGCTGGAGAGGATGTCGGGCGACGTGACGGGCATGTGCTTGCCCATCATGAGGGACTGAAGGTCCGTGTCGGTTCCGGGGACTCGGTTGTCCATGATGTTCTCGGAGACAAGCTCGCCGGTGGCGGGGTTCAGGATGATCATTCGCAGCCCGCCATCGAGGAACATCGACCGCCCGGCCACGCAATACAGGCGGGGCTTCTTCGACGTGTCTTGCTGGATCAGAACGCTGCCCGACAGCGGCCAGACCGATTCGGCCTGCCCGTAGGAGATCAGCTTGCGGTCGTTGGGGGCGGCCTGGAAGCGCCAGGCGAGTTTCCCGTCGTTGGCGCGCAGCGCGTAGATGGATCCGTCGGCGCAGCCGAAGATCGCCATGCCTCCGTGGATGGTCGGGGGAGAGTCAACGCGTCCGCCCGCGACGAAATGCCAGCTCTCCTGGCCCGACTTGGTGTCGAGTGCGTAGACGGTGTGCTCGTCGACGGCGCTTACGAAGAGCTTACCGCCGGCGACGACAGGTTGGCTGAGCTTGGCGCCGAACTTCTTTGTCCATGCCTGTCCGAGGTCGGCCGGTACGTCGGTCCTGGCGTATCCGCTGCGGGTGTTGTCGTGTCGGAATACGGGCCAGGCGGCCGGCGATTGCGCCGAAGCCTTGCACTTACCGAACGCCGGTCCCTTTGTGATCCTCTTGTCAACCGCCGGCGTCTTGGGCGTTTGCGCCGCGGGCGACAGTGCGTTAAATCCGTTCAGTTTCGACTGGTAATAGCATGCGCATGCGTGCGGTCCGGCGTAGACCATACCGTTTGCGGGCATGACACCATAAACGCAGACCCCGCGAACCCAGTGATTGTTGACCCACTGGTCGGCCTTCATATCGTAGACCGTCATACCCATCACCGGCGGGAGTTGGTACTTCGGCGTCGCCCGCCCGGGATAGCATCTCTGGTGGATATAGAAGGACTTGATGGGGTTGGTATGCACATCGAGCTGTTTACCGTTGACGAGGCTATAGGTAGTGTACACTCCGTTGTTGCGACGCCCCAGCACCCATATCTTGTCGCCCAGGACGAAGAAGTCTTCGAGGCTGTAGTGTCCCGAACGCGGTTTGCCCTTGATCGACCAGAGGACCTCGCCGTCTTTGGTCGAGATCGCGAAAATGCTTCCCATCGGCGACAGCAGGATGCGGTCTTTGCAGATGACCAGCCGCGGTCCACCATAACCCGTGCCGATCAGTTTGGTCTTGGCTACGTTGGCCTGCCAGAGTTGCTTTCCGGTGGTTTTGTCGAGTGCGATCACGGCCGCTCCGTCGTAGAAGCAGACCATCTTATCGTTGGTTGACAGCGTCATCGGCGCCACGGGTCCCTCGCGGGTCCAGAGGACCTTTCCGTTTTCGGCCTGTATCGCCTTGATAACGCGCGAGCCGTTTTCGGGGGTCCATCCCCATCTCTTGCTCGCCCGCCCGCGTTCGGTCCAGCAGTTTGCGTTTTCCTGCTGGTAGTCGATGCGTTTACCGTCGGGGTCTACCGCGGCGAATACTACCCCGTCCGAGACGATCAGTTCGAATGTGCTGGGCGTGTCGGGGTATGTGCGGATGACCTTACCGCTGGCCGCGTCGAGACACTGGATGTCCTGCCCGAAGCCCGGGGCGATGTAGACTCGCTGAGCGACGGCGACCAGGCGCCTGGGAAGCCATCCGGGCCCGCTCTTGAGAGGGAACAGGGCGTTGAACCAGTTCTTCAAGGGGCGTTTCCAGAGGACCACTCCGTTGAACGCGTCGCGGGCGGTGAGGAAGGTTTTGGCGGGGAGTTGGATCGAGTCGGTCGGTCCCTCATCCATAACGTAGAACATCCGCCCAGCCGCGGAGACCATGGCGTTCATGCTGTTTGTGTGTTCGTGGCTTCGCGCCCAATACGGCCCGCCCGTCCATCGCATTCCTCTCGGATGCCCGGCCAGTGTATCTTGCGAGACCGACGTACCGGCAGGGTCGTGCAGGTAGTGCGTCCAGTCGTCGATCGCCTTGGGGCGCGGTTTGATGTAGACCCCGCCGTTTTTGGATATCGCCCGCCCTCCGGGGACTAACGCACGCTTGATCTCGGCAGGGGTAACTTTTCCGTGATCGGAGATGATCAGCAGGTTAACCAGTTCGTCCACGTACGGGAGGTGCTCGCCGTCGAACAGGGCGATGGAAACTGTCCCGCACTTACCGGCGGATTTCACGTATTGGCGAGCGGCAGCGACAGCGTCGCCGCTGGTCGACAGCCCCTGGACCACGAAACCGTCGCCGGCAAACGAGGTAGTTTTCTTCCCGTCGGTGGCGCCAACGTGGACAACCAGTCCGCCTGTGACGCCCGTGGTCTTGGGCGGGTCGGCCGCATAGCCTGCAGCGATGAATGTCAGGAATGTCGCCAGTGCGATTGTTACTTGCTTGCTTGCGCTCATTGATTCTCTCCCGTGGAGTAGTCGGATGTTGCCTGATGCATTGTTGCGGTGTGGCGTCAATTGGTCAAGAGAATCCCTCGCCCGCGGGCCATCAGGCCAAGGACTCCAATATCGTGATAGGCGCAGGCGGTGGGGGGCGGTAGGATAATCTGCGACAAATCAACCGACTTGACGCAACGGGAGATGTCCAGTGAAGAGAACGAAGATTTCGATATCGATTCTGCTTTCCGCGATCGTGGTTTCTGCATTGGCCATGGGGACAGTCGCGGTCGAGAAGCCCGTGACGACCAAACCGGTCAAGCGTTCGGCCGAGCAGAAGGTACTCGACAGGTTTATTGGAACGTGGCGGTCAAAACAGAAGATAGTGCAAGCCGCGCAGATGCCCGAAAAGAAGACGAGTGAAACAGACCTTACCTACAGCCGCGTACTCGGCGGAAAGTTCGTTCAAGAACGGGGCAAGGGCAGGGATGCGGACAAAACGGAGACGCTGGCGATGTACACCTACGATGCGCAGCGGAAGTCCTACCGTCTCTGGTGGTTCTCTTCCACGGGCCAGACAACTGAGGCTACGGGCCGATGGGACGCAGAGACGAAAATCCTCACGTGGACTTCTGTTGCCAGTTCTCCCCAGGAGGGCACAATGACCGCCAGACACCACTTCGTGGACGACAACGCCCTTAATTGGGATGTCGCATCAAAGGACGGCAAGGGCAAGGTTATCTTTCGGATGGAAGGAAAAGCCACTCGTCTCAAGAAGCCAGCGAAGAAAAAGGGCTCCTGACGCTACGACTTCTTCTTGCGTTTATTACGCGTTTTCGGCTTACCGTATTCGAAGGGAATTGGGGGCATGCCGCCCGCGGTTGATTTTCAATAACATGTTTCCTCGGATGCACGTTTGTCTATAATACCCTCAGGGTCTGTACCACGGCCGGTTCACGAAAGGAAACGCACCATGGCGCATCTCAGCAAATCGGACATTTCCCGTCAAGCGCTGCTGGAAGTCCTCGAACCCAGACTGCTGTTGAGCGGTGCGGCCATGCCGGCTGCTCCGCCCGTGGACCCGCTGCTGATAGTCTCGACGATCGTCGATGAGAGCGACGGCGATTACGGGCCTGGGGATCTGAGCCTCCGCGAGGCTCTCGCCCTGGCCGCCGGTTCGCCCGCTGATGACACCATCGAGTTCCACGACAGCCTCTTCGGCGGCACGATCCTGCTCGACGCGGGTCTGGGGGAACTGGTGATTGACAGCAACGTCAACGTTGTCGGTCCGGGTGCGGGCCTGTTGACCGTTGACGCCGACGATAACTGCCGTGTCTTCCATGTGGGTAGCGGGGCCATTGCATCCATCTCCGGTCTGACGATCACCGGTGGATGGGCCGAAGATCCCGCCGGTGGCCCGAACGCCGCAGGCGGCGCCGTCTACAATATCGGTACGCTCACACTGACCGAGTCTGTGATCTCCGAAAGCTACGCAGGTGGCGGTGGCGGTGTTTGCAATTTCGGTACGGCGATGTTGACGAACGTTACCGTCACGGGCAACTCCGCCCGCGGGGGCGGTGGGATCGCAAACTACCACCCCGGAGTAATGACCATTACCGACTCGCTCATCATCGCCAACACGCTTAATGGAGGCATATCGAACAATGGCGACCTCACGCTGCAGCGCGTAACGGTTGCGGACAACGAAGGCGGAGGGATCTCCAACCAGGGCCCGCTGACCATTACCAACTCGACGATTTCCGGTAACACGACCACGGATGGCGGCGGTGGTATCCAGAACTACCGACACGCGATTACTGTGACCAAGACGACCATTTCCGGTAACTCGGCCGGGTGGTACGGTGGCGGGATCTATCTCAACAGCGGATCGGCCCTGCTGGTGAACTCCACCGTTACTAACAATCGCACGCGGACCGATGGCGGCGGGATATTCCTCTACGAGGACCACGACCCGGTCGTTACTATTTACAACACGATCGTCGCGCGCAATTTCCTCGACCCGCACGGCGTGCGTAACGACATCGCCGGCGCGATCGACCCCGCCAGTTCGCACAATTTGATTGGCTCGGCGGCCGGCGCGAACAGCCTTGGTCCGCTGAGCGACAACGGTGGTCCCACGCTGACACACCCTCTTCTTCCCGGTAGCTCCGCACTCGATGCAGGCAGCAACGCCCGCGCCGAGGACCTCGGCCTGACGACCGATCAGCGAGGGTTCGACCGATTCAGCGACTCCGATGGCGATGGTGTGATAACCGTAGATATCGGCGCTTATGAGTATCAAGGGCCTCGCACGTTCTACGTGGACGATGACGCGCCGAACGATCCGGGCCATGGCACGCCGGAGGTGAGCGATCCCCTGGAAGACGGCACGGTGGCTCATCCCTTTGACGCCATCCAGGAAGCTATCGCTGCTACCCAATTCGGTGATATTGTGATGGTGCTCGACGGCGCCTACACCGGCTATGGGAATCGGGATATCAAGTTCCTCGGCAAGGCAATTACTGTGCGCAGCCAGAACGGGCCAGACAATTGCACCATCGATGTTCAAGGAAGCGAACTGGACCCGCATCGCGGCTTCGATTTCGCCAGCCGGGAAACCGCAGATTCCGTGCTCGAAGGATTCACGATCACAGGCGGGTACGTGACCGGTGACTGGTCGACCCAAAACGGCGGTGCGATCCGCTGCCGGCAATTAGCATCGCCGACCATCCGGGGTAACGTGATTACGGGCAATAGGGCCGTTCAGGGCGCCGGCGGCGGTATTTACTGCGCCGCAGATACAATTGTCAGCGAGAACGTGATCACGGACAACACGGCGCGATACGGCGCCGGCGTTTACAGCCGCGGCCACGCCGTAATCACGCACAACACGATTACCGACAATACGGCTACTGACGACGGAGGCGGCGTTACCTGCCATGAGTGGAACACCGTCGCCTACAACGTTATCTCCCGCAACACGGCGGCATGGGGTGGCGGGATCTGGACATGGGAGGACTACCCGGCTACTATTATCGGCAACGTTATCAGTGAAAACTGGGCCGAAGAGGGCGGCGGCGGTATTGGGGTTAGCTGGGACTATTTGACAGTGATTGCCGGAAACCTCATCGTAAATAACGCGACCAACGGAACGGGTGGCGCGATCTATCTCGCTTCCGACTCGTCGTTGATCATCAACAACACCATCGTCGGCAATACTGCCGCCAACGGCGTCGGTGGCATCGTCAATCGTTATTGGGAGGCCAAGGTCGTCAACTGCATCCTCTGGGACAACGGCGACGACCTGTCCGGTGCTACACCCACCTACTCCTGCATCGAGGACGATGACCCGGGCGAGGGCAATACTCACGCGAATCCCTTGTTCGTTGATCCAGCTGGTGGCGACTATCGCTTGTTGCCCGGCTCGCCGTGCATCAACGGGGGCGACAATTCGGCGATCCCGGCCGACTTGACGACCGATATTGCGGGCGATCCGCGCATTATCGGCGGAATCGTGGACGTTGGCGCCTATGAGTCCGCCAGTTCAGTGGTACTCCACGTGCCCGGCCAGACCGAGTTCGACGGACAGGGCGATTACCTAGAGTTCAAAGATCGCCCGAATCTGAACGTCAATGAGTACAGCATCGCCTTCTGGTTCCTTGCCGATGCGCCCGATAACGGTACGCAGACGCTGATAGCCCGCGGGGAGGACTGGGCCCGCGACAAGGCGCAGTGGGTAATCGAACTGAACGATGCGCGGAATCGGGGCAAGATCCAACTGTGGTACGAGCAGGCAAACGACAGGGACCACTATTTCGCCACCGAGACCACCATCGAGGCCGGGGTGTGGTACCACTTCGCCGTGACGAGATCGTCGGCAGGCGAGGTGACCGTCTACCTTGACGGTCAGGCCGAACTGCAGGTGATCGAGACGGCCGCTCCCGCGTCGGTCGAGACGTCCGTGACGCTTGGCGCCAGGCGAAACTCACCGAACAGAATCCAGGATTACTTTGACGGAACTATCGGCGAGACGCTCGTCTACGATACGGTCCTGGACTCCGCGGAGATCGTAGCGGTAATGGACCAGACCGCCCCTTCAGGCTGCTGGTCGAGCGAGCGGATAACCGTCAGCCCCGAAGGACAAAGCGCTGACGTCGCGATGAACGCCGACGGCAGCTTCGTGGTTGTCTGGCAGGCCGGTAATACCGGTGCGGGCATCTACGCTCAGCAGTTCGACGCGTCCGGCGACGAGGCCGGGGCTGAGATACTCGTCAGCAGTGGTGTCAGCGGGACGCATCAGTACCCGGCTGTTACCGCGGGACCGGAAGGTGGATTCGTGGTCGTCTGGGAAGATACCGCCGTGGCGACCGGACCGGACGTGCTGGCCAGGCGATTCGACGCCGACGGCGACCCGCTGGGCGGCGCATTTGTGGTCAACTACGCGACCGCGGGCGACCAGATGCGCCCGGACATTGCAACCGACGCGGAAGGGAACTTCGCGATCGCCTGGGGCGGGGAGGACATATTTGTCCAGCGTTTCGACGCGGGCGGCGGGCGGCTCGGCGTGGAACTCCTTATCAACACCGAAGAACAGGGATACCGCGGCGATCCGGAAATCGCAATGAATGCGAGCGGCGATTTTGTGGTCTGTTACAAGCTCGACGAATGGGTGAATTCACAGTGGGTGACATACGATTCGCAAGGCCACCGCGTGGCGTCGGCACAGGTCGATTCGACCTACGAGACCGGTCTGGCGATCAATGATGAGGGGTTCTTCGTATTCTCGTCAATCGATTACGATACTGGGGTGTTGGCCCAAGTGTACACGCATGGGGGTATCGCGGTTGGCGATCGGATAATCGTCACGCCGGGCAAGCACGGGGGGCTGGACTGGAATATCTACGACTCCGACGTGAAGATGGATAATGAATCCTTCGTGATAACCTGGCGCGACTACTACTTCCCGGACGAGGGTTCCGGGCACAGCGATGGAATCTACGCGGCGCGTTTCGGCCTGCCGGGAGAACGAATTGGCGACGAGATCAAGGTGAGCATAGGTGAGGCGTTCTGGGAGCGGGACCCGTCGGTGGGTATCGGTGACAACGGGCGATTCGCCATTGCCTGGCAGCGGGGATGGGGCGACAGCAGCGTTTTTGCCCGAGCGTTCCGGTGCGCACCGGACGAGGCGGTCGAACCGGCCGATCCGCTGCTGCACCTGCCCGACCGAATGGAATTCGACGGCGCCGATGATTACCTCGCTATCGAGGATCCGGCGCTGGATATCAGCAGCTACTCGATCGCCTTCTGGTTCCAGGCCGACGATCCATCCGGGTCCATCCAGTCGCTGGTTGCGCGCGGAGAAGACTTCGCCGGCGACAAGGCTCAGTGGATAGTCCAACTCAACGCCGAAGAGAACCCCGGAAAAATGCAATTGTGGTACGAGGATATCGGCGGCGCCGACTCTGTCTTCGCGACGTCTTCCGATATTGTGCCCGATAACTGGTATCATTTCGCGGTCACCCGGACGCCCGGCGGAGAGGTTCGGATATACCTTGACGGGGTGTTGGAACTGGTTCAGCCCGACCCGACCCCGCCGGCGTCGATCGACTCGCCCGTCTACATTGGCGCGCGGGGCAATTCGGGCGATAGGATCCAGGAGTTCTTCGACGGACGAATGGAGGAGGTCTCGGTGTACGGTGAGGTGTTGTCGGCGTGGGAGCTTAATCGCCTGCTGGCGGATACTGCGCCCGATACGGGCTTCCGGGGGCTGGTCTATCAGCACGAAGGCGAGATTGAGCTGGACGGTCAGAACGATTACCTGCTCATTGACGATTCGGACCTGCTGAACACCAACGAATACACGATCGCCTTCAGCTTCATCGCCGACGATCCGACCGGCGGAACTCAGTCGCTGGTGGCGCGCGGGGAGGATTTCGCAGGCGACAAGGCCCAATGGGTTATCGAACTGAACGATCGCCAAAATCGCGGCAAACTGCAACTGTGGTACGAGGAAGAAAATGACGCCGATCATTACTTCGCCGCGGAACCGACTATCCAGGCCGACAAGTGGTCTCATGCGGTGGTGTCCCGCTCGGCCGAGGGGCGAGTGGTGATATATATCGACGGCGTGGTGAGTCACGAGTCGACCGACGCAGCCGCTCCAGCCAGCGTCGATACGCCGATACTGATCGGCGCACGACGGAATTCACCAAACAGGGTGCAGGATTACTTCGACGGGACGATCGAGGATGTGCGGATCTATAACGTCGCGATGTCGCACGACGAGATCATCGACATCGTACCGGCGCCTCGTCTCTCGATCAATTCGCCGATCGACGGCGAGGTGTATGCGTCTACCGGAATCCATATGGACGTCAGTTTCGATCGGCCGCTTACGGACATCTCCTACACGTTTAACGGTGCTGGGCCTTACTCGATGCTGGTTCCGGGCCTCTTGGTCCAGGAAGATCCCGACGCTGTGGACATCTGGAGCGGATCGGTGGCGCGGGTTACGTTTGACTACAACAAGCCCGATTGGGCCGTCGACGCCGAGTACGTGATAACTTACGAAGACGCTTCCGGTGTGCATACCGTCTCTCGCGACCTGTCAGAATGGGACAGACTTCCAGGCTACGTCAGGACGAGGGTCTACTACCGCTCCGACAACACTGTTACCGTAGATGCCTATGGCCATGACGGATGGTATACGCTGGTTGACCTTGGATACAACAATCCCGGCGGGAGCGGAGACGACGTGACGACGCTCTACGACGGGAATTACTCGACGGGCGCGACGTACCATCGCGGCGCCAGGAAATGGCTGACCGGCGGTCTGGCCGGTTCGTTCGTCAAGATTATCGAGGAATCCGTCCGATGGGATATCGGCCTGGCCGAAGATGCTGTTAGGGGTACTCTTGTCGCCCAGCCCGGCCTGAATACGCTGACTGTCCACGGGACCGATACGCTGGGCAAGACATCGTCCGAGAGCCTGACGTTTACAGTGGCTGCCCCGACGCTTACCAACGGCGACTTCGAGACCGGTTCGCTGGGACCGTGGGTGCTGACCGATTCGGGCGGCGTGGTAACCAGCGACCTGTTCACCCCCGAGATTCCGCCCGCCGGCGGGAGCTACATGGGCTACATAACCACGGGCAGGAACGAGCTTCCTTCCGATCTGCACTTTGCCGATCTCGACGGAAACGGTGTGGGCGAACGCGAGTATTCGGCGTTGTCAATTGACGTTTTCGTTTCCTCGGCGGCGACAGTGGAAGTCGACTTGAACTTCCTGACCGCCGATATACTGCGCGGCGGCGGGTTTGGCGATTCGGACCTGTGGGGCGTGACGACCGGAGCGATCACTGACACCGGCGCCTACAAGATGCTGTACGCGGCCGCTCCGACCGACGGGAGCTATTCCGGGACCGCAACGCCACTGACGGCGCCGGACTTTTCGGACGAATATATCGAGGACAACCCGTTCGGCAGCTATCCGACGATCCTGGACAAGAGCGTGTTTTACGGACAAACCGGATTCCAGCGGTACAGTTTTCCCCTTGACGCCGGTTTGCACACGCTGACGTTTTTCGTCGCCGACAGCCACACCGATGGAGAAGCCACCGGCATGCTCATCGACAACCTCACCATTACGCCATAAGACCGCCGTTCCAATACGCTGAGAGGGTTTGGCGGCGGTGGTCAGGGCTTGCCGATCGCATCGTCGCGGGGTTCGGTCGGTGCTGGATTGATTAGAATCTCATCTACGAACAGCCACGCTGTCCTCCCGCCGGCCGGCTGCGATTTGGGAATGACTCTGACGTTCTCGGCGCGGATACGCACGAATCGTCCGGTGGCTTTCAGGGCTGGAGTCGTGACTGTATGGACCTTTTTGCCCCGGCCCGTCTCGACGTCCTTCAGGGAGACCGACGCGACTTGCGCGAACGTCTTACCGTCCGCCGAGACCTCGAAGACGACCTTCCGGGGCAGGTAGACCCCTACGGCGATCGACTGCAGGAACCGGGCGGCGAGTTGGCGGATTGGTCGCGAAGCGCCCAGATCGACCACGGCCTCCAGATTGTTTCCGTGGAAGCCGAGCCACAGGCCCGAGGTGTGGTCCGGACCGCTGACTTTCCCATCGGCCAGCGATCTTGAGCCCAGGCCCCGATAGCTGGGGTTCGGCAGGGCGGTCAACTTGACGCTCTTATCGACGCCCGCGTGATGGGCCTTCTTCGCACGGACCGCTGCGGGCCCGGTCGCATCGTCGGGAATCATCAATTCACGCAGGCGTTTGTGGTGGCGTTCGATCTTGCTGGCGCGGGTCAGGTCCCACAGCGACGTTTTCATCCGGCGCATGGCCAGAACCGACGTGATCCACCCCTGCGTCCATCCGCTCTCGATGCACCAGGCGCCCCATCCGTGGTCGGCGTTGCTGCCCCAGTGCTCCCATCGCCCGAAGTCGAACGCCCGGAACCACCCGCCGTCGACCGCCGGTTGAGTCTTGCTCTTGACCTGGATGCGACAGAGGAACTCGGCGAGTTTGTCCCCGGCGGCGATGATATCCTTATCGCCGGTGGCGGCGGCTGCTTCGTGCAGACCGAGAAACGCGAAGTTCGTGGTGTACAGCAGGTCGGCTACCGGGTCGCCGTTTTTGGCGATCAGCGAGGCCTCGTTCGTACCGTACGCTTTGTTGCTCCGAGGCGGGGGGTACGAGCCCTTGCCCCGCAGACCGAGTTCCTCGCGAATGGCGCCGCACTTGTCCTGCAGGGCGAGCAGTCCGTCGACGGCCTTTCGCAGCATGGCGCGGTTGGCGGGCGTGTCGTTGGCGCGCACGAGCCAGGCCAGCGGGAGGATGATCCGCGCCCTTTCCTGCGCCAGCCCGTTGGTCCACCTCCATCCGTCGGTGTGCTGCGCCATCGTCATCGTCAGCGCCGTCTCGGCGCGATCGAGAAACATCTTGTCACCCGTCTGCCCGTACGCCCAGAGATAGCAGGCCCAGAGATAGCTCTCGTAGTGGGGTGCATAGTTCACCCGCTTGGCGTTGAAGTATCGCCGCCATCCGGCGCTGAGGGGGCCAACGTCAATTCTACCGCCCCGAAAACCCAGTCGTCCCGTCGTGCGCAGGTTGGCCAGCAGGCACATCATCATCGCCTCGTCCCACCGGTCGTCCCCGTTCAACGCCGCCGTAGCCAGTGTGCTGAGCATGACGCGGGCGTTGTCGTCGCCGTAGTTGGCTTTGTACCACGCCGGTGTGGTGACCCCCCAGGCGATCAGTCCGTAGGCGCCGTGCTTGGGATCGCCGCGCTGCTTCTTGCGGGCATCGGACTTGAACATCCAGTAATCCAGCAGGTTCCGGGCCGTATCGGCGTAGGCCTTGTTCTTGAGAATTTTGCCCGCAAACGCATGCGCCATCGCCGACTCGCAGACGCAGTCGCCACGTCGGACCGAACTGATCGATTGCGTTCCGTCCTGGTGTATCACCGAGATCACGGCCTCCAGGCAGCCCAGCGAACCGTCGCCGGTGGGAGTGTCGGCGGGTACGGCGGCGATCCTCTGCGTGGTCGCGACGTTTTTTTCGAAGGAAGGATGGACGATCATCTTCGCCTTCTTGTACCACTCGATACCGCGCCTGATCGCCTGCAATTCGTAATCTGCGGGCAGGGGTTGATCCCGCGTGTAGGTTGCCTGGACGGTCGGCGTCCATCGCAGGGCGGGGGCCTTGGCGCCGTCGAGCCATTTCAGAATGGCGGTCCAGATATTGCGCCATGCCGGCTGCGGCGAGTAGCGGCCGGTGACGAAGCGGCTGAGGCTGGTGGTTGCGACCATCACGTTGCGCCCGGGCATCTCGAAGAGAATCGGCGATGTGGTTTTGGGCAGACCGTACACGGCGCGATCGAACCCCGCCACCCTCGCCGCGACCATGTGCGACTTGGCGGCTGCGATGGGCACGTAGTGCAGGCCGTTGACCGAAACGATGCGCAGCTTCTTGAGATCGCTGCCGAAGAAATTCGAGTTGATCACCACACGCTGAACGTGCGTGTTGATGGGTTTACCCACTTTCAGACTGGGCAGTGCGCCGGGATACTCGACCAGCAGCCTCAGGCGCTTGTCGGCGGCCTTGGTGAACACGTCCTTGCCGACGAGCGTTGTCTTCTGCGGATATCCCCCAGCCAGGATCAATACGCCCGAGCCGGCCGGTGCGGCCTCGACAGCCTTGGCGGCCTCGTCGAAACGAACACATTTCGTCCCGCCGGCGGTCACCGCGCGATAGAGGTCATTATCAGCCCGGCAGACGAAGCTAAGCCCTCCGGCGCCATGTGCGACCTCTGCGCTCAATAGAAGCCCCGTCCACACAAGCAGTGCAATCCTGGTCATCATATTATCATTGTCTTTCCTGTTGGTCTTCGCTCGTCGATCGTTTCCTGAGAAGCAGTGAGAGGCAAAAGGCACATTCTATCCCCACGCCGGTCCATCCGGCGATTGCGAACGTCCTTTTCATACCGCTTGCGCCGTGGGCCTCCACGCGCTCTTCGTCGAATTCGCGATGACTGTCTTCGCCGAAAGTGTCGTATTCTTCATACGTGTAAACTAAATACCAGACCACTCCGCCGCAAATAAAGTACGCCGGCGGCGCCAGCAATATCGCAGCCAACAGAATATAGATCAGTCGCCTGGCGAATGGTTCGGTGGACATCCTTACTATCGCTTCCTGTCAGTTGTCCTGCCGGGCAATCCGGCTGGCTTGTCGGTATCATACTCTCTCGGCGGGGGAAGTGTCGGCAATAAACTGGTGTTGCGGGCGTCTATGACGATATCATTGCTGCTTGTCGGATAGAAGGAAATCGAAATGGTTACGCGAAGAGCTTTGCTGTCCGTTTGTTTATTGGCGATCGGTGTCTCACTTGCCGGAGCGAAAACTGAAAACAGCGCAGCCAAGGCCCCCCCGGGAAGAGGGCCCGTCAGGGTCTTCCTGTTGGTGGGACAGTCGAATATGAACGGGCGGGGCAATGTCAAGGTCCTGGATGAGAAGTTGACTAAGGATCTTCCCAAGAAGTATCCGCCTTCGCTCATGAAGATACGCGACGATGTCTGGATCACCGGCGCCAACGGAAACGGGATTTCCAACCAGATGAGCAATGTCCGCCTGGAGCCCGGGTTCGGACAGTTTGATTATTTCGGTCCGGAGTTGGGGTTCGGGCATCGCATGGGCGATCATTACGATGATGCGGTTCTGCTGGTCAAGTGCATTGCGGGGGGCACTCCGCTGGCGACGCACTGGACGTCTCCCAGCGCAGCCAGGCGTAATGGGCGACAGGGTCCGCTGAAGGGTCGCCGGGCCGGTTTTCAGGGAGCATTCTACAAAATGAAGAAGGCTCTCGATGACCTGCCGAAGCTGATCGAGGGCTACGATCCCAAACGGGGCTACCAGATCATGGGGATTGTCTGGGTTCACGGCAATGCTGATGGCGGTAAGTACGCCAAAGAGTACGAAGACAACCTGGTTGATTTCATCACGGATCTCAGGATGGTGTTCGGCTTGGCGAAACTGCCCTTCATTGCAGTCGAGAGCCTTTCGAGCCGTGCGCCCGGCTCGGCGTTTAAGAATGCCGCAGATCGCGTCAACAAGAAAGCGGGCGACAAGCAGGCCGGGGCCATTCTGAGCAAATCCAAGATCAACTTGAGGGGCGATAAGGCTTACTCGGTTTACAACGCCTCGGGTGACGGTGCTCATTGGAAGCATAACGGTCGGGCTTATCTCGACGTGGGGTATTGGTCGGCCGATTTGATGAAACCGATGCTGGCGAAGACCGCCAATCACGCGGCGGATGAAAAAGTGCAGGCTGCGTTGAAGAAGTACGACAAGTTGTTCCAGGAGGGCAATGCGGCCAACAAGGATCCCATATACGAAAAGGCGCAGAAACGGTGGGGCGGGCGACCACCCATGAAAACGGCTGGCGGAAATAACATCAAAAGGAAGAAGTAATATGATTAAAAGTGCAGCGAGAATCGTGTTGGCCGCGTCGGTGGTGATGGTCTGTTTTGCGTTTATGATTGCGGGCCGGACGGCCGGAGCGAAAACGGAGGCTCCTGCCTCTCCTCAGTGGGTCGTCTACAAAGGCGACAAGGGCCCGGGCGCGGGCAAGCATATCGTGCTGGTCTCGGGCGATGAAGAATATCGCTCCGAAGAATGCCTGCCGCAACTGGGCAAGATTCTTGCGAAACGGCACGGGTTCAAGTGTACGGTTCTGTTCGCGATGACCGACGGGGTGATCGATCCGAACAACACGAAGAATATCCCCGGTCTCGAAGCGCTGAAGACGGCTGATTTGATGATAATCGCCACGCGCTTCCGCGACCTGCCCGACGAGCAGATGAAACACGTGGCTGACTATGTCGACGCGGGCAAGCCGGTTATCGGTATGCGGGCGGGGCTGGTGGCGTTTTGGCTCAAGAGCAGCAAGACCTACGAGCGGTTCTGCTGGAAGGGCAAAATCTGGAAAGGCGGGTTTGGTCGGCATATTCTCGGTCAGTCGTGGATGGGTCATCACGGGCGCCACGGCAGGCAGTCCACACGCGGCGTTTTGGTTCCGGAAGCCAAGGATCATCCGATAGTCCAGGGCTGCACCGACATCTGGGGGCCTACCGACGTTTACGTCGCCCCTAAGAAACTGCCTGAAGGCAGCACCGTTTTGTTCAAGGGCCAGGTGATCGACGGTATGAAGCCTACCGACAAGCCAGCGACTGGCAGGAAGAACAATCCGATGATGTCGATGGCGTGGACGAAAACTTACAAAGGTGTCAAGGATCAGGTCGGACGCGTGTTTATGACAACAATGGGCGACGGGCGAGACGTGCAGAATGAAGGCCTGCGGCGCCTGCTGGTAAACGCGGCGTACTGGTGCGTCGGAATGGAGAAGAAGATCCCCGCGAAATCGAACGTTGATATCGTTGGCGAGTACAAACCGCTTCCGTTCGGCTTCAACAAGTTCAAAAAGGGCGTCAAACCGTCCGATCACGCGATGAAATAGGCCGTCCCAAAAAAAGGGGTCAGGGAAAGCGCCGGGATAAATCGGCTTGGGATAAGGAATGAAATTAGAGAGTCCTGCCCCCTTTTTTCTGTTCGCCACGCGACTTGCGAAATTCGGACGTATCGAATATAGTATCGCCGCGCGGCAGCGCCGGGGGGAAAACCTACGAACAGCAGGAGTTATTCATGAGTGATATAAGCAAAGGTAACGCGGTAATAGGGCAGTCCGGCGGGCCTACCGCCGTGATAAACCAGTCGCTCGTCGGCGCAGTCGAGACGCTCAAAGACTCAGACGCCGTCGGGCGGATCATGGGAGCGCGGCACGGAGTGGCGGGAATTGTCGCCGAGAACTTCGTCGATCTCAAGGACGTTGACGCAGACCGGCTCGAGGCGGTCGCCAATACGCCCGCGGCCGCACTGGGCTCAAGCCGCGACAAGCCGGATGAAGCCTACTGCCGGAAGATATTCGAAGTGTTCCAGAAGAACGACGTGAAGTATTTCTTCTACATTGGCGGCAACGATTCGGCTGACGCTGCGCGGATCGTAAATGAAATGGCCCGCGCCTCGGACTACGAACTGCGAACGTTTCATATTCCCAAGACCATCGACAACGATCTGCGCGTCACCGACCACTGCCCGGGCTACGGTTCGGCGGCGAAGTTTGTGGCCTCGGCGTTCATGGGCGACGACCGCGATTCAGCCGCTCTACCGGGTATCAAGATCAATGTTGTCATGGGGCGCGACGCCGGTTGGTTGACCGCCGCCAGTGTGCTCGGACGGTCGGACCCAGTCGACGGTCCGCATCTTGTCTACGTGCCCGAAGTACCGTTTTCCAGCGAACAGTTTCTCGCCGACGTAAAGGAAGTTTACGGGCGCCTCGGACGCTGCCAGATCGCCGTCTCCGAGGGCATCAAGGACATGACCGGAACCTCGGTCACCGTCGCGTTGGCCCAGACACTCGGGCATCGCGTCGAGCGGGACAGCCACGGTAATCCGCAGTTGTCAGGATCCGGCGCGTTGGGCGACTTCCTGTCCGATTACCTCAAGGCCAATATGAAGGTGCCGCTGCAAACGCTGCGAGTACGGGCCGACACGTTCGGATATCTCCAGCGCAGTTTCGCCGGGTACGCCTCGGAGGTCGACCGCACGGAAGCTCGCCAGTGCGGGCGGCGGGCGGCGGAGTTCGCCATGGGCGGAGACGTGGACGGGTCGGTGGCGATCAATCGCCTCGACTCAAGCGAATACGAGGTCGACTACGTTCGGGCCGAACTCAGCGATGTCGCCCGCGTGACCAAGCCCCTGCCCGAAGAGTACATCAATGACAGCGGTAACGGAGTCACCGAAGGGTTTATCAGCTACGCGATGCCCCTGGTAGGCGGACTGCCCGTTCTGGGCAAGCTGTGAACGACCGGTAATCACTGATTACTGATTACTGATTACTGGTACTTGTCGGTGCAGGGTTTGTGGTTTTGCGCCGGATGGGATCAGGAGGTAACGGTTGTCGCGTTTGGTCTCGAAGGTCAGCAGGGCGCCGCTGAGCGTTTTCCATGCTGCGCTGTTTCGATAGATTGTCAGGGATTTCGCCGCGGGCCAGGGGTTGCGGATTCGGCATGTCTGACCGCCCCGGGACAGGATTTCGACGAATTCCGCCCTACCGCCGGCCCACGAGGCGGTGACGAGGAACTCACCTCGGGCGGCCTGTGTGAATTGCGCGTCCCAGTCTTTCGGCCAGGCGGAAAACAGGTTCAACGTCGGTTGGCCCCCGGGCCGGCCCGGATTGCTCTGACAGAGCGCCTCGCCGACCGCGTATAGAGTCGTCCCCAACCGTTGGGCGCCGATCGCGTTGATGCCTTCCCGCAATGTCATCCGGTTGGCCAGCACGGAGGTGCGATAGGTTGCATCGTACGCGCAGAAGTCGTTGGCTGCATCGGTGCAGGCAAGGAGGCTCTTGACGGAATTGCGGAAATCGTCGGTGAGTCCCAGTTTGGCTGCAATTACCGGATGTTGGCTCAGAACGTGGATTGGCGTCTGGGCGGCAATACCGTCAGGATACCGGTAGCGATACGACGCCAACGCCGTTTTGTAAGTCGCCGGGTCGGTCAATTGCGTCTCGACGCTCCACAGATCGAGTTCCCATATGCGACTCGACAGGAACGACAATCCCGCGCCGATTTGTCCGCGGGCGCATGGCGGGCGAGCGGTGACCCAGACGGGCGGGCCGTTATAATCTTTGCGAAGCTTGACGTGTCCTTCATCGCTGGTCGGTATTTCTGTGAAGTGCTCCAGGAGTTCGCCCCACTTGCGTCTAAGCTCGGGGTCGAGGTCCAGGATTCTCGACGCTCGAATTGCCACCGGCAGCAAGCCGCGCACGACGCCGACGATCTCCATCGTATCTCGTCCGCCCCAGAGCCCTTCGCCATGATTGACCAGATCGATGTGGTAGACGCCTTTTTCATCCTTTTTCAAGGTCGGGAAATTCCGATAGAATTCCGCGGCCCCGCGCAATAGCGGGTAGGCCTTGTCCGCAAGCCAGCGGCGATCGCCGGAGAATTCGTATCGTTTCCACGCGAGGTGGGCCAGTTCGGCGTTGGGCGAAAAGAGGTGGCTGACGTGTCCGAACGGGCCGAACCCTTTGGTGGGGAAAGTCCAGTGCCCGTTCTTCCATGAGCCCGGCGCTTTCCAGTTCCACTGCGAACAATGCCCGTGCTGGGTAAGCGAGTACGTGCGAAACCGTTCGGAACGTTCTTTCCACGGTTTGCGGAGGAGATAGAGTTCCCGCATCTCGGCGGCGATATCGTCGGGCAGATCCCGCAGACCGTCGAACCACACGGTTTCCGGAACGTAGATACCGCCGGTTCCCCATTGTTGTCGCGCGGCGCGCCGAAGCGAGTCAGACATTTTCAAGTACATGTTGAATAGCGGGGCGGTCAGCTCGGTATGGTTGGCGCCCATGAGCCCGCGGTAGTACATGCTCATGTTCGTCCACCAGTGCTGGGCGCCCCACATGCGATAGTCGCCATGTGTGCTGAAGATCATTCCGCCGTAATTCGGTGGATAAGGCCCGCGAGAACACGACGCCATCAGGTAGAGAAAATACGTGCAGTTCCGCTCGACCTCGTCGGCCGCACCGTCCTTGCTCGTCAGATGCACGAAGCTTTTCGCCCAGAAATCCCGCCACCATGCCGCGTTTTCCCGCCGAATGCCCGAATAACCGAGCGTCATTGCCGCCTCGAGCTGACCGCGGGCTTTTGCGACGACGTCCTCTTTCGGGTCGGACGAGGCCGCCGAGGCGATCCAGACGGTCATCGCCCCGCGAGCGGGCTTGGCGACCAATGCGATCTCGGTCTCGGTGGGCTGGGCCAGTCCGGGCGACGAAGCCCTGTAAGGCAGCGTTACGCGTCCGCCGCCGGCTTCGTTCAATCTCGCCTGGGCAGGTCGACCGGAGACGGCCAGCACAACCGCCGACGCCGCGTAATAACCGCCCTCCCTGAACGTCTGGCGCAGCACGACCTGCCCGTTTTGGATCAGGAGGTCGGAGATCGCACGATGGTGGCGATTGTGTACGGCCCGCGGACGCATCGTGCGGAGTTTCGCGCGGATCGTCCCCGGCGTCCCGCGCCGATCATCGACGCGAACGGCGAACACGTCGCCGCCCTGCCAAGCCGTTGATTCGGTCGTCACGTCCGCGCCCCGGATCGTCGCAAGACCGTCGTAAACTGACAGATGCTGCCGCGCGCCGCTTTTGGGAAACACTTCGTCGCCGAAATCAGTCAACTCGATGTCAACAAATCCGCAGCCGTAGGCATAGTCGTGATGCCGGCGGTAGAAGCTGTTGGTCTCGCATCCGTTGGCATAGACATCGGATCGGTTGATCTGAAATTTCAGCGCATTGGGCGAGGTCCAGATCAGGCTGCCCATTGTTCCGCTGCCGATCGGCAAACCATGGTCGCTGATATCGAACGTCTTGTCGAATCTCAGATCGGCCCGGGCAACCAGGCGCGGATAATCAACCGTCACCAGCGACTCACCGGCGCGATCACCGAACTGCTTCTGCACTACCGGACCCGCCGGCGTGCAACCACTCAGCAATACGATCCAGACGAGCAGCATCGAGCCCCTCGCCGCACTAACCCCATGGAATACCTGGAATACGCGCATCATCTGATTCTCCCAAAGAACCCAGCTAGCTCACCACTAGATTGTCCGCCGTCATGTCGTCGGGGATGTCGATGCCCAGCAGCCCAAGCATGGTCGGGGCAATGTCGGCGAGCTTGCCCCGGGGCTTGAGTTGGACCGAACCGTCTTCGGCGCTGACGAACACGAACTCTACGTCGCTGAGGGTATGGGCGGTCATCGTCCCACCGGTTTCCGGATCGGCCATCTGTTCGCTATTACCGTGATCGGCCGTTATCAGCACCGTCCCGCCGCGCGCCATCGCCGCGGCGACAACCCGCCCGACGCACTCGTCCACGGTTTCGATCGCCTTGATAGCGGCAGACAGGACGCCGGTATGCCCGACCATGTCTCCGTTAGCGTAGTTAATGATTATCGCGTCGTATGTATCGTCGATCTGCTCGGCTGCGTCGAGCGTTTCGGGCGATTCGAGGTGGGCGACATCCATATCGCCAGCCATCCGGCGCACCGCCGACACGCCGTCGGCGATCGCGCAGACCGCCAGATCAGTTACCTCAAAGGCGCTCATCTCGGGTTTCTGATCTTCGGGGATCGTAATCGAGTCGACCTTGATGCGGTCTTCCAACTCGAACGGCGCCAGCAGCTTACCGTTAAAGAAGCTCGTGACGTGCTTGAACTTCTGGAACTCCGCCAGCCGGAGCTGCCGCAGTCCGTTGCGCCCGAGCAGATCGCCCAGCAGATTCTCCATGTTCATCGGCGGGATGAGTGCCTGGGCGAACTCGTCGTAGTATCGCGTCAGGCCGATATACGTCACGTCACGCTTCCTGCCGCGGGGGAAGCAGTCGAATTCATCTTCCACGAAGGCCTGCGTGAGTTGAATTGCCCGGTCCTGGCGGTAGTTGGTGTGGAATACGACGTCGCCCGATTCGATCAGTCCGGGGCACTTGCCTTCGGCGTTTACGATCAGCGTGGGGCGGATGAACTCATCGGTTTCTGGGATGCGGTCTTCTTCGTCGCTGGTGTGGCGGCGCTCGAGTTCGGCGTCGGCACGGAGATATGCGCTTTCGATAGCTTGTTTGGCTGATCCGGCGGTCAGCCCCGCACCACAGGTCAGGGCGAGATACGCACACTCGGTGCGGTCCCAGTTCCCGGTGCGGTCCATGGCGTAGTATCGTCCCATTACGCTGGCGACCTGCCCGACACCGCACTGGGCGATCTTCTCTTCGAGTTGGGCGAGGTACGTAAGGGCGCTCCGCGGCGGGGTGTCGCGCCCGTCGCCGAAGAAATGCACGAATACTTTCCGAAGATCCTGCTTGGCAAGGAAGCCCAGCAGAGCAAAAAGATGCTCCTGCATCGCGTGGACGCCCTGGTCCTGCACGAGCCCCATCAGGTGGAACTTCCCGCCGGTGGACTTGCAATATGAGACAGCATCCGTCAGCCGGGGAATCTCGAACAACTCGCCCGATTCGATCAATTCGTCGACGCGCACCACTTCCTGCTTGACGATTCGCCCGGCGCCCATATTCAGGTGCCCGACTTCCGAGGACCCCTGTGACCCGGCACGGACGCCGACGGCCGTTCCGGACGCCTCGAGCACGCAGTTGGGATGCTCAGCCAGCAGCTTATCCATATTCGGCGTCCTGGCCTGCGTCACCGCGTTGCCCGGACCATCAGGCGCGATTCCCCATCCATCTCGTATAATCAAAACCAGTGGTTTACCCATCTCGGGAGTTCCTTAGTGTTTTTCGAGTCGTTCGCATTATAGGCTCGCAGGCCGGAGAGGTCTGCATCAAAGCGGCGGAAGTGTAATCGACCGGGCCGAAGAAATCCACACTCCACTGCATCCCATCGCCTATTTACCGGTCGGTTGCGTAGTGGTTCTAGTCCATTTGCGGACCTTCTTGGCGAGTCTCTTGAATTCCTCGTCGTGGTCGCGTTCCTGTTGGAACAAGCCGTCTTCTGAGGGTCGGGTGATAATATCGACAGTGAATTCCATAGAGTCGGCGATGACGCGAACTGCGACATCACCGAAGAATTTCGGCGAGGCGGTGTCGGGGTCTCCCGAGATCGGGGTCTTGTCGCTTAACAGGGGGATCAGTTTTCGGCACGTTTGTCGGGCGCTGTCGCAATAGGGGATTTGATCCATTGCGTCTACACGCAGGTCGATATCCAGTTCTTTATTGAACACCAATTTCAGCAGGCGGTCGGGGTAGCTCTGGCGATCGAGTTTTTTCAGCGCGGGAAAACCTATATAGTCGGCCCTGAAAAAGTGTTTTGAGTCTATAAGCAAAGGATGAAATAGCGAT
>CAZSLS010000068.1:0-28387 GCA_964607575.1 uncultured Planctomycetaceae bacterium | reverse complement strand
TGAAGAAGTCCAAGAGCTTGACACTGAAATACAGAGTACTCGTGCATCCCGGACTCGCCGACAAAGGGATGCTCGACGGAGAGTTCAAGAAATTCGCAAAGAACTGAAAAACCCCAGACAGCGAAAGAGGATTACCATCATGAAGAAACAAAGTATCTCACGCAGAGGTTTCCTGAAGGGAACCGCCATCGCCTCGGCCGCAATCGCATGCCCGACGATCGTACCGTCGTCAGTGTTCGAAGCCGAAGCACCCAGCAAGAGAATTATGGTCGGACACATCGGCGTTGGCGGACAGGGCGGAGGCCTGCTGCGAGGGTTCGTAGGCCAGGGTGACGGTCAGTCGGTGGCAGTCTGCGACGCATTCAAAAGCCGCCGCGACAACCGGGCCAAGTGGGTCGACGCAGGATACAGCAAGAAGATGGGCAAGACCTACAAGGGCTGCAAAACTTACGGAGACTTCCGCGAAATGCTGGCGAGCAAGGACATCGACGCGGTCGTGGTCGCCACCCCGGATCACTGGCACGTTCCGATCACCATAATGGCCGCCAAAGCCGGAAAAGACGTCTACTGCGAAAAGCCCCTCGGTATCAGCGTGGAGCATAACAAAGCGGCGCGGGCGGCGATACACAGGTACAAGGTCATCTTCCAGTACGGTACGCAGCAGCGATCGTTCAATACACACTGCGCACGCGCATGCGAACTGGTTCGCGCGGGCTACAT
Organism: uncultured Planctomycetaceae bacterium; assembly: GCA_964607575.1. Taxonomy (GTDB): domain Bacteria; phylum Planctomycetota; class Phycisphaerae; order SM23-33; family SM23-33; genus BS750m-G57. The sequence continues at coordinate 27,667 of CAZSLS010000068.1, read as the reverse complement.
CGGCGATCTTAAATCCATTGACGTGGTAGCGCCCAACGGAAGAGCCGGCGGAAATCCCGCTCCCCAACCCGTGCCCGCCGACCTCGATTACGAAATGTGGCTCGGACCGGCGCCCAAAACCCCCTACTGCCGCGACAGGATTGGAGGCAGGTGGTTCATTTACGATTACGCCATCGGCTTTATCGCCGGATGGGGCGCCCACCCGCTCGATATCGCACACTGGGGTTATCCGCACACCCCCGTCGAGTACGAAGGAACCGGCGTGATACCCACCAAGGGCCTGTACGACACGGTTATCAACTGGGACGTCAAGGGCAAGTACGAAAGCGGAGTCACGTTCACCCTGAAACCCGGCGGGGACAGAACGACGTTCACCGGTACTAAAGGCTCGATCTGGGCGTCGCGAGGCAGAGCAGGTTCCTCGATAAAGGGAATTCTCAAGACCAAGATCAAGCCCAATGAGGAAAAACTTCTCCAGGACACCCACCACTACCGCAATTTCCTGAAGGCCTGCAAGTCGCGCAAGACACCGGCGGCGGATATCGATTCTGCCGTCCAGTCGGACTTCATGAGCCACCTCGGTGATATCGCCATCCGCACGAAAAGCAAGATCAAGTGGGATCCGAAGAAGGAAGTCATCATCGGAAACGACGCCGCGTCGCGGATGCTCTCGCGGGCATTGCGAGCCCCGTGGAAACTCTAACCCCCAAAGACAATCTCGAACGTTGACGCACATGTGCAGGGCCCCAGCGCCCTGCACACGTGCGTTAGTATAAGTAATCTTCAATAGATGAGGTGCAGTATGGTTGCGTTGTCCAAACGATTGGTTGTAATCCTGGTTCTTGCGGCGTTTTGCGCGCCGGTGTCTGCGGCAGTCAAAAGCGACTATATCAAATCGCTCGAGCAGAGTTGGTTGAAGTCTCTCAAGCCAAAGAAAAACGCCCGCCGCCGGGGCCGCCAGAAAGTAAAGTATCCACAGCAGGATGCATACGGCGCGGTCAACGGGAAGCGATACGAACGAACGGGATTCCACACCAACAAGGAGAAAATCGCATGGTGGCAGGTCGACCTGCAGAAATCCTACACCATCAGCGTGATCCTGATCGCCAATCGGGAAAAGGACCCACAGCGCGCCAACAAGCTGGAAGTACTGCTCTCCGGCGACGGTAAGACATGGACGAAGGCCTACACGCACAACGGCTCGAAATTTGAAGGCGGCAGGAAGAAAACCAAACCGCTCATGGTAAAGCTCGGCGGTTTGTCAGCGAGATACATCCGCCTGCAAGTACGCAACAACTTCCTCCACCTCAACGAAGTCGAGGTCTACCCAACAGGCGGCGGGAAGGGTAATGTCGCCCTGAAAAAGCCAGCCACCCAATCTTCAATCAGCAAGAACTCTACGCTCTCGCTGGCGACCATACCGAAGATCAAGACCGCACCCAAGCCGGCAGGCGCCAAAGACGTTATCGCCAAGGACACCAACATCATCGATGCGCTGGCTCTGGCGGACAAGACGCTGGTATACGTGCAGAAGTCGAAGAAGCTCCCCGCCTGCGCCCTCGGGCTCAAAGCACTCCACAAGAAGTGGGATTCCAAGGCTGTCAAGCCCGCCGAATACGATGATTTCTATCTCAGCGTGCGCCACCTCAGACGCAAGATGATCCTTTCGCATCCGGCGCTCGACTTCGAGAGAATCCTCATCAACCGCAACCCGCCGACGAGGTACTCTCACAACGGCGACCAGCACCTCGGGCGCCACAGCCGCATCGGAAAAGGCCTGACCATCCTCTCTGATTGGAAGTCCGACAATATCAAGGTCGCGCCCATGCTGAAGAAGGGCATGCTGCCCGAAGGCGCCGTCCGCAACCCCGACCTCCACTACGACGCCAAGAAGGTCGCCTTCGCGTTCTGCGATCACACCCGCGAGGGTCAGAAGCGGTACTTCCTCTACGAAGCCGCCCTGGACGGCTCGTCGGTGCGACAGCTTACCGGAACCAAACGCGACAAGTTCAACACCTGGGACAATCGCGCGACGGTTATCATCGAAGATAACGATCCATGCTACCTGCCCGACGACGAGATTATCTTCATCACCACGCGCTGCCAGTCGTTCGGACGCTGCCACGGCGGGCGATATAATCCCGCATGGAACCTTCACCGCTGCGACAAGAATGGCGACAACATCAAGCAGTTGTCGTTCGCAAATGAAAATGAGTACGAACCGTCAGTTCTCAATGACGGGCGGATCGTCTTCACGCGGTGGGAATACACCAACCGCCACGAGATGTTCTTCCACATGCTCTGGGCCTGCCGCCCCGACGGAACGAACGTAACCCACTTCTTCGGAAACGATATGCTCCACCCGATGATGATGGTCGAAGCGACCGCCATTCCCGGAACCCACCGCGTGGCGACAACCGCACAGGGACACCACAGCTACAACACCGGCACGACGGTGATACTCGACACGAACATCGGCGAGAACACCGAAGAAGCGATCGAACACATCACGCCCGAGACGCCTTACTCCGAGTCGCCGGGCGGCGGATGGCCCAACCCGCACTACTCACATCCTTACCCGATCAACGCCGAGATGTTCCTGGCCTCGCGGGCGAACCACAACGTTCACCCACAGGGCAGGACTCCACCACCGGCAGACCGGGCAATCTACCTGATCGATCCGTCCGGCGGACGCGAGATGATCTACGAGGATCCGGAGGTCGCATCCTTCTCGCCTATCGCAATACGAAAACGCAAACGCCCGCCGGTCATGCCCACAATGGTCCGACCCGACGCGCCGGACTACGGAACGGTGTTCCTCCAGAATGCGTATCTCACGCGGAAGGAAAACGATCCCAAGGGCATTATCAAACCGGGCATGATCAAGGCCATCCGCGTAATCGCCATCGGCGTGCAACCCCGAGCCAGACGCGCCGCGTGCAATATGCAAGTCCGCGTCGAAATCCCCAAGAAAGTCATCGGAACCGTTCCGGTCGACGCGACCGGTTCGGCGTACTTCAAAGTACCGGCGAGAACTTCGCTGCAGGTCCAGACGCTCGACGAAAATGGTATGGCGATTCTCACCGAAAAGAGCCTGTTCTACCTCCAGCCCGGAGAGAACAGGAGCTGCGTCGGCTGCCACGAGCCCGAAGGGTCAAGCCCGATCGTAAGCGCGATGGCCAAACTCCGTCGCCTCCGCCCCGTGGACCTCAAGCCCGCGGCGGGTCCGGACTACGCCGGCGGTCTGAGTTTCATGCGAACCGTCCAGCCGGTGCTCGACCGCTACTGCATCAAGTGTCACGGTCTGGGTGAGGGCAAGGACAAAAAGGGCGAGAAGACCAAGCTGATCCACGACGGGCAGCTCTGGCCACAGTCGTACAAGGCGATTTTCGCACACGGCGACCACCGCGTCGGCGACAAAGGCTACATGGGCGGAAGCAAGAACCATCAGGAAGCCGACAGAAACATCAGCAAACCGCGACGGTTCTTCGCTTACAGCAACAAGGTCGCGCACATGCTCGTGAAGAACCACGGTAAGTGCAATATGGACAACGACAGCTACATGCGGATCATCGAGTGGATGGACGTAAACGCGCAGTGCTACGGCGACCTGTTCCCCAACAAACTCGAAGAACGCAAAATCGACGCAAAGGCCGTCACCGCACTGCGGGCGTATGTGAAGGAACTCTTCGGCGAAAAGATCGCCAAGCAGCCCGACCGCGCGCTGATCAACGTCGCCCAGATCGACGAGTCGCGCATACTGATGGCGCCCCTGGCGTCCAAGGCGGGCGGATGGGGACAAATCCGCGGCTACGCATCCAAGAGCGACCCGAAGTACAAGAAAATGGCCGCCCTCGTCGACAAGTGCATCATCCGCAGTCCCAACGAGAACAGACGCGGATGGCAGCCCACTCTCCAGGCCGGCGGCGGAGAGAAATGGGTGATCGACGAGCGAGCCAAACTCATTAACAGCCTGAAAGGATCGTCCGGATCGAAATAGATCCGACCGAAAACATTGACCGGGGCAGTCTTGCCCCGGGGCGGACGTCACCAACCCGAAAGGACTTACGATCATGTCACGACGAATCAACCTGCTGTTGATCGCCTCGCTCCTGTTGACGACGGTTATATGTGCGGCGGCGCCGAACAAGACCACCCAAACGGCGCCCGCGCCCAAGTCGGAGGCCGTCAAGCTCAGAACCGCGCCCTTCCGGATCGAGATCAAGCTCCCCGGCGTGTTCGAGTCGGCGGGCATGACCGAGATATCCTTCAAAGCCAAAGCCGCCGCGTCGCTTACCGTTCTCAAAGCCGTCGAGCACGGGACGACAGTATCCAAGGGCGACACGCTGGTGACGCCCGATTTGGAGAAATTCGACAAGGCCCTCGAAGCCAAACAGCATGCCGACCTCGCCGGCGCCCTGGCGATGCGTCAGGCAGAGGCCGAATTCTCGCAACTCAAAGCCGCAACTCCCCTGAAGCTCGCGGCGGCGGAGCGAAACGCAAAACAAGCCCAGGAGAACTTCGAGCACTTCAAGAAGAACCGCCCTCTCAGCAAGCGCGCGACCATCGAAGCCTACCAAACCGCCGCGGATCGACTGGCGTACATCAAGGAGGAACTCCGCCAGCTCAAGAAAATGTACGAAGCCGACGACCTGACCGATGCAACCGAAGAGATCGTTCTCCGGCGAACAAAAGACGCCGTCCGCAGGTCCGAACTGAACGCCGAGCAGGCGAAAGTCACTCTCGACGCCGCACTGAAAACCAACATGGCCCGACAGGTCAAGGACATGATCCTGGCGACCCAAGCCGCGGTGACCGCAAACGAAAACGCCAAGATAATGCTCCCGATGGCGTTGGAAAAAGCTACGCTCGATATCGCTGCATCCCGCCGAGGACGCAAAAAGGCTATCGAAGCCCTTGCGAATCTCAAGGCCGACCGCCAGGCGATGACGATCAAGGCGCCGGTCGCCGGCGTGGTTTATTACGGTAAGTGCAGCCGGGGCAAGTGGAGCAGCACGCCCGTCGCGGGCAAGCTTATCCCCAAGGGCAAGCTCCTCGCCGAGGAAGTCTTCATGACGATCGTCGATCCCAAAGCTCTGTTCGTGCGCGTCAGCATCGCCGAAAAGGACTTCGGTCTGCTCGCCGCCGGTCAGACCGGACGGGCCGTCCCCACCGCGTATCCGCAGAAGACACTGGCGGTCAAACTCGATAAGTTCTCCACGATACCGACGGCCTCGGGCCGGTTCGACGCGCGTCTGGCGCTGCCCGACGGTGCGGGGCCCGTGGCGGCAGGTATGACGTGCAATATAACGCTGACGATTCACGACAACCCAAAAGCAATCACCGTGCCCGCAACGGCGATCTTCAAGGACGCCGGTAAGGAGTTCGTGCGCGTCAAACAGGGCGGCGCGAAGACCAAACGCCCCGTCGTAACGGGCAAGGCCCACGCCGGTAGAGTCGAGATTCTCAAGGGCCTGACCGCGGGCGAAACGATTCTCCGAAAGGCGTCGAAGTAGCTTCTCTTCGGGCACGAACATGAAGGAACTTATCATTCGACGCTTTGTTATAGCACTGACCGCGGGCGTTTTTCTCGTCAGCGGGTGTGCTGTAAAGGGACATCCCCGGCCCGGACCACCCCAGCCCGTGGCGCCCAAGGCGCTCGACGGAGCCATCCGTCGCGGAACGGACTTTCTGCTGGCCAGACAAAACTCCAACGGATCGTGGGGCTCACCACGCAACACCAAGGGAAGCAATATCTACGCCCCGGTCCCTTCGGCGCACCACGGATTCAGAGTGGCGGTTACAAGCCTGTGCGTCTCGGCGCTGATCGAAGCCGGTGGGGACAGCCCCGCGATAACGAAATCGATCGAGCGTGCAGAGGCGTACCTCGCCGAGAACCTCCCGAAGCTGAAACGAGACGCCCTCAGAGCTCTCTACAACAACTGGGCGCACGCATACGGACTTAGCGCCCTGGTGCAAATGTACAATCGCCTGCCCGACGACAAACCGCGTCGCCAGCAGATACTCAAACTGGCCGACGGACAGATCGACCTTCTGGAGCGATTCGAATCGCTCGGCGGTGGATGGGGATACTACGAGTTCGACTACCACACGCAGAAACCGTTTGCGATGACCACGTCATTCACGACCGCCACCGTACTGATATCGCTGACCGAAGCACGAGGTATCGGCGTAGACGTCCCGCAAAAGCTGATCGACCGCGCCAAAGCCCGCATCGTCAACCAGCAGAATCCCAACTTCACATACCTTTACAGGCGCGGTTACACCACGCGCCGCGCCGCGGGAATCAATCTCCCCGCCGGAAGCCTCGGACGTTCGCAGGTGTGCAACCTGGCGCTGCGCCTTTCGGGCGACGATCGCATAACCGACGAGGTGCTGAAAACGTGGCTGGACTGGATTTGCGCCCGCAACGGATGGCTGTCGCGGGCGAGAAAGTTCCCCCGCCCGCACGAATCGTGGTTCGCGGTGGCGGCGTACTTCTATTACTACGGGCACTTTTACGCAGCCGGATGCATCGAGCAGTTACCCCCCGACCAGCAGGGCTTCTACCAGGATCATCTTGCGGGAATACTGATGCCTCTCCAGGAGAAAGACGGTTCCTGGTGGGACTTCCCGTTCTACGACTACCACCAACAATACGGTACGGCGATGGCGATAATGTCACTGCACCGCTGCCGACGCAACATCGACACCCCGCAACCAACGACCGTCACTTCCACCAGATAGGGTTCTTCTCGATGAACTCAAGCAGGGCTTGATATTTCGGTGCGGTGGTTGGGTCCTGATCGGCGTGTTCAAGCACGCCCCAACTGCCCCACTTGCTGTATCGCCCTGTGGACGAGAATACCGCAAAGAGTTTCCCGCCGGATTGCTTCCATCCAGCGAGGTCCTTGAGATACAGCTTTTTCATACGCGGGTCGCGGTTGGCGGTGTGGAATAGTTTTTCCAAGGCCTTGTTATTCTCGGCGCCGCCGTGCCCGACAATGTGCTGGCCGCCTTCGTAGGCGATGAGGTCCAGCTTGTATCCGGCGGCAACCTTGGCCTGACCGGCGAGGATCTTCTGGTTCTTGTCGATGGCGTCGCTACAGGCTGCGATTACCTCATCGAGAGTCATTTTGGCGACCTGGTCCTGCGTTTTGGGACTGCCCAGCCGGTGGCCGAAGTACGGCGCCACACCAAGTGCGTCGGCATACTTCCAGGCGTCCTGAAAGCCGGTGACCTGCTTGCTAACCCATGGATTGGCGCTTTGGGAGGCGAGCACGCGAACGAGGCGATCTGTCGAACCGAACACCTCGGCCCATATCTTGAATATCTCGACCGACCTCTTGGAATAGTAGAACAACTGCGCCTGAAAAGCATTGTCGCTGAGTTTCAGTTCCTTGCCCTTCTGCCCGCAATAACGAGCCTGGGGGAACTGGCCGTTCCAGCACTCGTTGGAGTATTCGACATAGATCTTCAGTTTTGGATCGAGAGTTTTCTTGACGAGTTGGGCGTAGCGGCGGATAAAGTCATCGTCCGCCAGGTGAGGCATGCAGAACCATGGATCCGCTTTTTGCGTGTTTGCAAGGGCGATCATGTACTCGATGGCTACGCCTTTGCGGCCGCTTTGATTTGAGCGTTTAAGCGTGCTGCGGCCGGGCCATGTGACGATCGGCGATCCGTTGGTGCGCTGCCAGTCCATGAAGCGAATCGCACGGAACTTCGCCCATCGCTTCAGAAACGCTGGATTGAATGGCTGCTTCGCGTAAGTCTTCTCGAATCCGGGCATGATTAGGCGGATATTGCGGATGGGATCAGACGGGTCGGTCTCAGCGATGCTCAGGAAGATCGCGTTTCGCGGTTTTACGTCCAACTCGATTCGCCCGGGTCCTGACCACTTTATCGTTGCTACGTCTCCCTTGAACTGTATTTCGCCCTTGCCCTCGTAGAGACACACGTATTGTCCGGCAGGCTTGTGCGTACCAACGCCCAGCAGGATCGTCTCGGCCCGCTGTCCGGGCCTGAGGCTCCGGACCCAGCCCTCGGGCGTAAGGTCGAGCGCCGGACCCTTGCCCCAGGCCTTGCCCTTTTCCTGGGATATCCACGTTCGGGACTGCTTGAACGCATCCACAAAAGCCAACTCCGTAGCCCAGTCGGAAATACCGCCGAGGTTTATCGCCAGCGGACTCTTTGCGTTCGACGGCCCGGCGGCTGAGGCTCCGGCGGCCAGAAGAAGCGTCACGATAATACAGATAGTTTTTTGCATGCCAAAAGGGTACGCCCCACGCCGCTATCCCCGCAAGCGTTATTTGACAGCCCCCCCACGCGAAGCGATACTTACGTTCGAGATCCCCAGGAGATTGGCATGACGAAGAAAGTGGTGTTCACTCTGGTAGTGTTACTTCTGTTGCTCGGGGCCCATGGTCTGCGGGGCGAAGCGAAAAAGCGGACCTACACCAACCCTGTGATCGATGAGATTGGCCCGGCCGATCCGCACGTTATTCTCTTCGAAGGCAAATACTATCTCTATCCCACCGGCGACAACAGGAGCTATCGCGTCTACACGTCAACCGATTTGGTGCATTGGACGAAGGGGGCGAAGGTCTTCGAACCAGGCGAGAGAAACGTCTGGGCCCCGGATGTGTTCCATAACCCCGGTGACAAGAAGTTTTACCTCTACTACACCGTAAACAAGACCATTGGCGTGGCTGTCGCTAACAAGCCGGACGGGACATTCGTCAATCGCGCGACGCTGTTCAACAACGCGATAGACGCCCACATGTTCCGCGACGACGACGGGAAATACTACCTGTACTACGTCCAGTTTCCAGGCTTCAGGATCCACGTCCAGCGGATGAAAACGCCCTTGCGGAAGGACCGCGGCAAGCCGATTGGGATCATCAGGCCTACCGAGCGGTGGGAGAGAAAACGCGGCGCGGTGACCGAGGGTCCCTGGATGCTGAAACACAAGGGAACGTACTACCTGATGTACTCCGGAACGGGGGCAAACTCGCTGGACTACGCCGTCGGATACGCCACATCCAAGAGCCCGACAGGCCCGTTCGTGAAACACAAAGGTAACCCGATAATCAAGAGGGGCAATGGCGCACTCGGTCCGGGACACGGCTGCGTGGTTAAAGACGCCAAAGGCAAGATGTGGCACGTGTACCACCAGCAGAAGGACGGTTCAAAGCCCTGGAACCGTTTCCTCTGCATCGACCCGCTCTGGTTCGATGCCAAAGGCATCCTGCACGGAAAGGTTACCAGGGGCACACCGCAACCCGCCCCGGCGCCCATGAAATAAGTACGAGCGGTTCTTATTGCCTGGCTTTGCGATTGCGATTCGCTTTTCGCTTTCGCCCGCCGGGTTTGGGTCTGGAGATCGGCGGATTTGGCGTGAACTTGCCCTTGCCCGTGGCGGACCATTCAAGATCGGCCTTGATCTTGGCGACGGAGGTTCGCTGATCCTTGTATTTCCGCCCGTACGCGATAAGCTCGCCGGCAAGATGGCGAACTATCGCGCGATATTCCGGGTCCAGAAAGAAGTTCTTCAGTTCATCGGGATCCTTCTTCATATCGATCAGCCACGGGATGTCCCTGGGCGAAACGATGAACTTGTATCGCCCGGTGAAGGCTCCGAGCCAGTTGGCCTCCGGGGCGCCCGTACCGCGCACGAACGTGACATCCTTCCAGCCATCGGGCGCCTTGCCTTTCGTAAAGAGCTGCGAGGCGTCGCGCCCTTCCTCACGCCCGGCGGTCTTGAAGCCCATCATGCTTACGATCGTCGGCAGGAAGTCGACGGTTCCCAACGCCTCTTTGACGATCGTGCCGGCTTTGATCTTGGTGGGATAGTAGATAACGAACGGGACCTTCGCAGAAGCCTCCATGGGCACGCCCTTGTTGTGGCGATGATGCTCGCCGCGCAGGTCGCCGTGATCGGCGGTGAAAATGACTATCGTATTGTCCATCAACTTCAAACCGCGGAGACATTGGAGAATCCTGCCGACGTTGTCGTCGATGCACTTCACCATACCGTAGTACTTGGCCTGTCCGTAGGCGCCCCTCTGCTTGCGTGCCCAGGTCGGCAGCCCCGCCTCGGGCTTATCGTACGTGCGCGGTTTCTCGAACCTCATCGCATCGTACATGCTCGCATAGGGCGCCCGGACGGTGTCCGGCCCGTGCGGATCGGGAATGGAGACCATGTAGCAAAACCGCTTGCCCACATTCTTCTTAATGAAGTCGATGGTCTTGTCGGCCAGGAAGTCGGTGGTGAATGACTTCTTGTCGGCGCCGGCGACGCTGTAGCTGGCCTTGCCTCCGGAGCGTGCCTTAATTCGCGGACCATTGGCGGTGTCTTCAAGTTGCTTCCAGTGGCCTCGGTTGAACATGTAGGCGTTGTCCTGGAATCCAAACTTCCGTTTGGGCGCCCACTGGGGCTTGCCATTACCATCGAGATGCCACTTGCCCGCATACCCCGTTGCATAACCGCCGCGCCGCAGGATCTCGGCGAACGTGACAACGTCATCGCTCAGGGGGATATTGTTCGTAACTACTGGCGTGTTCTGGGGATACTGACCCGACACAAACGCCGCCCGCGACGGTGAACATACCGGGGTGGTCGCGTAGAACTTGGTGCAGAGCGCGCCGTGGGAGGCGATCCAGTCGATATTGGGCGTCTTGACGATCGCCTTCTTGCCCCACATGAATGCCTGGTCGGGCGTCAGCGTGTCGCGATAGCATCCAAGCGTGCGAAAGTTGTGTTCATCGGTCTGGATGATCAGCAGATTGGGCCCGGACTTCTCGGCGCCGAACACGTATCCAGGCGCAGCGGCCGCCGCCACTGCCAATCCACTTGCCTTAAGGAAATCGCGCCTATTCATTGCTGTCTCCTTACCGGTCCGAGTCAGGTGGAAGTTCGCGCCATTCCAGCACGGCCAGCAGCGGGCAGTGATCCGAAGCGATCTTCTCGTCGATGACTCTGACCTCGACCACGCGCCACCGGCCTGCGGGACGAAGAAAAATATAGTCGATCTTCCGGGTCGGGTCTTTCGAGGGCCACGTCGCCCCGGGCCTGTCGCCGGCGGCGGGCAGCCAATGCTCGGTCAGCGCCTTGATCGGTTGGCTTTGCGGCGTGTCGTTGAGATCGCCGACGAGAATCACCGGCCCGCCGCTGTCGTTGACAAACAGCTCGTTGAGCTTCCGAGCCTGGCGCAGTCTAAGTTTGTCATCCTTCACGTGATCGAGATGCGTTCCGACAAACAGAAACGTCGGACCGTTGGCTAGCGGTCGAACACTCACGGCCAGTGCAGCCCGCGGCTCGCTGCGGGGGTCGTGGCCGAGTTGATGGGCCTTGCTGTGCAAAATCGGTCGGCGCGACAGGACCGCCTCGCCATACTGTCCGCCGGAATAGTCCATCGCCTTACCGAAAACAACATGCATCTTCGTAAGTCGCCCGAGTTCAGCAGCCTGGTCCACTCCGCCGGCGCGCCTGGTCTTGCGATCGACCTCCTGCAGAGCCACCAGGTCCGGTTTGAGATCGCTTATCACACGTCCCAGCCGCGGCAGGTCGAACTTCCCGTCCTCGCCCCGGCCGTGGTGAATGTTGTACGTAAGTACACGGAGGCGAATCGGCCCGGGCGCATTACAGCCACCGACCAACACGATGAGGCAACAGACCGGTATCCACACGCGGACCGTCATTCTTCTGAGTATAGCTAGAGCGTCCACGGCGGTCTCAGTGCGGTGCGGCGCGTAAGGCGGTTGGCCGCGTCGTTGTCGAGAAACTTTTCGGCGTCGGGGTCCCAGCGGAGTGTCTCACCGCCGAGCATTATCGAAATATGGGCGAGGTGGCAGACCGAGGTGGTGCGGTGTCCGACTTCGGCGTCGGCCAGTGTCCGCCCTCGCGTCTTGACGCAGTCGATGAAGTCCGCTTTCTCGCTCCTGAGGGGGAATCGAATTTCGTCCGCGGGTCCGAGGGTCTCTTTGGCAAGCGACGCGGGCGACGATTGAATCTTCCCGCGCCCCCATTCAGCATGAATCCATCCGCCCTCCCCTTCGAATCGCACGAAAGGTCGGCCCATCGTGTAATGCAGAGTCACGCCATTCGCGTATTTGTACTTCGCCTGGAAGTTCAACAGAACGTTCCACAAACCGTCGGTCGGATACGTTCCGGTCGCTTCGACTTCCACCGGACCGCTACGGTCCGTGCCGTTGCCCCACTGAACGATGTCGACCAGGTGCGCGCCCCAGTTGGTGATCATTCCGTCACAGTAATCCCTGCACCGCATCCATCCGGGCCGGCGGAAGCTGCGAGGGGTATGCACGCGGTTCAGTGTGTACGGCGCGGGCGGCGCCGGGCCCAGCCACATGTCGTAGTCGAGTCCCTCAGGTACAGCCATCACCGGCTGCGGTCCGCACGCAATATCGCCGCGCGGTACGCCCGTGCGTATCGTGTGCAACTTCCCAATCCGCCCGTTGCGCACCAGTTCGACAGCGCGGTGGAAGTACCAGTGCGAGCGAAACTCGCTGTCGGTGCGGAACACCCGCCCGTATCGCTTGACGACGTCGCTGAGTACCCGCCCTTCGTGTATGCTCAACGTCAGGGGTTTCTCGCAGCATACGTCCTTGCCCGCCTTGGCTGCGGCGATCGACATCGGCACGTGCCAGTGGTCCGGCGTGGAGATCATCACCGCGTCGATATCGTCGCGAACAAGAATTTCGCGGAAATCGCCATGCGTGCTGCAACCTTTGTACGTTCCCGACGCCTTCTTCTTCGCATAGTATGAGTTAACCCTGCCCGCGGCGCCCTTCATCCGCCAGGAATCCACGTCACAGACAGCCACCACCTGCGTATCTTTCGATTGCAGGAAAGGGGGAAGGTTCGCGTGTGTGGCCTGCCTGCCCATACCGATCATGCCGATCGTGATCCTCTCGCTCGGGGCGATCGCACCGCTCGCCCGAGAGGGAAGAACCCACGGGACCCCGGCGACCGCACCGGCCGACAGAACACCCTTTACGAACGTGCGTCGCGATATTCCGGTTTGAGGGCGCTGCTGGCTCATGGTTACTTCTCCTTGGAAGCGATTTTCTGCTGATATGTTTTCCAGGTGGCTATCGAACGGGCGAGATTCTTCTTCTGATCGCCTTTGACCGCATAGCACTGCAGTCCAATCGGTCCTTTGTAACCGGAGGCATTGAGCTTCTTGAGGAAGCCCAGGACGTCAAATTCGCCGTCGCCGAGCGGGCGGATAAGTTTATCCCAGCCGCCCTTGTGGTCGGCGCCGTTGATGGAGACCATAAACAGATACGGCGCGGCGGCCTTGATGATCTCGGGCAATTTCGGTCCGCAACCGGCCTTGAGTTCGTGACAGAGGTTGATCGACACGCCGACATTCTTGCGGTCGACCTTCTTGACCAGGCGTATAGCCTGGGTGGTCGTCGCGATGTAGTTGCCCAGGTGCGGATAGAGTGCAATTCTCACACCGTGTTTGGCGGCCTTGTCGGCAAGTTCTCGAAGTAAGGCGGCGGCTTTCTCGTCATCAGTCTTGCCGTTAACCGTCATCCACAGCACGACACCGGTCCCTTCGAGCTGTTTCATCGCGTCGATAAGTTTTGGATCGTATGGGCGTTTCTCATTGCCCGGACTGCACCACACGTACGTGCTGAAGACCTTGATCCCCTCGGCTTTGAACGCTTTGACCTTCTTGGGCAGATCCCGCACGCCGGAGTACCCGATCCCCGCGTATCCAAGTTCCTTGAGCGTTTTAGCCTGTTGCTGGATCGTGAGCCTCCCACGATTAATACCGTTGTCGAACGCGAAGAACTCATTTGTAAGCCCTGCCTTCACAGGCGCCTTTGCGGGCTTGGCCTGGCAGACCAGCATGACGCTAAACAGGCCCAGCACCATCGCCAAACCGCACATCAGTCGCTTTGCGTTCATAATCTCACCTCGTTCTGGAGTTAGTATAGTCCGCACATAATAAGGTCAACGCACGGCGGCCGCACCGATTTCTTTTCTCATCAGCGTTTTGCTTTGGTAGGCGGGGGAGTCGTGCTGATGGCCTGCTGGAACGTCACCGCCGGGCGGAAGTTCGGATGTTTCTTGAACCTCACGTGTCGGCGGCCCCAGTACGAACCGTAGTACTGACAGTTGGCTTCGACCCAGTTGCTGATCTTCAGGAGTTCGCCCGTCGACAGGTTGACATCCTTGTGATCTTTGGCGAGTTTCGCCGCTTTTTCAGCCAGCGCCTTGTCCGGAAGGCGAACCTTGCCCTTGGCGAGCATCGCCACGAGCGTAGTCTTAAACGAGAACGACGATCTTGCGGGCAGGTATCCGACAGTTGGTTTGGAGTTTTCGCTCACCGGCGCCATGCTCTTGCCGATCCTGCCCATCAGCACCTCGTACGACACCGAGAAATGCCCCGTCGGCGTTCCGCTCAGGTCGAGCCCGCCGGATTCCTTCTTGGGTTTCTTGGGGTTATGGCATTTGATGCAGTGCTTGTCGAGTACCGGCTGGACATCGGTCGGATAATGCAGCGTTCGCCGGGCGGTCTTATCGCCCGGTTGGGCGGCGGGAATCGAGGGCGGGCGTTTCAGCGCCTTTACCGCCCCGCCGGACCGCCCCGCCGCAGCGCTGTTGGGCGTTTCGTGACAACCGATGCACGCGCGCGTCTCGCCCGGGCGATAGTTCACGTAGCTCCGCTCAGTCTGGACGGCCAGGTAGTTCTCGTCGAGCACCTGGAAGTAGATGTTCCGGTCGGCCGGTACGAGAAAATACGCAGAACCGTCGACCTCGACCGGCACGATCCCCCACTGGACTTTGAGCCCGATGTTCGTGCCCTTGGACAGCACGACGTGCTGCTTGCTGAACAGGTCCGAGCGGTCGGTGCGTCGTGCCGACCAGGGACGCGGAACCTGCTCCATAATGCGAATGTGCTTTATCTCGCCGCGTTTGACTCCCTCGAGCCCGTGATAAACGTCGGTCACCACGCAGAGGGCCTGTTTCTTCCGAGCCAACTTGCTGTCGAACGCCGTCTTCAGCACCGGCGGTTTGCGACGGGCTCGCAGCGGATACGGCTGCCAGCAGGAAAACTTCGCATCCTTGTGGACCAGGCGCACGGCGCCCTTGTCGTCCAGCAGATAGAGCCCGTAGGCCTTCGCGTCGGACCATTGCGGGCCCGCCGGTTTGTGCGAGACCAGGAACAGCTTGTCCGAAAGCGGATAGGGATCCTTGAACAGCTCGCCGGTCCCTTTGGAATCGTGTTTCCACTTGCCATCGGGCTGCTTGTACCAGTAGCCCTTTTCGCTGCGGATGTCGACCCGCGGAGTCATGTAGGTCATCGGCTCGCGCGTGCGGATCGGCTTGCTGGTGTCGATGCGAATCACCGTTCCGATCGAGTTGGGGAAACAGTGCGGCGTTCCGAGGAAAACGTATTGGGTAGCCGAGCCGGGTATGGGCCTCCCGTAAATGAACGATGGCGGGTAAGTGATGTCGTTGCCGTAAATCTCGACCGATCCGCTTCCGTCGGGCTTCATGGCCCAGAGGCATTTGGCGCCGATGTGCCCCTTCTCGATATACTCCCAGCGGGTGTAGAGGATGCGACCATCGTCGAGAACGCACGGCGATGATTCGCTAACCGCACTGTTGGTGAGTTTCGCCATGTTCTTCCCGTCTGCATCCATGCGGTGCAGGATCATCGAACTGAACACGTCGTCGTTGTTGCACAGGACGCCGAACTGGCAGCGCGTGGAGGTAAACACAATCCCGCCGTCGGGCAGATAGCACGGGTGCATGTCGTCCGTCCCGTGATGATAATACATCCCGCCGCGAGACTTACCGTACTTCTTGACGAGTTGGGCTTCGTTCGCCTCGGGATGAGTCAACTGGCGCACGCCGCCGGATTTCGCTCGAAGACCGGTCGACGGGTCGATATCGATCTCGTATATGCGATACCCCTCCTTCGGCGCCTTCTTCCACCCGAAGACTATCTTCCGGGCGTCGAACGAGATGTCGAATCGCCCGAGCCATCCGCCTTTTAACTCGGGCGCAAGTTCGGTCACCTTCCCGTCGCGGAGATTCAGAACGCACAGACTCCCGCCCGGTTTGGAACGATCGTTTATGTGATCGGTGTAGTAGTGGTCCGCGGTACACGTGTTGCGCCTGATGAACACGATCCGCTCGAATTGCTTCGCGTAGTCGTCGAGAAGCGCTTTGCGTCCAGCCGGTGCGGGCCCGGCGGCGACGGCGAGCGAACATAATGTCGCTATCAGCAGTACGGTTACAATGGCGGTCGGTCGCATGCTATTGGCCCTTCTCGTTGTACAGGCGGAGTTCGCATATCACCGGCGTCTTGACGGCGGTTATGCGGATACGGTCGGTCGTGACCGGCTTGAAGCCCGCGACGCATCTGCGCAGTCTATTCGTCGGGAAGTCAGCGACGGTCTTGAACTCACCGCCCTGCCATGCCTCTACACTGAAGCCAACCGACTTGCCCTTCTCGAACGTAACGTGGACGGTGTCGATACTACTTCTTGAGGCCGGGCGAAGTTCGATCCAGTGCGGCCCTTTAGCGCCCTTGGCAGGCGTCCAGGCGTTGCGGTCCGGGGATACGATCCTGTTCCATCCGTTGATAGTCTTGGCGGGCTCCATGCCCTTGTCGCTGCTCGAAGCGGTGAGTTTGGCGCCCAGCGCCAAGTCGCGCTTATCTGCATTCTTGACGCCGAGCAGATAGCAGCCGTCCTTCAGCAGCCTCTGCTGGAGTTCGGCGATATGGCTCTTGTAGACGCCTCGCGGAGAAGTCTTGTTTTCGGTCGCGATCGCCGCAGCGGTTCCAGCGGCCTGCCCGGTAAGCATCATCGGGCGCATCACGCGCGTGGCGCCCAGAGCGATGTGCGTAACTGAATGGCATCGCCCGGCCATGAACAGATTCCCGATGTTCTTGGAGTAGAGCGTTCGGTACGAGATACTGACGCGCCGCCCGTGGTAGACATGAATGCAGTCGTTGCCCCTGACCCAATAGCCTTCGGGATGATGAACGTCAATCCCCCAGTCGGTAAAGCCGATCGTGTCGGTGTGGAGGATCCGCTTGTCGAAGTCGTTCTGAGTCATGATGTAATCGCCGACCAGGCGCCTGGACTCCCGCACACCGGGCACGTAATTCAGCCAGACCAACTCGCGATACTTGTTCCTGGCGATCGTCCTGGGGTTGTAGTTCTTGGCGTAGTTCCACATGCCGATGTTGATCCTGAACAGCTCGTCGCGGATCTTCTCGGCGTCCTTGATGGTGTCGGACATCCCGCCAAGCTCGACCCACCACTTGTACAGGACGCCCCCATTGGGATCGTTCCCGGGATTCCTGCCCTTACCGCGGGAAGGAGCGTCGAAATTCGCCGGGCGGTTCGGCGTCCTTATGCGGCGGTGCGTCCCGAGCCTCTCGAATTCCCCGCTGGTACGCCATTGATAGGCCCAGGGCGGGCAGTCGAACCGCACGCCGTCGGGCAGGGGCTTGGGCTTAACCGCGGGCTTGACCGGCTTGACGGGTTTGTCGCCCGGAGCCACCACGCGGATGCAATCGGCCAGCACTACGCCTTTCGTGCCGGCCGTACTGATCGTCACGCGGACTGGGGTATTGGGCGTAAAGTTAAACGTCCCCAACGACTTCCAACCGCGATCGCTTCGCCTCTGGTCGACGGTGACTTTCGTCTTGCCGTCGGCATGTTCGACAGTAACCGGAACGTTTTCAGCACGGTTGTTGAACGCACGGTAGCCCAGGAACACTTCATGCTTCACGGGGTGCTTAACGTCGAATGTGAACGCAACGCTCTTCTTGCCCTTGTCGCTATTGGCGTCGTGAAGATAGTCCCCGCCCTGGAACGTGCTGCGGGTCCAGTCGCCGGAGACGGTGACTCGCTTCTTGTCGCTGTATTTGACGATTACGCCAGGGGCCGGAGCGATCTTGACCGACGAGGGCTCCTTTCCGCCCGGATGAGTCTTGAAGCCCGCATTATACAGCGTGTTGCCCATCGTCCGCTTACCGGCTTTTACCGGGGCGAGCGATTCGTTAAACTCGGCGCGGGCCTCCTGGCCCATACGGTATTCGGCGCCGGCGTAGTATCCGATCCAACCGTGCCCCGTGCAGTCGATGAAAAACGGCGCGGCGAATGACATTCGCTGTCCGGTGCGAACGTCCAGCGCGATAACTGATTTGATGCGGTCTTTGGCGGACATCTCGACACCGATCGCCCGCGTGTTGAGATGCAGCGAGATGTTCTTCTCGCCCCGGACGATCGCTTCCATCTTCTTCGAGTCGGCGAAGCTGGACCACCCCTGCTCGGGGAAGAACTCTTCAGCCAGTCCGGTAATGTTCACCCTGTCGGGCGGGCGCCCGATATAGCCCATCGGAGGGACCTGGATCTCCGAAGACGAGTTACCGCCCAGCACGGGGCGGTCCTGGATGAACGCGACCTTGCTCCCGTGCCTGGCCGCTGCGGTGGCGGCGCCCATGCCCGCCGGACCGCCGCCGACTACTACAACGTCGTAAACGCCCATCGCCTTAACGTCGGGAGTGACTCCGCAAAACTCGACCCGCTGTGCGGCGAGTTTCTTGGCATCGTCGGCCGGTTTGAAACTCACCGGCGCCAGGACAATCGCGTCGCATCGCCCCCACCATCCGGTGAGATCGTGGATTCTCACCTCGACCGGCCCGGCCTTCAGGTCGAACGCCCCGCCGCTAACCCACCGCCATGCGTCGGTTTTGGCCTGACCGAACGTAACGCCCGATGCCTTACCCCCCACCAGCACTTTGAACCGCCCCGGCGAGTGGCTCGGAAACCAATCTCTGCATCGCACCCAGAGCGTATACTTGCCCGCGGCGGGGATCTTGGCGGTGGTAACGGCGTCTTCAACGGGTTTTCCCACACCGGTGGCCAGCAGATAAGGCGAGCCCATCAGGTCAACGTGCTGCGAATCGTTGGACCATTTACCGGTCTCGGCGAACCCCTCGGCCTCCAGCCAGACCACGCCGTCGGCGCCAAATGACGGCGAAACCAGCAGCGCAAGGACTGTCAGTATTCTAATACTCATCGATCGCTCCTATGCGAAACTCAGGCCCCGCAGAATACCGCAGCCGGGCGCAACAGACAAGGGCGATACCGCAGTATTCCAGCGCCCGCCTTGTCAGTTGGGTTCGGGAGGGCTATAATTCTCCGGCCGATCAGATTTGGTATCGCCTCTCTGATCCTGCCTGATATTACGGGAGTCACAAATGAAGACCTTCGGGAAACGCGAAACCACAATAATACTGACCGCTCTTGTGGCGATGGTGCCCCTGGTGGTGGGATGCGGCGACACCAGCAAGTGGCTCGGCGGTACGAGCACTCCTCCACCGACGACCCAGCCCGCGGAACGTCAGTACGCCCAGGTCGACGTACCGCAACCGGTGAATCTCCTCCTTCCCAAGAGCATCAATATCCATCCGTTTACCGTCACCCGCACGTTCGACCAGGCCGGGGGGATACGAGGAGTCGACGTTCGCGTCGAATCCTTCAATGCTTTTCACGAGGCGACGAAGGCGTTCGGTAGTTTCCGTTTCGAACTCTACACATTCCGGGCGAACAATCTGGATCCCAAGAACAAGCTTCAGGGTATCTGGGAAGTTGAACCCTCGCTGCTCGACCCGCGGGAGAATCTGCGATACTGGAACCGCAGTCAGCAGATGTACGAATTCAAACTGCAATGGGACAAACCTATACCGGTCGGGCGTAAATTCGTCCTCGTCGCGGTGTTCACCAGCCCCTTCACACAGCGATTGACCGCACAACGAATCTTCACGTCAGGTGAATAGCAATATACCGAAAAAGATCACCACGCAACCGTATTACCTTATCATGCAAGGAGACGCCTCATGAAACGAACCGTATTGCTGCTGGCCATGTCAGGACTGCTGTGCGTCGCCATCGGCGGGTGCAACAAGTTCTCGAGAAAACGCTACATGACCATCCAGTCGGGCATGGATAAAATGACGGTCGAGAAAATACTGGGGCCGCCGACGACCAAATTCTCGGATTCGTGGACATACGTACCCGAGAAGATCGACAACGACAAGGATGACTACTACTTCGTGACAATCCACTTCGCCGGAGACAGAGTCACCAAGAAGACATGGTCAGACAAGCACAAAATCGCCGACAATCCCGACGGCAAGAAACCCATCGGGCAACCGAGAATCATAGTGGACTGAGTTGTCAACTGACAGCTAGAAAATCACTTCGTTCGCTTGATCACGTGGAAACCGAACGACGTTTCAACGATCCCGCTGATCTCGCCGACCTTGAGCTTCCAACCGGCTTCCTCAAATGCCGGATGCATTGCCTTCTTACCGAACTCACCCAGGTTGCCGCCTTTGGCGCCGCTGGGGCCTTCTGAGTGTTTCTTGGCAAGTGCGGCGAAATCGGCGCCGGGGGCTTTGACTTTGGCCAGCACGTCTTCGGCCAGTTTGCGGGCTTCGGCCTTTGTGCGGGTGGCCTCAGAACGATCGGCGCCTTTGTATCCGATCAGGATATGGCTGGCGGTGATCTTATCTGGATTGGTCGTCGGGATTGGGATATCTTCGATGAGATCGGCAAGGGGCTTGCGCATCTTCCCGGCGGCCCAGGATGCTATTTCGTAGACCCAGTTGTTGTGGCGTGCGTTGAATTCCCTGGCTTTATCGTTGGCGGTAAGCACGGCCGCTTTTTTATCGAGTTCGGCCTGCGGTTCGTTTTGGCCGATCATCATGCTCTTCTCGATGAGTGCTTTATCCGGACCCTGGACCGACAGCTTCACGTAATGCTTGTCGTCTTTCTTCGAGAGTTTCACAACGTACGTCGCGTGCTTGCTCGTTTTGCACGTGAAGGTGGTATCCGGGTCCGCCGCTACCGTCGCGTCCATCGCGATGTCGTCAAGCGTAAGGCTCGACAACGCGTCGAACAGGGACTCCACGTCGCTGTCTTTGGCGCGTTTTCCCTTGGGAGCGTTTTGGAGAACGATCTTATCGTCCTTGTCGCGGGCCGCGGTGTAGGTCGAATCCTTCTGCGCGACGGTAACTTCCATGACGTCTTCCTTGGCGATCTTCAGCAACTCCGAATCGACGTAGTCCGAGACTCCAGTCGCGAAGCTCACCCATTTCCTGGTCGCGTAGACGGTATCTTCATCGACGATCCGAATGTATACTCCGGACCCTCGCGAGGCGCGCCCTCCGACAACAACCCCGGTGATTACCTTACCGGCGTTATCGAGCAGTTTCACGACAGTCGCTTCCCTGTCGTCGGCGGCGACACCAAGTTCCTTGTGATTCTCCTTGTTCTCGGTGATCTTGTCATCGCAGCGGATATCAAGATTGATGAACAGGCCGTTGATTTTGTCGGTGAGGACGGGATATCCCTGTCGCTGCTTGACTGTGAATCCACTTTCAGTCCGTTCCAGCGTCAGGGAGTCGTCGCCCTTCTTGATGCTAATCACGGAGACTGTCTTGGGGTTCAGACCCTGAATGAGCAGTGAATCGGGCGTGAAATCTTCGCCCGAGTCAAACAAACCACTGAAGTGGAATATCACAGTCACCACGAGCAGCAAGACCGCCACAACGGCCAATATGACCAGTTTCTTATCTGTCAGTACCATCACTTTGCCCTTTGTGCCGCGTAATGTTTTGCTCGGAAATACTGAACCACCGACAATGTAATTGCGATCAGCAGCAGCAGCGCCGGAGCGGCGACTACGTTGTAGAATTCCAGTTTCAGTTCGAGCGCTTCGACCCTGTCGCGCCGGATACCTTTGAGATCGCGAAGTTTTCGATTCGCGGCGGTTATAGACGCCTCAATCTGACGCTTCTTCTCCAGGACCGTCGCTTCAAGCAAGGCCGTGTTCTGGCCCTTCCTTCCGATGTCGGTCAATTCCTGCTGGTGGTTCTTGATCTCGGTATTGACTTCGTCGATTTCAGCCTGCGTCTGGCGATCGGTTTCCCGCTCGATCTCGTCGACAACCGTAAACGGTCTGAGGAACCGCCCTCTGGATCGGATCGAAATCAGATCCTCCGACCCCGAAAGGAACTCCAGGGCGTTAAGGATGAACGGGACATTGCTCCCGGACTGGGCCATACCGAAAAACGACCGGTCGTAGCACAGCATGTCGGTGATGATGTCAACGTCCGCGACTATCAGCACCGTTCCCTTGTCGGTGGTCTTGATAGCGTCAATGTGTTTGGTCCTTTCCTTCGGTTGGGTGGTCGCCGGCTGCGTGGTCGCCGGGGCCGGACTGTCATCCTTGATGTCGATACCGTTGGGGAAGACGCTGTTCATCTTTCCGGTAAGCAGACCAGCCAGAGTCACCTCTTCGGTCCCGTCCGTGACTTCCTTCTGGATCTTCTGCGGATCGGGCATGTTCAGCGACGTCGCGTCGGCGGGCAGCCAGGTGTTTCCGGTCTTCGTGGTCGAAATCAGCGGCGTGAATGTCGCGGTACCGCCGTGCTTGCCAATCGCCCCGGCGAACAGCATCCTAAGGCCGTTAAGTTCGGAGACCATTCTATGGCTCTTATTGACGCACCGATCGGTAAGCGTCAGATACGGAAGGAACGGTTGAGGAGGCCGCCCCGTCTTGGTCGCCAACGCGCGGTCAACGGTAACCTTCTTCGTGTAGACTACCGCGCCCCAACTGACGAGCAGGTTATTCATCTGGGAACCAGCATGGTAACTCATACCCGCGTACGGGTTCCTGGGGTCCCGAGGAGGCCTGTCCGCCACACAATGCGGATCGACAAAGACCATCAACTTTCCGCCTTTCATGACGAACTGGTCTATGGCGAACACCGCCTTCTGACCGAGCTTCTTGGGGTGTATGACCAGCAGGAAGTCGATATCTTCGGGGACCTCGTGGGTGTCGAGCTTGAGGCTCTGGACTTCGTAGTCCACCTGCAGTTGCCTGGTGATCATCCACGGAGGATCGGGCTGCCTGCCCTGCATGCGCATCATCTGCATCATGTAAGGCGACATGTTGGCCGGTCCCATAACCGGAAGGGACGAGTAAATACCGATCTTGCTCTTCTTACGCTGCATCAGCGACGAGATAATCTTGGAGACATCGTATTCCACGAGCTCCTGGCGATTCGGCTCGAAGAACGCAATGGCCTCGTCCTTACCAAGCTCGGTGGTCGCCAGCATTCCGAAGTAGAAGCTCTCGTCGTCGGATAGCGGGAACCGCCTGATTCCATTTCGAATCGCCTCTTCCTCTTCGACGCTGTATGTGCGCGGATCGATCAGTTCGAGTTTGATCTTTCCATTGGAGATCTTGGCGTATTCCCCCAGCAGATCTCGAACGTACAGGTAGTAGTTATTCCAGAAGCGGATCTGGTCGGGACCCTTCATCGCCGCCACTCGAGAGTAATAGAGTTTCAGCGTGATGGGCTGATTTATATCCTCCAGGATGTTTCTCGTACCGTCCGAAAGCGTGTAGAGATTGTCGCCGGTCAGGTCGATCTGCATGCCGCTGACGCCTTTTCGCACAAGCAGCACGGTGGAGATCGAAATCACGCCCACTAATATCAGCACCAGAATAAGCCGTAAAGTAGTATTCATTATGCAGCCCTCCTTTCCTCAAGGAGTATTATGTTCGCCCAAAGCCACCCGGCGATCATTAGTATGAAGAACAGGAGGTCCCTCAGTTCCATCACGCCCCGCTGGATCGACTCGAACCGAGCCTGGAACGACATCGATGCCATAGCGTCGACAAAGCCCATCGGTGCGATGTTCGACAGCATCGACATGACCTGCGTACTGTCGAGATACAGGAATCCACCGCAAAACACGACGCCCAGAACAAATGCGATGACCTGGCTTCGCGTGAGCACCGAGAAGAAGCTCCCAATAGCCAGATACGCCCCCGCCAGCAGCAGGCTGCCCACGTACCCGGTGATGATCGGACCCCAGTCAGGGTCGCCAAGGTAGGTCACCGTCATAACCATCGGGAAAGTCAGCACCATCGCCAGCACCAGCACGCCCAGGGCGGCGAAGTATTTGCCCAGAACCGCCTGCGTGGTCGTGATCGGTAGCGAGAACAGCAACTCTATCGAGTTACTGCGACGCTCCTCGGCCCACAATCTCATCGCAATGGCGGGCACCAGGAAGATAAAGAGCATTGGAACCTTGCTGAAGAACACCTGCATCGACGCCTGACGCATCTTGAAGAAATCGCCCATGAACGTGAGCAATGCGCACAGCATCAGGAACACGACAAGGAATACATACGCCAGCGGCGTGGAGAAATACTCCTTCACTTCACGCTTGAAAACACTCGCGAATCCTCTCATACCGCACCTCCCTTCCTGGCGGCTTTCGGTCCGGTAAGGTCGCGGAAAGTCTGGTTCAGCGTACCGCCGTGTTTGGCCATCAGCGATTCGGCGGTCTCGTCGACGAGTATCCGCCCTTCGCTGATTATGATTATCCGATTGCAGATGGCTTCGACCTCTTCCAGGATGTGCGTGGAGATAACGATGCACTTCTCCGAGGCCATTCCCTTGATCAGGTTGCGGACCTCGTGTTTCTGGTTGGGGTCCAGACCGTCGGTGGGCTCGTCGAGGATCAGCACGTCCGGATCGTGTACCAACGCCTGAGCCAACCCCAGACGCCTGCGATACCCTTTCGAGAGAGTACCGACTCTCTGGTGCATCACGCCGGTGATAGCACAACTGACCGCCACCTTGTCGATCGCCTGCCTGCGGTTGGCCCCTATAATACCGCGGGCCTCGCAAACGAACTTCAGCATGCCCAGAACCGACATTTCATCGTACGCCGGCGCATTTTCCGCCAAATAACCCAGCGAGCGGCGGACGGCGATGGAGTCAGTGATAATATCGTGCCCGTTGACGCTGGCTGTCCCGCCGTCGGGAGGCAGGAAGGCGCTCAACATCTTCATTGTCGTTGACTTTCCGGCGCCATTGGGCCCGAGAAAGCCCAGCACGTCGCCCTTGTCGACGGTAAACGATATTCCGTCGACGGCGACGATTGGCCCGAAAGCCTTTCGTAGTCCTTTAATTTCGATCAGGTGCATCGTTTCCTTTTCCATATCTACGGAGGTTACTTCCGAATGTTATCTCCATCTCCCCAAACCAACAGCGTCAAACAGGGCCTGACAAATGCCCACGCGGCCAATCGCACTACCGTGCCGCCTGGAGAACGCTTCGACACGGGTCGCATATAGTACGTGATTCCGCACATGGGGTTCAAGGGTTCAAGAACTTTTTTTTGGGGGCGGAGGCAACCGGCGAGGGACGCCGGTCTGATACCTCATCTGCTCGTATCGGCCGGCTGCTGGGCGGCACGCTGCGTGGTCGACTCGGAAACCCGCGCTGGTGTAGTGGTGGCGCCCGGTCTGGTCAGAGCCTTATCATCGCGCTGCCGGGTAGTGCCTCTACCGCGACTTCTGAGACCGCGGTGGTTTATATTGATAACCAGCGCCTGAATGTTGAGACCCCGGGCCTGCTGGGACTGCACGTTGCGACGGACGTTATCGTTCCATATCTGCTGGCGGAACGCATTGTTGAGTTTGCTGTATTGCAGATCGAGTTCCTTGTTGGAGTCTCCGCGTTTCTGCTGCTTGGCGATCTGGGACGACAGGGCCTCCAATTCGCCGGTGTTCTTATTGTCCAGAATATCCTGCTGGATCTGGATTCTACCAGCCACCTGCACGGGATCGGCGGGCCTGCTCGTCGGTCCGCCGACAGACCGTTTGGCGGGCGCGGGCCTGGCGGGCGCGGTCTTGAGGGTACCAACGGCCTTGTCCGCCAATTCATACTTCTTACCGTCAGGATCGGCAGTCGCGGTTTCCAGCGCCTTGGGTGCTGCCGCCTTGCCTGTTTGGGAAACACCAGTTCCGGGCGGCTTGGCGGTAGGCCCAACCGCGACCGACGTGCCCGCACCCGTGACATCGGACGGGCGGACGTTATTGTCGCCGCCGAAGACACTCGGGTCCACCGTCGGCTTGACGGTTTTCGGAGGGGTAACCGCCGGGGCCGGAGCCTTCTTGATACCGGGCTGGTCGGTCGTACCTTTTGCTACCACCTTGCTCTTTGCTCGCGTCCCGTCCCCTTTGCCCGCCTTGGACACCCCCGAAACCACGCCGAGACCGGTATTGTCATTATCGACCCGAGCTATCGTCACCTCTCCCTCGTCGCGATTCTCAGGCTCGGTATCCTTCTTCGCTCCCTGCCGAGGCCGAGGTCCCGCCCGACGGGCCATATACCCGAGGTCGGATCTGGCCTTGTAGAGATCTGACGCGGGGGCCTGGGAAACCATCTGAACGCGGGCGAGTTTATCGATGTCGCCGTTGAGTTGTTCGATCACCGTGTCCGTCGCCAGAACAACGATCTGCACCTGCTCGTCATCCTGCTTCTTGTTGTAATAAAAATTCAACGCGCCGCGAGAGACGTTTTGTTCCTCGGCACCATCCTTTGCGGTAACCGTACCGGCAGGCTGGTCGGCGGTCGTGTCGGCGATCGTGTCGTCGGCTTTGAAATCCCTGCCCGGGGTTTCCAGGTCCAGGGGCAGGACGCCGTTACGACTGAACGTCTCGTGCAAAACCGCCACCGTATTGCTGACATCGTGTGTATATACGGATGTGTTCCTGGCGTTGGCCACCGCGAGGTCGAGGGCCTCATCGGCGACAATAATCTTTCCGCCTCTGATCCCGTCACCGACGGTCGCCCAATCGCCTCCCACCTTACCACTATCGCTACCCTTACCGTGTAGTGATCCGTCGCGCATATCCACCCCTGCCGAACCGCCCGGGTCCGGGCCGATTTCGCCACGATTTGCGACGTGAAGCGGTCCCTGGCCTGTCCCGAGCATGTTTATGGCAATTATTCCGACACCGGCAGTCAGGAGCACCACGGCAGCTACCGCCAGGGTGATCCATCTTGCAGCCGAAAACGCCCCTCCGGCCTGGTGATCGCCAAGAAGGTGTTTGCGCTCGGCGCGTGCCATTACTTTTCGCACGAAGCCTCGCGGCGCACGTTCTTTTGACAGATCCGTCACAAGCCGTTTAGTGGCGGTCAGTTCGTGCAGTTCCAACGCCAGTTCCGGATCCCTGGCAACTGCCTGCTCGATCGAGCGGGACTGCTCCGGCGTTGCTTCGCCGTCGATGTAAGCTGACAGCAACTCTTCGATTTTGTCTCGGTCTTCACTCATAATCATCCAACAGGCCTCTCAACCTGTCCCTCAACATTGCCCTGGCACGGTGCAAGCGGCTTTTCACAGTGCCCACGGGCACATTCATTACATCGGCCACTTGAGCGTAGTCCATTTCTTCAATGTCGCGTAATACTATCACCAGGCGGAACTCTTCGTCGAGTTCGCCCAGGGCGGCCATCACACACTGATTCGTCTCAGCCGCGACCGCCGCTTCCTGCGGACCGCTCTGGCGTCTGGCGGCAGTGGGCGAAGTAAGCGCATCTCCACCACTGCAATCACCGTCTTCGGGTCCACTCAGCGAATGGAACTTGATGCGTCCGCTTCGCCTTCTATGTGAAATCGCCAAATTGGCCGCAATCCTGAACAACCACGTATAGAACTTGCTCCTTCCGTGAAACTGCCCGATGCGTTCCATCGCGCGGAGGAACGCCTCCTGGGCAAGTTCCTCGGCATC
>CAZSLS010000067.1:0-28595 GCA_964607575.1 uncultured Planctomycetaceae bacterium | reverse complement strand
GACCGCCGAAAGAAGAACGACCAGGTAGATTGCACAGCGAGTCATGGACATCGTTTTAAGCCTCCTGACGATACCTTTCGCGGATTTGTTGAGGTCCAGAGACTGTCCCTGAGCCGGTTAGAGAGACATTATAACACCCGATTGCGGCCCTGCCATTTTTATATGTCTTTCAGGGCGGTTCCCGAAACGGGACAGGGAGCCTATCTCCTCCGTGTCGGGGTCCCGTCTTCGCCTGTCGGCTTCGTCGTGGTTTACAACAGGCTTAAGCGAACGGCGACGGCGAACGGCGACGAATGTTCAAGTGAACGAAAACGGCGGGAAATTCCGGAATATCAATTTTTTCAATTCAGGATTGTCGGACAGGTTGGAGTTTCGTAGTCTGCTACTGCCACTGAAGGCTGAGTCCACTAACCTCGAAAGGATCCGGAGATGAAAATGAACAGATTGTATACTTTGCTCCTGGCGGCCACGATCGCCTTCGTAGCGGGATGTCAGACGACTGGCGGTTGGCGATCGAAGATCGCGGGCACTTACAAGACCGTGATAACAAACAGCGGCAGCGGCGACGAGTACCCCGCGAAAACCACGTTCAAGGTAGAGGCCGAGACCGTCAGCGGCGTATTCGAACTGGACGTAAACGGTACGGAATACACCGGCAAGTTGAGCAAGTTCACCCTGATCGGCGAGCGTCAGTTCAAGTGCAAATGGGTCAACGATGCGAACAACGGGGGCAATCTCAGTGTGACCTTCGCGCCCGACGGGTCCAGCTTCAAAGGGCAGTGGGACGGCGATGACGGCGAGGGCGGCGAGGGCGAGTGGAACGGGAAGAAGTAGTTCCCGGGCTCAGCCTCGGGCGGAGCAACGACGGTACGATCGGTGATCAGTAACGACGGACGGCGAACAGCGGCGGATCAATGCTTATGGAGCAATGGGATATTCCCGGCGAGAAGGCTCCTGACAGATTGGTACTGCGAAAGCTACAATAGTTCTGCCCCCTTTTTTCTGATGGCGATGATCCGAGCAGAAGAAGTGCAAGTGCAAAATGCCCTGGCAGTGACGAGGCGGAATCCATATACTTACGCCACATCGGCATGTGGAGATTGAGTGAGCGATGCTATGAGAACGACCCGAAAGTTCCTTACTTTGTGTCTTGTGTGCTGCGTGGGATCTTGCCTGGCCGGGTGTACCTTTCACACAAATGTGACCTTCACCAGCACCCCATCCGGTGCCGATGTTTTGGTGGATGGCGAGCGTGTTGGCAAGACCCCCGTCACCATCCCGGTGCCCTGGGTTTATGACGGAACCCCCGATCGTACGACAATAGATATGCGCCTTGAGGGCTATCAACCGGCCAGTACGGTGATTCGGAACACTTCCACGGGATACTCATACCTTCCCAAATGTCACATCACGTTGAAACCTGTCGGCGGACATACCAGGGAGGAGACAGCCTCCGTCGACGTTCGCATTGTTTCGGTTGCGGGCGGAACCGTTGTGACCAGCGCAAGCGGAGCGGCGCCGCGGGGGCGCCTTTCCGACCTGTGCCGATCGCTCGCACAGAAACTGCGGGAAGGGGTTCTTCTCAAGGGCGAGTCCGTCGCCGTGGTGAGTCTGCGAAATCGAAGCGCAACGCGGAATGGGCGCACGGTTGCTGATGAGGTGGGCGACAAGCTTTCCGGAGCTCTGGTGGACACCAGGTGGTTCGACGTGAAGGAGAGGATCAACCTCCGGGGTGTCGTTCAGGAACAGGATCTTGAGAAATCGTCGGTTGTGAAGACCCCTGCCGTTCACGAGAGGCTCCACAAACTCAAGTACGTAATCATGGGCGGCGTGTCCGTTCCCGGTAGATGAAGGGGGGCATTGGGGTCCCGTTTTCGCCTGGCAGACAACTTTCTCAAAATCCCGGTAGGAATTCCTTCTCGGCGTCGAAGAGTTCGTGGGCCATTTGTCGGATCTCGGCGGGGCAGCAGACTGCGGCCGTCAGCGGATCCAGCATCAGCGCGTGCTCGGCGGCTTGGCGCGACTTCTCGATGCACGCGATTGCGGCCATTTCAAACATGCCCATGTTCGAACGGCAGAGTGCGGCCAGTTGCCCTGGCAAGTGACCGAAATGTACGGGCGCGAGTCCCTTCCCGTCGACCAGGCACGCTACCTCGACCACGCCGTCGGTCGGCAGGTTGTCTACAAGAGCGTCGTTGAGCAGGCTGCCGTATATCACGGATGGGCGATTGGTCTCCATCGCCTCGATGATCGTCGAGGCGTATTCGACGCTGCGATCTGTATCGAGTTCGACCTCGCCGGCGATCGCGCCGCGGCGCCTTTTGTCGCTGTCGATTCGCCATGTGGGCCAGTCGTCAGCGTAGAATCCGCTCTGTCCGAGATATTTCTCGCGACAATATTTGGCGATCAGTTCCGGACGCTTGCGATAGTAAGGCACGTATTCGCTGTGGTGCCCGCTGGACTCGGTAACGAAGTATCCGAAGTGCTGCATCATATCGAACCGCACGGGGTCTTTCTCCCAGAGTTCGGAGTCCGACAGCACCTTGTCTTTCAACTCGGGGTAGAGGTCCCGCCCGTTGTGGAACAGCTCGGTGAACCACGCCATGTGATTGATCCCCGCGCAGCTCCAGCGGAGATCGGCGTACGGGACGCCGGTGTACTTGGCTAGCTGGCGGCTGGAGCCCTGGACGCTGTGACACAGGCCCACGACCTTCGCATCCGACGCCATCGCCGCGGCGAGGCACATGATGCTCATCGGGTTGGTATAGTTCAGTATCCACGCATCGCCGCATAGCGACTCGACGTCTTCCAGGACGTCGAGAAAAACGGGTACGGTCCGCAGGGCCTTGAACAACCCGCCCGGACCGATCGTGTCGCCAATGCACTGGTCCACACCGTACCTGGCCGGAATGTCGTTGTCGAAGCGAACGCAATCGACGCCGCTGACCTCGATGCAGTTGATGATGTAATCGGCGCCGCCCAGCACGTCGCGGCGGTTGGTGGAGGCCGTCACCGTCCAAGCCCTGCCCATCACTTCGAGGATTTTGCGGCAGAGTCCGCCAGCCAGCTCCAGACGCTCGGCGTCGATATCGACCAGGGCGATCTCGCCTCTATCGGTGCCCGGGATATTCAGTATATCGATGAACAACCGCTCCAGAAATCCGCTGCCGGCGCCGAGGAACACGACCTTGATCGGGCGCCGCACTGAATCGTGCATGCCCATCTCCTCCAAACGCCTGCTGTGAGCGAAGTGCCCTTGCGGCTTTTCTGTTTCCGTCATGGCGGGTTTCCTGATTGTAGTGCGTGACATATAACGAGACGTTCAGACCGCAAATTTCTCCGAAATCCCGACATAAGTCAAGCCGCCAGATAAAGGGGCTTGCCTGCCTTTGTGTCCTTTGTTTATCTTTGTGTCCGAATCGTGCCGGGGCCGTAGCCGTTGCATCTCTTGCGCCGTTCTTTGTGCCCTCTGTGGCCAGGCCGTTTCCGCGCCGTTGTCGTCATGAGATTCAACAAATCCTTGACTCCGGCGACTTTCATCGCTAAAAGTTACGGTTTCCAATACGGTCAACAAGTTACACGAATACCAGCAGACAGAAGAAAGCAGGAGATACATCATGGCGGTTATAGATTTCGGCGGCGTTAAAGAAGACGTGGTAATGCGCAAGGAATTCCCGATGTCGCAGGCGAGAAGGGTCCTGAAGAACGAGACCATCGCAGTTATCGGTTACGGCGTTCAGGGACCAGCCCAGGCGCTCAACATGCGAGATAACGGGTTCAACGTTATCATCGGTCAGGCCAAGAAGTTCAAGAAGGACTGGGACCGCGCCGTGGCAGACGGTTGGAAACCGGGCAAGACGCTCTTCGATATCAAGGAAGCCGCCAAACGCGGGACCGTCATTCAGATGCTGGTCTCCGACGCGGCGCAGAAGGCGATCTGGCCGACGGTCGAAAAGTGCCTCAATCCAGGCGACGCCCTGTACTTCTCACACGGTTTTTCGATTGTCTACAAGGATCAGACCGGCGTGATTCCACCCGATAACATCGACGTCATCATGGTCGCCCCCAAGGGCTCGGGCACATCCGTGCGGCGGAACTTCCTGTCGGGCGCGGGAATCAACTCGAGCTTCGCCGTGGACCAGGACTTCACCGGGCGGGCCAAAGACCGCACCATCGCCCTGGGCATCGCCGTCGGAAGCGGATACCTCTTCCCCACCACCTTCCAGAACGAAGTGTACAGCGACCTCACCGGCGAGCGAGGCGTGCTCATGGGCGCACTGGCGGGGATCATGGAAGCACAGTACCAGGTACTCCGCAAGCACGGGCACAGCCCCTCGGAAGCATTCAACGAAACCGTTGAAGAACTCACCCAGAGTTTGATTCGCCTGGTTGACGAAAACGGTATGGACTGGATGTACATGAACTGTTCAGCCACCGCCCAACGCGGCGCGCTGGACTGGAAACCGAAGTTCAAGAAAGCCGTCCTCCCCGTCTTCCAGGAACTCTACGAGCGCGTAGCCTCAGGCAAAGAATGCAAACGCGTCCTGAGAATCTGCGGGGCCTCCGACTACAGGAAACGCCTCACAAAAGAGCTCAAGACCCTCGGCGACTCCGAGATGTGGCAGGCAGGCGCGGCGACCCGCTCACTCCGCCCCAAGGAAAAAGCCAGGAAGATCACAAAAGCAACCAAAGGCGTGGGCGGACGCAAAGGTAACTGACGCATCGCGGACGGCGAACGGCTGACTGCTGGATATTGATTCGTTCTTCTACTTCAGCAGTTCTTTCCACAGCGCCTTTTCTGCGTCGGTGAACTTTTCGAATGTTTCCTTGATCTGTTCGGCGATCTTCTTTAGCTGCGGGTCGGCGGCGGGGATGCCTTTGGGATGAGCAGCGGCGAGTCCCTTGAGCTTGGCCAGGGCCTGGTCGAGCTGTGCGGCGCCGTTTGAGAACGACCTTGCGGCATCGTGGATATTCTGCGAATGCATTTCGCCCTTCTTCGGGCGGTAGAGCAGGCGCCAGGGATTGCGGCGGATCTCTTTGCTTGCAGACTTCAGGTTCGTCGCAACCTGTCCCATATTGTCGATAATCTCGTCGATGTTCTCGCGATTCACCGACACTATGTCCGAAGCGCCCTCCGACAGCTTGGCAAAGTTGCCGGCGATGGTCAGCACGTGCTTGCTGACGTCGTGGAGCCGGCTGATTATATTGGCGATGTCGCCTTTGGTCAGTTTCTTGAACTCATCGACAAGCTCGCCGGCGCCGTCGAGGAGCTTGTTCACTTTGGGAGTGGCCTTGGCGATCATCGTATCGACTCCGGTAAGTGCGGATTTGACTCTCGGCTTGGCATCGGCGGCGATGTCTCTCAGGTGTTCGACGGTCTGATGGAGTTTGGCGATCATGGCCGCTTTGTTGCCCGCATCGAGTTCCTTTCTGATACTCGCCAGCGAGGCCTCCAGCACGTCCATCATTGCGTGGACCTTGTGCATCGCCGAACCGTCGCGGGCCTTATCCATCTCTCCGCTGATCGTCTTCAGCAGACCGCTGATCTGCCCGCCCAATGACTCGAATTGCGATAGCATCTTATCGAGGTCGCCGGGTTGAATCTCGGCGGGATATTTCTCTCCGGCCAGCTTGTCGGAGGTCTTCCCTCCGCAGTGCAGTATCTGCAAGCTCGCTCCGCCGCCGACGAGGGCGGTGTTCACACTGGCCTTGGCGTCGGAATAGACTTCAGTCTGCTTGTCGAAGAGTTGGACGATGTAAAAGGTCCTTCCGGATTTGAGATCGAGACGAACCTCGGCGACCTTTCCGACCTCCACGTCGGTCATCTTCACCTGTGCGCCGGGTTTCAGGCCCTGTTGACCCTTACCAAGCTTGACGTAGAACCATGCTTCCTGGGCGGCGGGTTTGAAGATATCCGCCGCCCCCAGCCAGAATATCACCCCCACCAGCAAGATCGTCGCAAGAATGGTGAAGATCCCGGCGGTCAGTTCGCTGTGTTGTTTTCGTGCCATTTGTACTGCTCCATATCGACGGATATTCTTTATCTATCGGTCGCTATTTCTCTCCGGCCTGGAGGATATCCGCCTCGAATTCCTTACCAACCTGGCGGCGCGTGATCGGTCCGGCGGCGTCACCTCGAAGGAATTGGCGGATCAGATCGGTTGTTTCGTCGCCTGTGGGATCTCCGTCTCGGATGGCCTCGAATTCTGCCCGCGGACCGACTTTGAGTATGACCCCGGCATCGAGCATGCACATCCGATCGGCGATCCTGAACGCCGAGTCCATTTCGTGGGTGACAACGAGTGTGGTTACGCCGAGTTTCCCCGACAGGTCCATCATCAACTGGTCTATCTGCGTGGAGGTCACCGGGTCCAGCCCGGCTGACGGTTCGTCGTAAAACAATATCTCCGGGTCCAGCGCGATCGCCCTGGCCAGCCCGGCGCGTTTCTTCATGCCTCCGGATATCTCGGACGGCATGCGGTCGATCGCGTGTCGCATGGAGACGAGGTTCAGTTTGATACGCACGATGATATCGATAGTGGCCCGATCGAGTTTCCTGTGCTCTTTGAGCGGTAGGGCCACATTCTGGCCGACGGTAAGCGAATTCAGCAGCGCGCCGGACTGGAACAACACGCCGAAGCGCTTGCGTATTTCGTCGAGCGGGCGTTCGGGCAGGTTGCAGATGTCCTGGCCGAACAGTTCCACCGTTCCGCTGTCGGGCACCAGCGAGCCGATCATGTGGCGCAGCAGAGTACTCTTACCGCACCCGCTGCCTCCCATTATCACCATCGTCTCGCCCGGATAAACTTCCAGGTTGACACCGCGCAAGACCTGCGTATCGCCAAAGCTCTTGGCAAGGTCGACGACCCTGATCACAGGGGGCGGTTTGTCAGCAGCTTCAATCATCGCAAGTCCGTAAGAACGTTCGCCAATTACAATCTGAAGATGTAGAAACCAATAGTGAACACGCCGGAGGCCATAATTGTCGCGATCAGCGAATACACCACCGTTGTGGTGGTCGCCCGCCCGACGCCTTCTGCCCCTCCGCGCACGTTGAGGCCCTCGTAGCAGGCGATCAACCCGATCAGGATACCGAAGACCGCCGCCTGCACCAGGCCCGTCGTAAGGTCGACAATCGTTACGTCCAGGCGCACCGTCTGCCAGAATCCCAGATACGCATCCGGTCCGAGAGCCCATTTGCAGGCCAGGAAACCGCCCAGGCATATGACCAGATCAGCCACTACCGTCAGCAGCACCACCATGATAAGCGTGGCCACTACACGCGGAACGACCAGGAAACGTATCGGATTCATCGCCATCGCCCGCATCGCTTCGATTTCCTCTGCCACCACCATCGTACCGAGTTCGGCGGCTATCGAGGCGCCGGCAAATCCGCTGAGGACCACCGCGGTGATGATCGGTCCGAGCATGCGGAAACCGCCAATTCCGATGACGGTGGCGATTTTGTCGAGTTGTCCGTAATCCGCCAGAGTAGGTGCCAACTGCAGTGTCATTATCATACCGATGAACAGTTGCACCAGCATGACTATCGGGAGGGACCGCACGCCCACGCGTACCATCTGGCGGGCCAGCGCACCCCATCGGAAACGCACGCGACCCGGAAGGAGCCCCCTGGCGGTAGCGCCGGCGACACTGCCCAGCAACAGCGACATCCCCCCCGCATATCGAAGCACGCTTAATACACGGGCGCCCAGGCCTTCGATCACATTTCGCCCAGCCTGTTGCTCGGTGTCGCTCACTCCAGGGCAGCCTCCTCGGTATCGCATATATCGAAGACCGTGTCGAGGCGCGTTATTTCAAAGAGACCCTTGAGCATCGCGCTGAGGGCTACCAGGTGCAGATGGACCCCTTTCTTCCGGGCGCGACTCAGCAGTTTAACGAAGCTCGCCAGACCGGCGGAATCCATGTATGCAACGCCCTGAAAGTTAACCACGATTTTCTCGGGATTCTTGTCGAGCAATTCAAGGAGAGGCTGCTGGGCCATCGGGACTCGAGCAGCATCGATATCGCCGGTAATTCGCACCACGACATCTTTGTCAATCCATTCAACATCAAATTTCGGGGGTGAGGAATGATCGGTCATCCGGTGTTCCTTTCTTCTACCGGTACGGTTTTGCCTGATTCGACTCTCTTGTCAACAAGCCATTTGCGCCATCGCTCGACGGCCTCCAGCCGCGCCGGCGGACCATCATAGTGGTGGAAATCATGCGTCAGGCCGGTAATCTTCTGAAGCGCGATTATAGCGAACATCCGCACCTCGGCTTCGCTGTCGGTGAGGCGGTCGACCAGATACGGTACAGCCGATTCCAGCTTGTCCTGCCCGGCCTTGTGAATTGCTGCAATCCGTGTCTTGGGGTCTTCGTGCTGGAAGTCCCCTGCAATATCGCTCTGCGCGGTGCAACCGACCATGAAGCAGACCGATAACGATATCCACAAGATGTGTAGGATCACAAGGCGTTTCATTGATTCTCGCCAACACGGACTCGCACGTGAAATCACGGGCAAGCTGTCGTAAATTATAGACTTCGGTAACTCAACGTGCAAAACATTACCATTACGATCTGAGGCGGCTGACTAATTGGTGTGCTTTTCGCGTGGGTTCGGGCAGGCGCACGCCCCGCCCGCAGCGAAGTGTCCACGATATCGCCTGGTCGAGACTCAACCGGTGTCCGACCGAAATATAGAGCGGTTTGACGCCGCTTCGCGTGCGGATAGCGACCCCGACAACCCTACCGCCATACCGCAATTGCGCCCGGCAGCGACGATTTTCACCCGGCGGGCGGTGCGTTCCGCAGAGGCGGCTCTTGGCGACCCCGATAGTGGGCAAGTCCAGCCAAAGACCCACGTGAGACGCCAGACCCAACCCACGCGGGTGGGCCAACCCCTGCCCGTCGCACATCAGCAGGTCCGGTCTGGGGATGAGTTTCTCCACCGCTGCGATTACGGCGGGCGCCTCGCGAAAACTCAACAGACCGGGTACATATGGGAATCTGCACGCGCGGACAACGCTGACCGAGCCAAGCAGTTCCATCGACTTCGCGTCGCACAGTACAACCGCAGCCACGATTTTCTTACCGCCGTCCAGAAACGCACAATCCGTCCCCGCTACCGTCTCGACGGGCGCAGTGAGCGGGGCGATGCTGACGCGGGAGGCAAGGCTCTTCTGAATTGATATTGCACGGGCCGGCGAAATGTTCCAGGAATGCTTGAGCATCTGATTCATCCATACGTCGCTGAAGTTACGCCCCAGGTGGCTTTAGTTATTCAACCAGGATAAATTGAAAACTCCACTGAGACTCCCTGGTTTGCAAGATTGCGGAGGTGCTCGACACCCAGCGAGAAGCAAGGAAGAACGCGCCCGTGACGATCTGCAGGCTCAACAGCGATGTCCGCGTGAACCACGACGCCTTCTCTTCGGGCTGCTTCCAGAACAGGTGCCGCCCGGTCCAGAAACTCCATGATTTCGCTGAGGTGTTCTGTCCACGTCGACGAATGGCTGACCGAAACGTTGAAACGAATCGGTTCCTCCTCGGAGACGCTCGAATAACTGCCCGGGATCAACTCGTTGAGCTGCTCGCCCAGGGCGGAAAGCGCGTTCTTGTTTTCATTCGTTCCAAGGAAGCGAATTACGGTGTACATAGATTTAGTCCACCAGGGGCCTGCCCCGGGATATCCACTCATCCCACGCGTCGGCCACTTTGTCCCATGGCATGTCAGGGTTGTTGCGTCCGCCGCCACTCATGCCTTGGGATGACTTGTAGTCTTTGTGAAACCAACGTTGGAAGTCCTCGTTCTTGTTGAAGTTTCGTTTTGCTTTCTTGGCACGCTTCGCCGCAGCTTTGCGGGCTCTTTTTGCCGCCTTGCGTGCGGCCTTGCCGTCCTTCGCGTTCGTGACACATGCCTGGGCGCCATCAACGGCATCCTCCGGACCTACTTCCTGAGTTACCGCCGCGATCAAGACGGTGTCGACATTCTTGGCCACACATCGGTATACTCCCCGCGCCGCATTGCCCAGAGTGCTTGCCTTGCCCGTATCCTCTTCGCCTTTGCCTCCCGTGAGGGTAGTGTATTCGCCACTGTTATGAAGTCCGTTGCCCATCCACGGTCGCATGCTTCCGTTTGCAAGGCCCAATTCATACCAGGCGACCGACTTCGGCGCCTGCTTTGCGGGCAGGATGACCAAACTCCCGCCCTTGATCGCCGCTCCAAGGCGGGTTCGAAGCGCCGCGGGAATGTCCGATGGGATATCGGCTGCTGCCGCGACCGTCTTGGGCGGGCCTGCCTGCCCGGAAAGTTGAAAAGCGCGTGCAGTTCCGAATGCAGGCTTGTCCTTTGGGTCGAGTGGATCGGTCGTTATTTCCTCCTCAGCGATCGAGGCGACGATCCCTCCCACGTATCGCATTGTCGCTTCGGAGTTCTCTTTCTTACCGGGAAGATATCGAAAAGCTTCGTGTGTGATATCGAATGAGAGCAGCAGTCCTTTTTCCGATTGGACAAACTTCGCCATCGTCATTCGGGGGGCGACGGTATATCGTTCGCCGGTAAAAAGGGTCTCCCAGAAGCGGTCGGAGAAATGGTAATACGTATCGCAGAGCAGTCGAAGCGACAGGTCGCCCGGAAGGGATTTGACGACTTTCAGTTTTCCGTCCTTCATGCTCAGGGCACGCCATGATTGAAGGGCCGCTTCAAGCGATCTGGTTTGCAGATACGCCGGGTTGACCGCGGCAACTTCCCCTGAGAAACAAAGTGTCGTTCTAAGGAAGCGATTGGTCACTTCCTTATCGGCCTTCAGTTTCTTCAGCACCGCAAGGTCGCCCGCGGCTCGCGAGGCAAATCCCCACCGATCGACCAGGTAGCGCCGAACGCGAACCGGCTTCCGTCCCGGACTTTCCAGAACGATCTCTGCTCCCACGGCTACCGTGAATTCCTTGGCGGAATCGCCCATCAGGGCCCCAAGACCTCCGAGCCCCCCGCTCGCTTTTCCAGGCTGCCGCAGGTCAACGGGGCCTGATGCCGCTTTTTTCCCGTCCACCCTGAGTACCAGCGGGTAGCCCTTGTCGCCCCCCAGTACCACCGCGAGTCCGCCGACACCACCACCAGCGCTGGCGCCGGCGTCCAGAATGACCGCGCGCCCCGAGAGCTGGTCAGCCGTCTTTTTCCAACTGAAGATTTCCTTGGTGACGACTTTTCCGTTTTTGAACGATTCGGTAATTCCTCGTATCTCTACCGTGTGCCACAATGCCTCGGGCAGCTTCTCGACGACCTTCTGTTTCTTGGCGAAGCGCTCACCGACTTCTGCCCATAGGCACGAAGGATCCAGGTCAACCCATTTCCCTTTCTGCTCCACTTGTACCCAGACATGTTGACGAGCATCATTAAGAACCCTGCGCCATCCGGGGAGCGGTTTCTTTTCCGTGGGCAGTTGTTTCTCCAGTTTCCCAAACGCTTTTCGCAGACTATCGAGACGGCCCGTCAGGCGAGTGTGCATGGTCTTGAGCGCAGCTTTGCGTTCCGCCGCGATCTTAGGGCTGTCGAGGAAATACGGGAAATCCAACTCCGCACGGTAGACATCCTCCACTCGAGGTCCGCTGAAGATGTCTTCGATGAGTTCATCGCTTGCCGTTCCTATCACCAAACGGGTCTTGAGTCCCGCGCGCGTGAGCAGTTCGTTGAGCAGCAGGGATTTGTCGACGCTGTTCCCGGCGCCGGAACGAAGGCATCCAACCGGACCGCGAAGCGCCCCCCGATATGCTTGATTTCTGATTGTCTCGGCAACGTACGCGTAATTCTTACCGACGTCCTTACCCAGTTTCTTCGCGAGTACATCAATGTCGATCTCTGAGCGGTCGACGACAGCCAGGTAACGATCCAGCAAACTGATCGAATCGCGGATGACTTGGTTTACCTTCCGGTCAGCCCCGGCGTCCTGGGCTGCGACGAGGGCGGGCATCATGGCGACAAAGAACACAGCAAAGGTGGGAAGTGCGCGTCGAACCATGAGTATTCTCCATTGTCGCAAGGGGCGGAACATAGTGAGTTTCTCCTCGGTCGCGCAATTTAGGGCATTATTCAGAATATAACCAAGTATAGTCCGCCGATCGACTGCTGACAGAAAAACTGACAGGAAATTTGGTCCCGGTCTCGTCAAGACCGCAGCGGGTTGCCCCGGCGCTCCGAACGGATATAATCCCTCGCATGGACAACACACACACTACGCGACGCGGTTTTCTCGCGAATCTCTCGACCGGTGCGATAGCAGCGATTGCTTTGCCCGCAGCCGGGGCCACCCGACCGGCGAGCGGTAACACGCTCAAGTATGCTTTCGTCTGCAGCGGTAACGGGGGCGTCTGGCGATTCACGCGCGATGGAAAGCGCAAGCAACTGGCCAAAGCGCGCAAGGTCAACGATCTGTCAGTTCTCCCAAACGGTAACGTGCTGTACGCCGACCGCGACTTCGGCGTCAGGGAAGTCGATGCAAACGGGAAAGTCGTATTCGAGTTGAAGGTGGACGGCGAAGTACACGGCGTTGGACGGTTGGCTGACGGGACTACCGTTATCGGCGAATGCGGGGCGATGAAGATCCACCGCGTGGACGCAAAGGGAAAAGCGGCGTCAGAACCCGTGGTCATTGTGGCGGCTACTAAGAACGCGCACCGTCACATGCGGAACTTCCGCAGGCTCGACAATGGCAATTACCTGGTATGTCACGAGGGCGACTCTCGGGTGCGCGAATACGATCCGAAGGGCAAGGTGGTGCTCGACCTGAAATCACCGAGCCCGTTCGCAGCCCTCCGCCTCAAGAACGGGGGCACGTTAGTCTCCGGCGGTCCGGGGAAGGTCAAGATTACCGAATTCGATAAGAAGCAGAAAGTCGTCTGGCAACTCAGGGGCGGTGAGTTGAAGGGTGTCAAGATGGGGTATGCGGCCGGTCTGCAGGTGCTCGCCGGCGGTAATATCGTGCTCTGCAATCACTCGCACCGGAAAGGACTGGTTCCCCTGCTCGAGATTACCCGCGACAAGAAACTCGCCTGGAGCTTCGACGATAAAGAAATGAAGGAAGTCAGCTCGTGTCACTTTTACGAGCTGAAGAACGTACTCAGGTGACGCTTGCGAATTCTTTGAGGCGATGGACGAGGGTGTTGATCTGCCGCGGCGTGTGCGACGCACAGAGACTTATCCGGAGGCGTGAAGTTCCCGGCGGTACTGTCGGCGGGCGAATCGCCGGTAAGAGTATGTCGCTTTCGAGCAGTTGTGCGGCGATCTCCGCGGTGCGCCCCGCCTCGCCAATGATCACGGGTATTATCGGCGTGATTTCCCGCGAGCCGTAATCCGGGGTGTTCAAACCGGCATCTCTCAGGCGGTTCCTCAGGTCCCCGGCGGCTGTAAGCAGGTCCGCGCGCAAGGACGGTGAGGATTCGATCAGCTCCAAGGCAGCCATCGCCGCGGCGCAGGCGCAAGCCGGAGGGGCTGTAGTGTAAATGTACGCCCGACCCGTGTTGCGAATCGTGTCGATCAGCGCCTTGGGACCGGCGACGAAACCGCCGATCGAACCGAGAGCCTTCGACAGTGTACCGACCGTTGCATCGATATCGTCTTCGACGCCGAGCAGTTCGGCTGCCCCCCGCCCGGCGACCCCGAGTACGCCGGTTGCGTGCGCTTCGTCTATGAGCAGTTGAGCGTCATACTTCTTCTTCAGTACCGCCAGCTCGGCCAGCGGCGCGATATCGCCGTCCATCGAGAACACCGAGTCGGTAACAATAAGACAGCGCCCGGCGGTAGGTCGATAGCGGACAAGGAGCGTTTCCAGGCGGTTGGTGTCGCGGTGGAGGTATCTGCGGACCGTCGCACCGGACGATACGGCGGCGTCGAGGATCGAAGCGTGATTGAGCTTGTCGCAGAGGATCAGGTCGCCCTTTGACGCCAGGGCACCAATCGCGACGCGGTTGGCCATCCAACCGGTGGAGGTGACTACCGCGTCGGGAGTCTGTTTGAATGCGGCAAGTTTCCGCTCCAGGTGCACATGGCAGGCGGTGCTTCCGGAGATCAGGCGTGAAGCGCCCGTACCGACGCCCCACTGGTCGATGGCGTCCCGCGCGGCCGATCGCACCGCCGGATGGTTCGCCAGCGACAGGTAATCGTTTGAACAGAAGCACAATACCTCCCTGCCATCGACAGTGACCACGGCCCCGCACGCGGAGTCCAGGGTAACCGGAAATCTCAGCAGACCGCCGGCCGCCAGGCTGTCGAGATCGCGCTGCATTTGCTTAAATACGTCCATAATTTGTATTTTTCTTCAAAGGTTGCTTGCAGTCAATGCGCTCTGACGATTAAATTTATTATCGGCAGGTAATTGCCACGCACCGCGGTGCGGCGGCGTTGCGCTTTTGGAATAACGGATTACTGATAACCAACACAGATTACGGATAGCCATGGACGACAAGATCATCTCCGAAGGGATCACTTTTGACGACGTTCTCCTCATGCCCGCACTTTCGGCGGTAAGCCAGGATGAACTGGACCTCTCCACGGATCTCACGCGCAACATCCGCATGCAGATACCGCTGGTCTCCTCGCCTATGGATACGGTCACCGAATCCGCCCTGGCGATCGCCCT
Organism: uncultured Planctomycetaceae bacterium; assembly: GCA_964607575.1. Lineage (GTDB taxonomy): Bacteria > Planctomycetota > Phycisphaerae > SM23-33 > SM23-33 > BS750m-G57. Next base: position 13,960 of record CAZSLS010000067.1, on the reverse strand, counting down.
GGCCCAGGAGGGCGGGCTTGGTATTATCCATCGCAACCTTTCGATAGCGGCACAGTCGCTCGAGGTCGAGAAGGTCAAGCGTTCGGAAAATGGAATAATCGCCGACCCGATCACTCTGGGACCGGACGAGTCGACTGCGACCGCCGAGAGCGTAATGTCCGAGAACGGTATCTCCGGTATCCCTATTGTGGAAGATGGCGGAAGACTGGTGGGAATCCTCACCCGTCGCGACATGAAGTTCCTCGCCAGCCATTCGGCGATCCGGGACGTGATGACGCACACGAACCTCGTCACCGCCCCGCCGGAGACGCCGCTGGAGCAGGCCGAGGCCATTCTCAAGGAGTACAAGGTCGAGAAACTGCTCCTGGTCGACGACGACCGACGCCTGACGGGCATGATCACAATGCGTGACGCCGACAAGATCCGCCAGTTCCCGCTGAGTTGCAAAGACTCCCGCGGGCGCCTTCGCGTAGGAGCGGCCGTCGGCGTTATGGATTTCGACCGCGTCGAAGCACTGATCGCCAAGGACGTCGACGTGATCGTGGTTGACACGTCGCACGGGCACAAGGAGGTCGTAGCCGACACGGTAAGACAGATCAAGTCCGCACACGATATTGATGTGATCGCGGGAAACATAGCGTCTGCGGAGGCGGCGAAGGACCTGATAGACGCCGGCGCCGACGGACTGCGAGTTGGGATCGGACCCGGGGCCATATGCACCACACGCGTCGTTACCGGTGTCGGCGTACCGCAGATTACGGCGGTATTCGAAACCGCCAAGGTCGGCGACGCACACGGCGTGCCCGTGATCGCCGACGGCGGGATCAGGCTCAGCGGCGATATTTCCAAAGCAATTGCAGCCGGGGCATCCACGGTCATGATGGGCAGCCTGTTCGCCGGGCTCGATGAATCGCCCGGACACCTGGTGATATACAAGGGCCGTCGCTTCAAGGTTTATCGCGGGATGGGCAGCATGGACGCGATGCTGGCCGGATCGGCGGATCGATACGAACAAGCAGGACAAACCGACCCCACCAAGCTCGTACCCGAAGGCGTCCAGGGGCGAGTCCCCTACCGCGGAACGCTTGGTGACTACGTCTTCCAGCTTCTCGGCGGGCTCCGCAGCGGTATGGACCACTGCGGTACGGCTAGCATCGACGAGTTGCGCACCAACGCAAAGTTCCTGCGTGTCTCCGCGGCGTCCGTACGCGAATCTCATCCGCACAACATAGACATAACTCACGAGTCACCGAACTACACACCCTCGTACGATGAAGAAGAGTAGGTTGCCCACGGGCGAAAGGATTTCCATCATGTTTCGACACTGCTTGTTCGTTCTAACGGGAGTTGTCATATCGGCCGCTCTGGCCGGCTGCAAGGCCGACATCTCATCGGGCACGCGGCTGTCACTGGGCGACGTATCCCACGACGAGGCCCTCGCCGTCGCGCGAGAGGTGATGCGTAAGCACTTTGAACTGGCGGCGGGCAATCCCGGCGATATTGAGATCGTCGCCCTTCCAAAGCCCGTCGACGCTCGCGCCCAGCGCATCCTCGGGGGCAAAAGCCCCACGAGGCAACTGGCGACGCTTCGCATCCAGCCCCAGTCCGGTAACGTTGTCGCCAATGCCACCGTCCTCCTGCAGCGCCAGGGCTCGGCGAGTTTTGAACAATTCGGGGCCAGCGGAAATTACTCGACTATCCCCAACGAAACGCCCTCGCAGCGCGCCGCCGCGACTACCCCCGAGCAGAACGAGGCATGGGAGACCCGCGGGCGAGACAAACTCCTGGAAAGAACGATCGTCCAGGAACTTTACGATGCTCTGCATCCGCCCAAAACACCCTGACCCACCGGTCCGGACCGACAGAATCGACAAAACAGGATTCCGAGAAATATCATGTCCAAAAAGACAAAACCCACGCCCAAACTGCAAAATGCGCCCAAGGTAAAACTCGCCCTCGTCGGTGTCAGCCGCGACTGCTTCGCCGCCGATCTGACCAGGAAGCGTCTCAAGGCGGTCGCCCGGGCCTGCCGAGACGCCGGCGTGCGAGCGTACACCTGCAAAACGGTCATCGAAAACGAAACCGATGCCATGGTTGCTCTCGGCGAGGTCATCGAGGCCGGGTGCAACGCGGCGGTCATATACCTCGGTAATTTCGGTCCGGAGGGTCCGCTGGCCATTTTCGCCGAAGAGTTCCCCGGACCGGTCATGGCGTGCGCCGCCGCTGAAGAGTCCACCGCCGCCCTGGAATGCGATCGGGGCGACGCATACTGCGGACTGCTCAACGCGTCGTACAATTTCAGCCTTCGCAGCCTCAACGTATACATACCCGCGAATCCTGTCGGGCTCGCCGATCAGCTTGCCGGCGAGATAGCCCACTTCGAGACCGTCGCCCGCATCCTGTTGGGCGTATGGGACCTCAAAATTTTCACGTTCGGTCCGCGGCCCCAGGACTTCTACGCCTGCAATGCGCCGATCAAGCAGTTGTACGATCTAGGCGTCGAGGTCATGGAGAATTCAGAACTCGACCTGCTGGGACTCTTCCAGGCAGTCGACGAAAAGGACCCCGCCGTCCGCCGCACCGTAAAGGCGATGACCGCAGAGTTGGGCAAGGGAAATGCGTACCCCGACCTCCTTCCGAATCTCGCCCGTTTCGAGGTCGCGCTCAAACGTTTCGTCCCGGAGAATCTCGGATCGAGGCAGTTCGCCGTCTTCGCGAACAAGTGCTGGCCCGCTTTTGAAAGCGCTTTCGGCTTCGTACCGTGCTACGTCAATTCCCGACTCGCCGGCGAGGGTATGCCAGTCTCCTGCGAAGTCGATATATACGGAGCCTTCAGCGAGTACCTGGGCTACCTCGCCACCGGGATGCCCGTTACCCTGCTCGATCTGGACAATACCGTTCCGCCCGACATGGTCCCGAAATCCAAATCCGCCCGCAACGGCGCCGCTCCCGAGGACCTGTTCATGGGCTTCCACTGCGGTAACACGCCGAGTTCGTGCATGAAAAACTGCGCGATGAAATTCCAGACGATAATGAACCGCCTGATGGAAGACCCCAACGAACCGCCCGACATCACGCGCGGTACGCTCGAAGGGCAGATCGCACCGGGCCCGACCACCGTCTTCCGCCTGCAGGGCGGTGCCGACGGGGAACTCGCCGCCTATATCTCTCAAGGCGAGGTGCTCGATATCGACCCGTGTACTTTCGGCGGGCTGGGCGTCTTTGCGATACCCGACTTCAACCGTTTCTACCGATACGCGCTGATCGGAGGCGCGTTCCCGCACCATGCAGCCGTGGCGTTCGAGCACGCGGGCAAGGCCCTCTTCGACGCATTCAAGCTGCTCGGCGTGGACGACATCGCCACCCCCCTGCCTCCGGGAGTCCTGTACCCCGACGAAAACAGGTTCTAGGACCCGGGCGCCCAAACTGAAGCTTCTATAACCTGCATCGCCTGTGGGGCGGTTTTTCTGTTACCAATACGTACATAGGACCACTAATATACAAATGCTGATTTCAATCACGTGCGATCGGACAACTGAAAGGATGATTCAATGACAGGCAGGAAAGTACAGTTCGGTATTCTGACGGTATTGGCGATTACTCTGGTGGGTTATGTTGCGATGGCCCAACCGCAGCGGACACCTCCGAAACGCGGGGGAGAAAGTTCGATAAAGAACCCCTCGATACCCGCCTCTGAAGAAGAGAAGAAGATACTGGACGTCCTGGCGGTGATGCGCGCAAAGGAAAGTCGCGGAATGATGAACGTTCCGGCTGGCGACGGGCGGCTGCTGCGAATGCTGGCAGAGTCGATCGGCGCCAAGAACGTCGTCGAAATCGGAACGTCCAACGGATACTCCGGTATCTGGTGGTCCCTGGCGCTGCGGAAGACCGGAGGCAAGCTGACGACCTTCGAGATCGACAAGAAACGCGCCGCCCTGGCACGCAAGAACTTCAAGCGCGCCGGCGTCGAGAAGTACATCACGCTCATCGAAGGCGACGCCCACAAGGAAATAACCAAGCTCAAAGACAAGATCGACATCGTCTTCCTGGACGCCGACAAGGCAGGTTACGTCGACTATCTCAGGAAGCTCCTGCCGCTGATTCGCCCCGGCGGACTGATCATCGCCCACAACACCACGTCGCACGGAAAGTGGATGCAGCCCTACCTCAAGGCCGTAACGACCGACAAGAATCTCGAAACCATTTTCCTGAACGTCAAACCCGCCGGTGTAGGCGTGACGCTCAAGAAACGCTGAAGCAATCTACGCCCGCTGGCGGATCAGGGAAATACTTCTACCGTCCCGTCGGTGTAGATTACTTTTGTGGCGACGAATCTGAGCTGGTACTTCGTGTCCTTGGCTGCGAGTTGATCCAGCAATCCGGACTGTAGCGGCCAGTGCCCCCTGCAACTTGCATCGCTGCCGGGGTCCATGAGTTCGTTTACCTTGAGATTCAGGGACGCGATGCTGCTTCCGAACGTGTTTCGGATCTGCATGACACCTTCGACCACCGATACCTTTCGCCCGGTGCGGTTGGTGATCGCAAATTTCACGTCGTCCGTATCCGGCGGGTCGATTCCGACAAAGACTGCTCCGAATATGTTCTCGGCCTTGGTGCGGAGCGCTTTGAGTATGGTCTGCTCGAGGCGCCTTTCGAACTCGCCTTTCGATGGGTTGTCGCCATGCGACAGGATATCGTCGACCAGGGCCCACGTATCGTGCCCGGTGGGCGGATAATCACGCTCCATCTTCGCCACGAGCCCCTTGAGGAACTCCTTCGACATATCGCTGCTACGTCTGCCGAGGGCCCGCTTCCTGGGGTCGGTCTCCGCGGGGTCCGGCGAACCGTCGTCGCCGCAACCGCCGAGAAGGATCGCTGAGGCAAGAACAAGTAGAACAAATGGAAAAAATGGAAAAAATATCTGGCGCATAGTTCATCCTTATGGTTGATCGCTATCGGGCCTGGTGGTCGGCTCGGGCTGGTTCCTGCCCAACTCCACCACGGTGCATCTCAGGTGGGAGTCAAACACCCGTCGCGAGAGATAGGCGACGGTCCCGTCGTAATAGCAGACGTGCAGCCGATAACTTCCGGGCTCGGGCTCCTGCCAGATCAGCGGCGAGGTTTCGGGGTGCCCGGTTTTGATTTTCGCCATACTCGACACGAACTGCCCCTCGAGTATGGATGAGTAATACTGTTTCACGTAGTCGCCCAGATAGACCACCTCGCCCCGCTCGTGGTCCGACAGGAGGATTATCGCCTGGCCGGTATTCTCGATGTCCGCCAGTGTTTCGGGCAACTCGCCGACATCCATGCCCTTCCCGGCGGTCACCGTCCGGTACAGTTGCTCGAGGTCCGCCCGCCATTCGGCCTGGTCTACCGCCTTGCGAACGTGGATAATCACAGGCGCCATGGCGATCACTAGCACCGCGCCGTACAACACAAGGGCCATCGCCTGGGCGAGGGTTGCTTTGCCCCAGGGGGTCTTCAGGACAAACGGTACAACCACTGCATGCACCGCCAGGGCCTGCCCGAAAAGCGAAGCCAGGAACCATCCGGGCACCCTGCTCGAATCCTTGACCAGCAACATCATGAGTGTCGCCATGACCAGGGCGGCGAGGTATCCCGCCCCATACGCCAACCACCGCCGCCGGAATCGGGGAGTCGGGAGGTTCATCATCCTGCACCACACGCCCAGGAACATCGCGCCGGTCATCGGGACGACCACCGAAGCCCCGAGCGTGGCGAGCACCATGAAACTCACGTCGAAGACAACCGTCACCGGGCCCGGCGTCAAGGCCAACGGTATTGCGACAAAGGACGTCATTTCAGTTCTCCAGACCAGTCGCCCATGATGGTTTCATTGTCGCCATTCACCGCGCCAATTTCAATATCAAGTCCGGCGCCTCCAATTTGCCTTCCTGATCCTTGACCGCGGCGCATCGGGGCGGGATGATGTATCTCAAGGAGCCCGCAAATGAAACTTACCACCGTATCACTCGTGGCGGCCATGCTGGCGGTGGCTATCGGGGCTGTAACGTTTACTGCGACCATGACTGACGCACCGGCGGCGGAGGCATCGAAAGACCAACCCACCCCGGCGGTCGTCTGCACATCCGAGGATGTCAGGGACCAGGACGATATGTGCATATGGATCCACCCGACCGATAAGTCCCTGAGCACCGTGATCGCAGCCGACAAGGCCGCCAACTGCCTCTTCGTCTACGACCTGTCGGGCAAGGTGCTACAGAAAACCCCCTTGCGCGGAGTGGCGAATATCGACCTGCGATACGGGTTTCCACTCGCCGGCGCGAAGGTCGACATCGTCGCGCTGAACCTGCGGTCCGGCGGAAAGAGCATCGCGGTGTTCAAGGTCGACCCGAAAACGCGAAAAATCGATCGCGTCGATAACGAGCGGATCAAGACGGGCGACAACTACGGCGGGACAATGTTCCGCAGCCCCAAGACAGGCAAATTCTACTTCGTTACCACTTCGAAGAGCGGCCTGGTCGAACAGTACGAACTGACCGGCGACGGGAAAGGGAAGGTAAAGGGCACAAAAGTCCGCACGTGGAACAGCGGATACAGCGAGGGCGCCGCCGGCGACGATATCGCCGGGAAGATTTACATCGGAGAAGAAAACAAGGGCGTATGGGAAATCGGCGGCGAGTCGACCGACCCGACGCCCGGAAAGCGGATACTGAAGATCGGCGACCTCGGTCTGAAGTCCGACGTCGAAGGCCTGACAATCTATCGGTTCGCCGGCGGAAAGGAAGGTTACCTGATCGTATCGAACCAGGGCGCCCACAACTTCAAGGTCTTCGACCTGACCGGCGGGCATAAGTTTCTCGGCACATTCACTATCGCCGGGGCCGAAGAGACCGACGGAATCGACGTGACAAACGTCAACCTCGGCGGGCCCTTCGCCAAAGGCATGTTCGCCTGCCACAGCAATCGCAAACGAGGCGGAGGATGCCCGGTCCTCCTGACACCCTGGGCCAACATCGCCAAATCCATCAAACCTCCGCTCAAAACCGACACCTCGTGGGACCCGCGCAAGCTACTCGGCACCCCTGCCGTCCGGGCAAGCGGACAATAATGGTTCGTGCTTGACTTAGCGGTTTTTGTCAATACAATAGAAGGTATTCGGAATCGCCCTTCGGTAACGAAGCGGCCAATGTCGCCAAGAGCAGGGGCACGCAATGTGCATGCCCGGGGTATTCAGCGTCACAAGGAGAATATCGCATCTGGTATTCGGGCGGGCGAAGGAGTGACTCGCGATGAACTTCCATAAAACGCACCTTGCAATCATATTGGCGGTTATCCTGACGTACTCAGCCTCGATTTGGGCCGGCGAGAGGCGATGGATCTACCCAGGCGGGGGGATGATCAGCACTGAAGCCAACTGGGACCCACCCGGCAACCCTGACGGCGACAATCTGCTCTTCTATGTAGGAGCAGCAGGCGATACCTACACCGTATACGTGGACGGACCCGATCCCGGCGGACTCCTGCGGTGCGGCGAACTTACAATCCGGGACTATGTCACCTTCGATCTTCTGGGCGGCGATCTGGAGGTGGATACGCAATTATTCATTGGCTCGGGCGGAGGCGGATCCGCAGTGTTCAGAAGTCTTACGCTAACCAACAACGTTCCCCAGCGAGCCGACTTTAGGGCCGAGGCAGCCCACGTTTCAGGGCTGTCGGTCGGAGCGGGAGTTGATGTCAGCATCAATATGGATGTCACTGAATCCAGCGCTCTTGTGCAGATCGATCTTAACGTCACGGGAGGCGGTACGATGACTGTCGGCGGGCATCTGTTCCGGAGTACCTCTTTGGAGGGTGGCAGCCTGAGAGTTTCAGGACCGGGATCGAGGCTTACCGCAAACCGGGATCTTGACAATATTCAGTCGTCCGCGGGCCTCTACCCTATACGCTTGGAAGACCAGGGCGTTTTCGCTGTTGTCGGTGATGCCGGCGGCAGTTCAAATGCCGCCGGCATCCACCTGGAAAACGGCATCCTGATCGCCGAACGAATGGCAGGTCGCCCTGTCCGTGGATACGGTCTGGTAACGCTCACCAATCCGAGAGAAGACCTTGAGCCCGAGTTGGAGATATTCAACCCCATGGGTCACGTCAGCATCTCTGAAGATATTCCAGTCACCGGCCACTCGATGTTCTTCTCTGTTGGAGCAGCGGAATTCAGCGGGTTGGCGGTGCTTGGCGATAGAGCAAGACTGGAGTCTCCCAGCGGCCTGAGGCTCATCGGAGGAGAGATCCGCTGCGATGCAGGAGTTGGGGCCCACGCTGATATCCGTGGTGATCTGCTTGTGGAAAACGGCGTCATCAATGTGGTCAGTGGTGATCTACAAACCGACGACGTCGAGGGCTATGGCGTGGTGATCGGTTCGGGACCGGTCCTTGCCGGCGTCAACGGAACGGTAAACCTCGACCGCGACCTCGACATCGGCGCTAACGCGGCGACCGTATATTCGCTGGGCCCCGCCGCCCTTGGCGGGGCTAGTACCATGGGAGGTGGAACGCTTACTGTTGCCAACGGGCTGCAACTGCCCAGCGCCGCGCTGCTCAGAGGACACGGCACGGTGGCTGGAGCTATTACCGCTGCCCCCGGATCGACCATTCAGGCCAGGAGCGGGCTCCTGGTGTTCGGAGACGCCGCAACATTCGGCGGATTTTTGACTGAGGGAACCGTTATTGTCGAATCTGACGGCGTGCTGGATCTGCGATCCGCCTCATTCGCGGCGCTCGGGCCGCTGACAACGCTCAATGGCGGGACGCTGCTGGCGCCCAACGGGGTCGTCCTGGGCACGGGCGATAACCTGGTGGGAACCGGGGCCGCTAATTGCCGAATAGCCGCCGGGTTCGGCTCGACTATCGCGGCCAGGGGAAATCTCGCTTTGGGCGATGCGGCGGCCTTGGATGGGTTCTCCAACAACGGCAGCCTGGCAGTGGGCTCGCACGTTGTGACGGTTAACGACAGCAACCAGGCCGTCCTGGGCTCGCTGACCACGCTAAACGGCGGCGAGCTGGCGGCGCCCAACGGGGTGCTGCTGCGCGAGGGCAACAACATCGCCGGCAGCGGTCTGATCAGCGCCGATGTAACCTCCCACGGTTACATCTACGGCGACCTGGCGGGCCTGGAACTCTCCGGCGAGGTCACCGGACGCGGAAGCTTTGGCGGCACGGTGGATTTTACGCATGTTTACGCCCCCGGCAGCAGCCCGACAATCGCCTACCACGAAGACTCGACCTTTACCGATACCAGCACGCTGCAGATCGAATTGGGCGGGCTAATCGCCGGTTCGCAGTTCGACAAGCTGATCGCCGAAGACCTGTCGCTTGACGGAACGCTCCAGGTGACCCTGATCGACGGCTTCGTTCCGGAGATCGGCAATACGTTTGACATCTTCGACTTCACCAGCCTCGCCGACGAAACGTTCAACGCGATCGCCCTGCCCGAACTCACCGGGCGAAAAACATGGGACACCTCGGCGCTCTACACCGACGGACTGATCGGCGTAATTGCAATGAGACCGGGCGATACGGACGACGACCGGGACGTAGACCCCGACGACCTCAATACCTTCGCCGCGGCGTTCGGCCTGGCCGGCGACCGATGGACCGACTTCAACGAGGACGGACATGTAGACCTGACCGATTTTGCCCTGATACGGGCGAACTTCGGCGTAGCTTCTTCACCGTCGCCCGGTGTGGGCGCCCCCGGAACGGGCGTCCCCGAACCTGCGACTCTGCTGTTGCTTGCCGGAGCCTTTCAACTTATTCTAAAACGCCGCAGATATTGATAGATCGAAGTAACAACGCGGGAGGAGACTGAAGATGACCGACAAGGACAAGAACTTTTCGCCGAACTCGCCCGGGACGTCCGGGATCCTGCAGAATGTGCTGGATGCAATCCCCATCCCGGTCTTCGTTATCGATCGAGACGCGCACGTGGAAATGGTTAACACTTGCGCCAAGGGGCAGCGGAACCTCTTCAGCGCCTACACCTATCGCGAGCGTATGGGCAACGTCCTCGGCTGCATCAACGCGCTGTCGTGCAGCGACGGCTGCGGGGGTTCGAGAAACTGCAAGGACTGCCCCGTAAGAAAAGCCGTTGCCGATGTACTCAACGGAAGAAACGTCTTCCGCGAGAGGGTTGTCTTCCAGTTGCTTGTGGACGGCGAGTATTATCCGATCCACATGTGGCTGACCGCTTCGCTGCTTCGCTATGGCGAATGTGACTTCGTGGCCATGATCCTGGAGGATATCGCCGAGTTGGGCCGGACCACCGGGCTGATCCCGGTATGCACGTCCTGCGGGAAAGTCGGTGGCGGAACGGGCTACCACGAGTCGCTCGAATCGTACATCAAGGGGCGCTTCGACGAGGGCTTCAAACAGGGCCTTTGCACGGACTGCACCGCTCAGAAGGCAGGCAGTGATAACTGATAACCGGCCGTTCACCGGCCGTACTACGCGAAGCGGCAGTCGGCGGAGATTGCCCTGATGAGCATACCGAGATACTGGACCCGAGGCATGTCGAAGGCCCCGAAGCGGCAAAGATTCTCGGTGGTCCACTGCACGTCGCACATGACAAACCCGCGTTCGGCCAGACGCTCCACCAAGTACACCAACCCCACCTTCCCCGCATCGGTGGCCCGATGGAACATGCTCTCGGCGAAGAACGCGGCGCCGATGCTCACGCCATAGACGCCCCCCACCGGCGGCGCTTGATGGACCTCTCCGGCGGGCCAGACTTCGACGCTGTGAGCGAAACCAGCGTTGTGAAGCTCGCAATAAGCCACCTTCATCTCCGGCGTTATCCACGTACCCTCCTGGCGCCCCTGACCGCAGAGCCCCATAACCGCGGGAAAACAGGTGTCGACCGTGCATTCAAAGATCCCCCGTCGAATAGTCCGCCGCAGCGAACGCGAAACGTGGAACCGCCCGTCGAGCGGGAGCAGTCCGCGGGGATCAGGGCTGAACCAAAGCAGCTTATCGTCATCGATCATCGGGAAGACGCCCTGGCAATAAGCCTCCAGTAGTCTTCGCGGCGTCAACGCATCCAGTATGCCATCATCAAGTCCCATCAACTCCCAAGATACGCTTGAATCGGACAATTCGCAACTGAGACAAGAATGTAAGCGCCCAATCGCGGCCTGGTCACTTCAGTGATCCGGGGCTGCTGGCTACCTCAGCGGCGCCCCAACAAAGCATCCGCAGCACCCACACCGGTCACTACCAGGTCTTCGTATTTCTGACGTACTTTCAGGGCAACGCTGTGCCTGTTGCCCCCCGCTATGGTGACAAACCCAGTTCCAGTTGGCGTGGTGCTGACATGCCGCAGCCATGGGTGAACCAGGGGAGCTATAGGATGCGTCCGCCGATGGAGTTCTTCAGACCGTCGTGGGGGGCGGGGATGACTTCGATGTTCGTCAGCATTCCCGGTTCGGCGGCGCCGCGGACATGCTCCGCAGAATCTTCGACCGCGTGAATCGCCCCGGTGATGATGAAATACGCCTTCCCGCCGAGCCCCTGGGCCAGGCGCAGGTCGAGCAGGCGGACGTCGGTTCGCTTGACGGCAAGGTCAGCGAGGATCACTGCACTGGCTACCGAGAAGGTTTCTATTATCCCCACGGCTTCGATTTCGAGGTCCTGGTTTCCGCCGATGATGGCGGGGAAAATCGTCTCGCTGACATTCGGAATGATGAGGTGATCGACAACGCTCTGCCCGCCGTAGTGGAGTCCGTCGGCCATCGCTTCTTCGACGTCGGCGGTCAGTCCGGCGATGAACACCACGTACTTGCCCGGGCAGATGCTGTTTGACTGGACGACGTCGACCTGGGCCTTCTTGAGCATCACGTCATGGACCACAATGCCCCGGGCGATACTGTTGGTTTCGATCATTCCGATGGCTGGATACTTCATTTGGAACCTTCTATCGTTATGTAGTCGCTGTCGACGGCGGTAACCTGTCCGTCGATCGAGGCGTGCAGGTTTGCCCCCAGCTTTCCGTCGGGCGCCTTTGCGATCAGTTGCCCGCACTTGACGCTGTCGCCCGCCTTGACGACCGGTTCAGACGGCGCCCCGAACGCCTGTGTCAGCGAGAGCCTGACCATCGGCGGATCGGGAATCGGCGTGAGTGTAAGGGCGTGGGAGTCGTAGTCGGTAAGCTGGTACCTGCGGATGAGGCGATCCTTGCCGATCTTGCGGTACTGATTGAATTCGTGGACGCTCGCCGGCGCGTTGTGGTGGGGATTTTTCATTCCGGCGGCGCGGAACTTCGCGGCCAGTTCGGCGTATGCACGCCTCGGGCTGAGGTCCATCGGGCAGGCGAACTCGCACAAACCGCACTGGGAACACAGGAACGCCGCGGTCATCCCCTTTGTCGGCTCGTCAACCTGGTACGCAAGCGAACGCATCATCAGGTGCGGTTGAATATCGTGTCCCTGCATGTATCGCGAGCAGGCTTCGGTGCAATCTCTGCATTGGCAGCAGGCGGCGGCTGAGCGCCTGACCATGGCGGACATCGGAATGGTCCACCACTGTATCAGCGGATGATCTTTACTGAGGAACACCAGCCCGCTGGTGGTCTTGTTGACCGTGGCGTCGAGCGGGACGATTTTGCCCATCATTGGCCCGCCGTCAATGACGACTATATCTTCGATGGGGACCGCGGGCAGGGCAAGGTTCAGCAGATCGCGAACTGGCGTACCGATCGCGGTGACAACAACCTTGGGCTTCTTGACCTCGCCGACGAGAGTAACTTCCCGGTGCGTGACATTTTGTCCCTTGGCGGCGCGGGCTACGTGGACCATCGTGAGCACGTTTGACACGACCGCGTTTACATTCGGCGGGATACCGCCTTCGGGCACGATCCGCCCTGTCAGTTCGGTCAGCAGGATCTGCTCGTCGCCGGACGGGTAGAAATTCCCGATCACGCCGAGTTCTATACCCTCGGCGGCGGCGGTGCGTGAAGAAAGCGCGTCGATCGAACCGTGGTAAGCCTTCTTCAGACCAATGATTCCACGCGTCGCTCCGACCTGGCGCATGATAAGAGCGAGGCCCTCGATGAGTTCGTCGGCGTAGTGTTCCATGACGCGTTGATCGCTGTTGAGCAGCGGCTCACATTCGGCGCCATTTGCGATCACGACGTCGGCTTTGGTGTCGACTTTGACGTGCGTGGGGAATCCCGCACCGCCGCAACCGATTACACCAGCCTGCTTTACTGTCTCAACCAATGACATATCACAACCATCCAAACCACCAGTAAACCATGCTTTTTAACACAGATCACCGGTCCTTTCAAGCAATATTGTCGGGCGATACCGAACCGGGGCGGGCTCAGGGGAACCGGACCGCAGAAAGCAATTCGCCGATTTCTATTTGCAAAGGTCTGTCATTCCGCCGATAATCATTCAGTTGGGTTCCGCATGCCCGAAGTCGGCATGCATGAGTGGTACTTCCTGAAACTTAGCGAAGTGGTGATGCCAATGACCGACACATCCGCCGTATTTGAAGACATTCAGGACGTTATCGTGGTCAGGATCCAGGACCAGGAAATATCGTACCACACCGGCGAAAGCATCCACAGCCAGATGCCCGCCATCACGGAAGGCCAGAAGCCGCCGAAGTTCATTCTGGACCTCTCGAAGATAACGTTCCTCGGAAGCATCGGTTTGACAGTTCTCGTTGTCTTTCTCAAACGGGTCAAGACCGCCGGCGGGCAGTTGGTGATCGTCGGACTCACAGGTCAATGCCGCAACGTCATGTCAGTCACAAGACTCGACAGGGCTTTCGATTTCTATGACGATACAGATGAAGCCATAGCGGCATTGAACACCAACTGACCCCCCCGCCGCTACCAGCAGCACTCGTCGGTCCGGGGAACGGGTGTGAGAAGTTTTTCTGGCATCATGCTGCGAGGGCGTTTTGCAGGAGCCAG
>CAZSLS010000066.1:0-28907 GCA_964607575.1 uncultured Planctomycetaceae bacterium | reverse complement strand
CGCTGGGCCAATGGCAGGCGTCCACGGGGCAAGATGTCCACAGCTTCAGCGTGGATCCGCGGTTCGCCGATCCCGCCGGTGGCGACTATCACCTCCAGGCAGAGAATGGCAGGTACGATCCGGCGACCGGCACTTGGGTGTTGGACGGCGAGACGAGTTGGGCCATCGACATGGGCGATACCGGCTCTCTGTTCGACCAGGAGCCCTCGCCCAACGGGGACCGAGTCAACCTCGGAGCGTACGGCGGGACGGCACAAGCCTCGAAATCTCTCCTGGGCAGGCGTTTGCTCGTCTTGAATCCCAATGGCGATGAGGTGATCAGTGATACATATCGAGTAAACTGGCTCTACCAGGGCGCCGCCTGGCAGGCGAGCGACACGCTTGCCTTGGAGTACTCCAGTGATGCAGGCGGCAGTTGGGACGCGATGCTTGGCGGGGCGGTTGTCAACGTGACCGATAGGATGTTCGATTGGGACACAACGCTGGCCGTGCCCGATTCCGGATTCCGCTTCCTCTGCCGCGCCACGAGCAACGCCGATCCCCTCGTCTCCGACGCCGGCGACGGGATGTTCATGCTTCACAACCAGCCCCTGTCTTATTACGTCAATGACGCCGCTACGACCAATGACGTCTACAGCACTGCTCCGGGTGATGATGCCAACGACGGCGGCAGCCCCGCTACTCCGAAGGCCTCGCTGGCGTCGCTATTGACCGACCGGAACCTGGAACCGGGTGACATTGTCTACGTCGATACCGGCTACTATCCGCTCAGTTCGACGTTGGTCGTCGACTTGTCGGATGAGGGCGATGCCCTGCTGCCGGTGACCTTCAGGGGCAGCACCCATCCGGATGGCACGACCATGGATCTTCAAGGACTAAGCGGAGACGTGATCAGGTGTACCGCATCGTACGCGGTGTTGGAGCAACTGCGCTTAACGGGCGCCTCGGAAGGCGCCGGCTTCGCTCTCCGTTCCGGTAAGCACACAACCATTCGCGACAGTCGGCTTTACGGTAACGAGTACGGTGTGCATGTGCAATCGGGTCCTGACGACACCACGATCCGAAACTGTGTGATCTTCGACAACACGTCCGCAGGAATCTATTCGTACAGTACTGCGGCAACCCGGATCCTGAACAACACGATCGTGGCAACCAATGCCAATGGTTTGAAGCTCGACGGGCGTACGTCCGGCGTGACTGTGCGGAACAATATCATTCAGGTCAGCGGTGCGGAGAGTTATGCCTTCTCCACTTACCGTATGGACAACCCCTTTGCGTCATCGGACTACAACAACCTGCAAGTGGTCGGAGGCGCCGCGGTGGGTGACTTCAAAGAGACGGTCCAGCCGACTCTGAGCGATTGGCGGACCATGACGGGGTTTGACAGTTACAGCCTCAGCGCGGATTCCCTCTTTGCCAATCCCGCCGGCGGCGATTACCACCTGAAATCCGCGGGCGGACGGTATGATCCGGTGACGGGCACGTGGGTCGCCGACGCCGAGACGAGCTGGGCCATCGATGCGGGCGATCCCGGTGATGCGGTCGGTTCCGAACCGTCCCCCAATGGCGCCCGGGTGAATATGGGGGCTTACGGGGCCACGGACGAGGCCTCCAGGACGCCGACGGGCAGACGACTGTTGGCGCTCACCCCGAACGGCGGAGAGACGGTTTCGGGCTCTCAGCCCGTGATGTGGTTACACCAGGGTACGGGATGGCTGGCCGGTGATACGGTTGACCTGGAATACTCCAGTGACGCAGGTGCAAACTGGAGCGCAATCGCCGGCGGTACCGGGGTAAACGCCAGTGACGAGACGTTTAGCTGGGACACGAGCGGTGCAATCCCGGACCACGGCGCCCGCTTCCTGTGGCGTGTGACCGGCACGGCCGATGGTGAGGTGTCGGACGCCGGCGACGGAACGTTCACCGTGCATAATCAACCGGTGGCTTATTACGTCAACGACGGTAGCACGACGAATGACGTGTACACGACAGCGATGGGAGATGACGCCAACGATGGCGGCAGCCCCGCCACACCAAAGGCCTCGCTGGCGTCACTATTGACCGCCCGGGACCTTGAACCGGGCGACGTGGTCTACGTCGATACGGGCTATTATCCGCTCAGTTCGACGTTGATCGTCGACTTACCGGATGAGGGCGATGCCCTGCTGCCAGTGACCCTTAGAGGCAGTACCCACGCGGACGGGACGACGCTGGATCTGCAGGGGAACGACGGCGACGTGATCAAGAGCGAAGCGTCGTATGTGGTTGTAGAGCACATGATCCTGACCGGCGCGACGAGCGGGGCCGGCTTCGCACCGTCGGACGACCACAACAACGGCTACGGTGCGCACACGACGATTCGGAACAGCCGGCTCTTTGGGAACAAGTACGGCGTACATCTCAATTGGGGCCCGGATTTTTCGACGATCCAGAACTGCGTGATTTATGGAAACACGACGGCTGGCGTGTACGCCTACAGCATGGGGACCTCAGCGACGAATACCCAGATTCTCAACAACACGATTGTTGCAGACATCGCCGACGCCGTACATCTGGACTCTCGAACCAGCAGTACAACGCTGCGGGGCAACATCATCCAGGTCAGTGGCTTGGAATGCTACGCCATCTACTGCGAGTCTTTGAGCATAGTGTCCTCCGACTACAACAACATTCATCTCACAAATCTGGCTTCTGCGGTTTACTATACCGGAGGGTACGCGTACGACGAAGACCCGGCAACCTACCACACCCTGGCCGATTGGCAGTTCAACCGGCAGGACCTACACAGCATCGATTCTGACCCGATGTTTGCCGATCCCATGGGCCACGACTATCACTTGAAATCCAGTGGCGGGAGGTACGAGCCTGTATCGGGAAACTGGGCGATCGACGCGGAAACGAGTTGGGCAGTCGACGCCGCTGACGTTGCGCTTGGAGTGGGGGATGAACCCTCTCCGCATGGCGACCGGATGAACATGGGGGCTTACGGGGGAACCGACCAGGCGTCGAGATCCCCCGCAGGACGAAGGCTCCTGGTGTTGAATCCTAATGGCGGTCAGACGATCGCCGGGACTCGAAAGCTGATTTGGCTGCATCAGGGAACCGATTGGGCCGCGAGCGAAACGGTGTTGCTGGAGTATTCCCCCGATACCGGCGCGAGTTGGAACACGATGACCGGCGGCGCCGCCGTCGACGTCAGCCTGGGCGAGTTCGATTGGGATACGACTCAAGTGGCGCCCGATTATGGCACGGACTTTCTCTGGCGCGTGACCAGCAATGTCGACCTGCTTGTTTCGGATAGCAGCGACGACGAGTTCACGGTGTGGGAGTTCCAGGCCTTTTTCGTCAATGACGCCTCGACGACCAATGATCAGTGGTGCATCATGCCTGGAGACGACGCGAACAACGGCCTGACGCCTGCCACCCCCAAAGCCACGGTTCAGTCGCTTCTGTCCACCTATGACCTTGAACCGGGCGATGTGGTGCTCGTCGACACGGGCAGGTACGAGATATCCTCGAATATCGAGATAGGGCCTAACGATCAGGGCTCTTCGCTCGGACACGTGACTTTCCGCGGGTCGCCGCACCCCGATGGCACGACGATCGACGGGTCCGGTTTCTACGTGTCCGGAGAGGACTACCTGCGATTCGAG
This sequence comes from uncultured Planctomycetaceae bacterium, assembly GCA_964607575.1. Lineage (GTDB taxonomy): Bacteria > Planctomycetota > Phycisphaerae > SM23-33 > SM23-33 > BS750m-G57. Next base: position 25,254 of record CAZSLS010000066.1, on the reverse strand, counting down.
GAACTGCGCATTACCAACGCAGGCGTCGGTATCAACATGCGTATGTGGGGAGGGAATCGTTCTGAATTCAACGAGATCCGCAACTGTGTGTTCTACGGTAACCAGACGGGGATTCGCAATGAAGCCAGCCAGGTCGTTATTTCCAATTGTACGCTGGTAGCAAATACGAGCAGGGCGATCTACGCCTGGGGTTCCAGTAGCTCGATTATCAAGAACAATATCATTTGGGCCGACGGCGCCGGCGTGACAGCATTTTACATGTCGGATGGGGAACCGTCCTCCGACTACAACAACATATACCTGACGAACGGTGCGCAGATGGGCTTCCACGGTCACTCAGGGTCGTATACCACATTTGAGAGTTGGCAGGCAGGCACGCACAAGGACGCCCACAGCATTAGCCTGGATCCGCTCTTCGGCGATCCTGCCAACCATGACTACCGCCTGAAGAGCACCGCCGAGGGTGACGCCGGCACGAGCCCCTCGATCGATGCGGGAGACCCGAGCGACCTGGTCGGCGACGAACCTACCCCCAACGGAGGCAGGATCAACCAAGGCGCGTATGGCGGCACGGCTCGCGCCGCGCGCACACCTGCGATCAGGACGCTCTTCGTCCTGTATCCTAACGGCGGTGACACCCTCAGCGGGACGAAAACGGTCAACTGGAGCCAATTGGGCAGCGACTGGCAGACCGGCGATCAGGTCAAACTCGAGTACTCGACCACCGGAGATACCGGACCCTGGACGCAGATCCCCGGCGCCGAGAGCCTCGATTACGACGCGGGGACGTTCGACTGGGACACTTCGGGCGTGCTCGACACGCTCACCGGCCAGTTGAGGATCTCCCGTGTCGGAGACGAGACGGTGTACGATATCAGCGACCGCAACTTCGCCGTGAGGAACCACGGTACCGTATTCTCGTTCTATGTCAATGACACCAACACGCTCAACGATGTTTATTGCACCTCGCCTGGCGATGACGCCAACGACGGACTGACCCCCGCCACGCCAAGGGCCACCGTACAGGCAATCCTCGCGGACTACGATCTCAATCCCGGTGATCTCGTCTTGATCGACACCGGCATCTACGTCCTCTCATCAGACGTCCTCGTCACCGACGCAGACCAGGGTTCCTCGTCGTCGGACGTCACGTTTCGTGGCTCGTCCCATTCGGACGGCACGACCATCGATCGGCAGGATACGGAGAGCGGCGCAGAATGCTTCTATGTCTCCGGGGACTACGTCCGTCTGGAGAACCTGCGCCTTACGGGCGCATACTACGGCGCCCAGTTCAACAGGAGCACGGGAAGCTCCCTCGTTAATTCTGTGATGTATGGAAACAAAACCGGCGTCCGTGAGTACGATGGAACAGGGACCTCTATTGTCAACTGCACGATTACGGAGAACACGACCCGGGCGATCGATTTCTATTCTGCGCTCAACGTCACTGTGAAGAATAACCTCCTGTGGGCAAAAGGACCGAATGCGGATGTAACTTCCACAACCCATGCAATCCTGTGGGACTACAACAACCTTTACGCGACCGAGGGTGCAAGCATATCGGGAAACTATGCTACCCTGGTCGAGTGGCAAGCGGCCACTGGCTACGACAGACACAGTCTCAGCGCGGATCCCTTGTTCCGGGACGCCGCCAGCCGGGACTACCGCCTGAAAAGCACGGCCGAAGGGGATGCGGAAACGAGCGTCTGTATCGACGCGGGAGATCCTGGCGACCCGTTAGCGGATGAGCCGATCCCCAACGGCGGACGGATCAACCTGGGCGCCTTCGGCGGAACGCTACTGGCCGCGCGGACTCCCGCCGCACGGCACCTGTTCGTGGTTCAGCCCAACGACAACGAGACCTTGACGGGTGCGATTCCGATCCGCTGGCACAACGTCGGAACCGAATGGCAGGCCGGGGATACGGTCAAGATCGAGTACTCGGTTGACGGCCAGGCGGGGCCCTGGACTCAGATTCCCGGCGCCGAGAGCCTCGACTACACCGCCGCTGCGTTCGACTGGGACACAACCGCCGTGAGCGACACGCTGAATTGCTATCTGAAACTCACTTGGACTGCGGACGACATTGTCACCGACATGAGCGACGTTAACTTCTTCATCAGGAATACAGGCACCCCGTTCACCCTCTACGTCAACGACGACCAAACCGCCAACGACGTGTACTGCACCGCTGTCGGCGATGACGCCAACGACGGACTGACCCCCGCCACGCCAAAGGCCACCGTGCAGGCCATTCTGTCGCGGTACGACCTCGAACCAGGCGACTTGGTCCTGATAGACACCGGGATCTACGATATCTCGTCAGCCATCGAGGTGGAAGGCCCGGATGGGGGCTCCGCGTCGTCGAGTGTCACCTTGCGGGGGTCGACGCACCCCGCGGGAACCAGGATCGATCGGGGCGGCTATGTCGAACAGAATACGAGCCTGGGGTGGACGATGGGCTTCAAAATCTCGGCAGACTACATTCGTTTGGAGCGGCTGTACCTCACGGGCGCGTACTACGGCGTCCACGTTTACAACAAGGACGGTGTTGACGTGGTCAATTGCATCGTCTCCGGGAACGAGCATGGCATATACCTGAGCAATGCAGACAACGGCTCGATCGTCAACTGTACGATAGCATATAACACTCGCCCCGGGATATACGCGTACTATCCTTCTGGTCTGACCGTGAAGAACAACGTCGTATTTGCGAGCGGATGGGGTGCAAGTGCGATCAGCCTGAGAGGTTCCGGGATAACCTCCGACTATAACAATCTTTACGCGACCGGCGGGGCACATCTGGGCAAATACAACTACGGCGATGCACTGCAAACGCTTGCCGACTGGCAGGCCGAAACGGGGCAAGACGCGCACAGTGTCAGCCTCGATCCGCTGTTTCGCAATCCGGCTGGTTTCGACTACCGCCTGAAGAGCACAGTCGACGGCCACACACAGACGAGCATTTCGATCGATGCCGGCGATCCGGGCGACCCGGTTGGAGACGAGTCCACACCGAACGGCGCCCGCGTCAACCAAGGCGCGTTCGGCGGCACAACGCTCGCCGCTCGCACTCCTGATCGTGCTCTGGTGGTGCTGAACCCCAACGGCGGCGAGAACCTGACCGGCGTGGTGCCCATCGGATGGCACACGCTGGGTGTCGATTGGCAGGCGGATGACGATGTCAAGCTCGAGTACTCCACCAGCAGCGATGCGGGACCCTGGACTCAGATCGTCGGCGCCGAGAGTCTTGACTACGACGCCGGAACCTTTGACTGGGACACTGCGCCTCTGGCCGACACCCCCACAGTTCGTGTACGAGTCACGTGGACCGGGGACCCCGGTGTCAATGACGTGAGCGATCGCAACGCGATTCTCAGAAACCAGGGCTCCTCGTTCACCTTCTACGTCAACGACTCGAGCACGGTAGATGATATGTACTGCACGGCGGCGGGCGACACGGCCAACGATGGGGTGACTCCCGCGACGCCCAAAGCCTCAGTACAGGCCGTCGTCGGCGGCTGCGACCTCGAACCCGGCGACGTTGTCTTGATCGACACGGGCAACTACGTGCTCTCCGCAGACGTTCGCTTGGAGCAGGAGGACGCGGGCTCGGAGGCGGAGGACGTAACCTTCCGCGGCTCTACCCGTGGCTACGGCACGACACTCGATCGAAACACCGCGGGGGCCATCGGCAATTGCTTCTACGTCAACGCTTCCAATATCAATCTGGAGAATCTGCGGCTCACCGGTGCCTTACGCGGAGTCTATCTCTATCAACAAAGCGACGTCGATCTGGTCAATTGCCTGGCCTATGGCAACAAGTATGGAATCAATGTCTCTTCCGGGAGTAATCACTCTATCGTCAACAACACGATCGTGGGCAATACCTATGGACTCATTATGTACAACCCGGAGAACACGACCGTCAAGAACAACATCATCTGGGCACAGGAGTCGGGCGGCTACGCGATCCATCGGACGGGGACGGGGGTGATGTCGGACTATAACGACCTGTACGCGACCAATGGCGCGGAGGTGGGCCAAGACCAACCAACGCTGGCCGACTGGCAGGCGGCTACAGTGGGAGACGTCAACAGCGTAAGTGCTGATCCGCTCTTTGCCAACTCCGCGGGCGGTGATTACCACCTGAAATCCGCGGGCGGACGATATGATCCGGTGACCGACACGTGGGTGCTGGACGCCGAGACGAGTTGGGCGGTGGACGCGGGAGATCCAGACTACCCAGTTGGTGATGAACCCAAGGCCAACGGTGGGCGGATCAATATGGGGGCCTATGGCGGAACTCCTCTAGCATCGAAGTCGCTTCTTGCGGGTCGTCACATTTTTTACAACAACTCGGCGTGGGACGGGAACGATCCTGCAGCTAACACCGCGGACGATGCCGCGATAGCTTCGGACAAGGCGGCGCTGCTACCAGGCCGGACGCCCGGAGCGGCCAACTACACCAGCTACTGGCTCGGGATCAACGGGATCATGGTGGACATCGACGATCCTCCCGGTACGCCGACGGATACTGATTTTGGCCTCCGGGTCAACGAGGCGGCGAATCCCGACACGTGGTCAGCAGGTCCGGCCCCGGCGGTAACCGTCCGTCCGGGCGAAGGCGTTGGCGGATCCGATCGCGTGACCTTGATCTGGGCAGACGGCGAAATCCGGAACCGGTGGGTCGAGGTGACGGTACTCGCGACGGTCAACACGGGGCTGGCGGCTGATGATGTGTTCTACTTCGCCAACCTCGTCGGCGATTGCGATGCTGACGGCGAGGTTGGGGCCAGTGACTACGGGACGCTCGCCGGCGAGTTTGGTCTGCGTGGCGGGGTCGGTGCGCTGGCGGCCGACCTGAATGGCGATGGGCGGGTCGGCCTGACGGATTTTGCGATTATGCGAGGTGCGATTGGTAATTCGGTGTCGATACCGACCTTCCCCGCCGCGGCGCCTGAGGCGGTTGTCGAGTCGGGGTTGGGCGATCTCGCCGTTACCGCCCGGGTCACTTCAGTGAACCCGGGTGCGGCCAGTGATCCCGCCGGAGGCGGGCCTTCGGCAGTAATCAGTAATCAGTTAACGGCGAACGACCCGGCGGCGGCGATCGATCTGCTTGGCGGACCGCTGTCTACAGGCGGGTATGTTGCTGAACCGCGGACGGTAATGGCCACGCGGCTGCAGCGTGCGGCCACGTCCGCGTATGACCTGAAACCGCTGCGCGACGATCCGGCCGGCGACGCCGCAGGCGATGATCTGCTGGCGGACGTGCTGGAAGAAGCGGTTTTGTCAACCATTAGCTCTCAGCTAACAATTGACAGCTAATAGCTTTAACTGCCTGTGACATATCACGCGGCGTCAAATGATCTTTTGAGAGAACTCCGACGAGGACCGCGTCGTTATAACGGTCTGGTGTAAAGTTAGTTATGGCAAGGCGTGGAGTGAATGTTCACGATCTGTGGATTGGGCGGGAGGTTCACAGATGCGACGGTGTGAACCTCTGATCCGAACCTCGGCCACCCGCCGCCACCGTTCGGCGCCACCACCGCCGACCGCCGCGCATGGGCCTAACAACAGCAAACAGCATATCTACCACGTTTCCCCCTCGCCCCGGCCCGCACGACCCACGATGCGGATAACCAGTACCCTTTTTCCGGCCACAGGTACATGGTGTGAACCAATTGGGACACCCTCCACATATGCGTTATCGATCATGCGTGGGCCAACTCCGCCGACCATGCTCCGCAAGATCTCTGATGTCAATCTTGACTCGCGGTCGAGTTGGTCGTATGCTTCTTGCACCTTGCTGTAATCATCTTACGAAATGAAAGGGAGCTGTCTAATGACGATCACCCGATCAGCCAGGCCAACCGCCCCCTTGCTAAGGAAGGAGACCGACCGTGAACCAATACGATGATGTTGTCTTCAGAAAACCGCCCGGGCAGCGCCGATTTGACATACCGCTTGGCTTTGTCTTCAAGTGCATCGCGGTACTCGTCCTTGCTGTTGTGGTTGCCATACCCGCGTTCTGGTGGTTCGCTATGCGAATCGAGGTCAACCAGGGCGAGTTTGTTGTCCTGATCAGGAAGACCGGTACGGACATTACCAACGACCAGATCCTCGCCCCCGACGCCGACCACAAGGGCCCCCAGAGGCTCATCCTGAAGGAGGGAAGGCACTTCAGGAATCCATACACCTGGAACTGGACCAGGGCGATACCGGCCACCGTCATTCAGCAGGGCCAGGTCGGGATCAAGGTCAGGAAGTTCGGTAAACCGCTCGAACCGGGCCGGATCCTGGCTACCGACAGTACGCGGAAGGGGATCCTTCCGGACATCCTTACCCCGGGCAGATACTACCTCAACACTTACGAGTACGACGTTCAGGTGGTGGACATGGTGAAGATCGAGCCCGGTTATATGGGCGTGGTCACCCTCAAGGTCGGCGCCGAAGCCAAGGATCCTCACGCTTTCATCGCCGGTGAGGGCGAGCGAGGCGTCCAACCCGCGCTGCTTTTCCCGGGCACGCACCCGAGGTTCAGTAATCCGTATCTGCACCTGGTCACCCAGATCGACGTGCGAAGCCAGAAGTTTGAAATGAAGGACCAGTACGCCATCAGTTTTCCCTCCCTTTACGGTTTCGATATCATGGTCGAGGGGATGATCGAATGGGCGCCCAAGCTTGAGAAACTACCCGAACTGTTCGTAAAGTACGTCGACGAAACGGACCTCGAAGCCTCGGGCGGTATCAACAACATACAGCAGAAAGTGATCCTCCCGTTCGCGCGATCGTACTTCCGGACAATCGGGGGCAAGTACCGGGCGGTGGACTATATCACCGGCGATACCCGCATCGTGGTCCAGAACAAGGTCGAGCAGGATCTCAAGTCGAGGTGCGGTGAGTTGGGTATAGATATCAAGAGTGTTGTCATCAAGTCAACCGAACCGCCATCGCAGATCCGCGATCAGTTCCAGAGGCGGGAGATTGCAAAACGAAAGAAAGAGGCCTACGAAAAGCAGATCGAGATGCAGATCGGCAGCGTTGTGATGATCGGGCAGACGCCTAAACTCGACGCCGACGGAAACAAGATGCTCGACGAGCACGGCGATGCGGTGATGATCGGCGGAGAACCCAAAGTCGACGCCGACGGTGAGCCCGTGCGCGAAGGCGGACGCCTGACGCAGGTTATCCAGGAGCGCAAAAAAGATCGGGCCGAGCAAATCGGTACGATCCGGGAATCGATCGCAACCCAGATTCGCGAAGCCGACAAATACCGCAATGTCGAGGTCACCCAGGCCAACCGCGACGTCACCGTGGCGAAGATCAACCTGGAAGCCGCCAAGGACCGCGCCGCGGGCGTAAAAGCCGAAGGACTCGCCGACGCGGCGGTAATGGTAATGGAGTTCAAAGCCGAAGCCGAGGGCGTTACGGACAAGGTCGCTGCGTTCGGTACGGGCGACAAGTATGCGACGAACCTGCTGATCAACAAGTTGGCTCCGGGGATCAGCGAGATCCTGTCCAACACCGAAGGGCCCTTCGCCAAGTTGTTTGAACGCTTCGCCTCGCTGGGCTCCGGGTCGGACGAGTCGGCGAAATCAAAGAAACCCAAGAAAGACTAACGCGAAGAAATGGAGAAACCATGAACGCGATTATTGAAAAACACGGTAAGACAATACTGGTTGTCGTGGGCGTTTTGCTGGCGGCTTTGCTCGTGGGCAAGTTCCTGATCTGGGACTGGATGATAACCCGCGAGTACTGCCAAATCGGGCACAGCCTGCTGATTACCCGAAAGACCGGCGACACGGCGCCTCTTGACTCCTATGCCGATGAAACGCAGCAGGGCGTCCAGGAGCAGATGAAAGGGCCCGGGCGCCACTTCCTCAATCCGTTTACCTACTCGGTGACCGAACTCGAGGATGTTGTAGTCCCTCCGGGCGGGATATGCCTGGTCAAGAACAACATCGGCAAGGATCTGGCTCCGGGCCGGTTCATCGCCGACGAAGGCGAGAAGGGCACGCTGAGAAACGTCCTGACACCGGGCACATGGCGGATCAACAGCCATGGGCAGTCCTACGAAGAGTTCTCCGCGACGACCGTACGCCCGGGATATGTCGGCGTGCAGACACTCAGAGAGAAACGCAAAGACCCCAATTCGGGCAAGGAACAAGAGAAAGGTATTCTTCCCGAAACTCTCCAACCGGGCATCTACTACATCAACCCGCGCGAGATCAAAATCGACATCGTCGAGATCGGATACCAAGTGTGGAGCGAGGCGCCGAAGTTCAGTTGGGTAAACGTCCAGGACAAGAGCGGAAAGACCCTGAGGATAAAAGAGTTCGTCAAGGGAACCGGCGTATCGTTCCCGCTGGCCGACGGTAAGGAAATGTACCTCGACTTTACCGTGGTATGGGGTATCTCCCCGGAAAATGCGCCCAGGATCATCAAGGAATACGGAACGGTCGAGATGGCCGAGTCAAAGATCATCGAACCGCAGGTCCTTTCCATCTGCAAAAACCTCGGATCAAACCTGACCACAAAGGAGTTCATCGAGGGCAAGACCCGAGAGGAGTTCCAGGAGAAGGTCACCACTGCGCTGCGGGAAATGGGTGAGAAAAAAGGACTCGAAATCCTCATAGCGCTGGTCAGGAGTTTCCATCCCGCCGAGGATATCAAGGCCACCATTCAGGAGCGAATGCTCGCAGAAGAAGAGAAGAAAACCCTCCGGATCGAACAGGAAACCGACAAGGTCGCCGCCGACCTCGAAGAGGCCGAAAAAATGGTCGATATCAAAATCAAGGACTTCGACGGCGAGACCGCGGCGCTGGTTGCACAGGAAAAAGAAGACGGCGCCGCCAAGGCCGCTGAAACAATGGCCGAAGCCGACAAGGCCGTCGCAACGCTCAACAGGACCGAGAAGGAAGTCAAAGCCGAGGCCCGAATGATCGAAGGCCAAGCCAAAGCCGATGTCACCGAAGCGATGAAGAAAGCTGAGGCCATGCAGAAAAAACTGCTCATCGCCGCCTTTGGCGGGGCAGACAGCTACAACCTCTCGCAGTTTGCCGAAGGGCTTCCCGAAAGCCTGAAGATCAGATATCTCTCTCACGGGGCCGGTACGCTCTGGACCAACCCGGGGATGGACCTCAAGGACCTGTCGGCAAAGAAAATCCTCGAAAACGCGGGCGCCAAGAAGGCCCCGCTCCGTATCGCACCGCCGCCTTCGACTACAGGCAATACAGCCCCGTAATCCCCGCAGGAGATCAGACGATGGCGACATCAACGAGAATCATGGCGTTCAAAGCCAAGCGCAAGGTCCTTCGCATGACCGGGGCGATCGGCTTTTGGGGTGGTTCGCTGTTCCTGCTGCTGGACGTGACCACCCCGTTCCCCACGCCCGTCAGGGGAGCTTATGCGATGTGGTGGTTGCTGGTGGTCGCCCTTGGCGCGGTGCTTTGGATACTCTCCAGGAGGTTGCCAAACCTGGAACTCATTGACCTCGCCGAAATGCACAACGGCGAGTTATCCATCCCGACGGTAATGCAGGAAATGAGCCTTCCCCTGAGCATGGCCACCGCGGCGCTGGAACAAATAGGCGACGACGACCTGGCCGACGAGAAGCAAGTCGGCAAGCAGCGGATCTGGGTATTCCACGGTGTCGACAACGACAAGCACCCGCCGGTCAATATCATACCAGATGCCAACGCAAACAATAATTAACACTACAACGCAAAGTAGCATGAAAACAACGCGGAAGAAGTAATTTGGAGATGCGGTAAGAGTTGAGCTTACGTTGCGGTATTGGTGAGTACCTCGGCGATGTTTACCAGGTTAAAGAGCATGTGGATCATGATTGGCGAGTAAAGCCTCCCTGTGCGCTCGTAACTGTATCCAATGACCAGCGACAGCGCAAAGAGCGCCGGAAGCGATTCGAGGACCGCCATGTGCATCGCCGAGAAGAGTATCGACGTAAGGACTATCGCCACCCAAGGCCGCCGGAAATACCTGCGGAACATTGACTGCAACAGTCCGCGGAAGATCACCTCCTCGCCAAGCGGCGCCAACAGCACTGCAGTCGGGATAACCATTGCCCGCCAGAACGTTGGTATTTCGGGGTTCGTCAATATCTTCAGAAACTCATGACGAGCGAGTAATTCGGGGTCCACCTGCAGAATCACCCACACCGTGACCAACAGGAGGAGCATGCAGACAGGCAGGATCGCCAGCAACGCAATCACGGACCTGATGCTGTCGTTGATCCACCTGCGTGCAGTGAAACCCATCCCGCGTACGGCGCCGCCGTCGAAACAGTACGTCGCCATGACCAGCCCGCCGAAAAGGGCCGCCAACTGCATGATTACCCCGGCGATAATGGCGATCTGAGGCAATTCGAGTTTGACGTGAAGGGCCAGAAGGCTCACGATTCCCACTGGCATCAGCAACCATACCCCGAAGATTGCTATGATGTGCAGTGGTGTCAGGTTGTTGGCGCGTCCGGGACTGTTCGACAATTTGAACTTGGCGGGTTTGATCGCGCCGTGGCCCAACCAGATAAGAAGCACGCAGATTCCAATACCGCAAAGCGTAGTCATCAGGGGTGATAGGATGCTGGTCTGCTGTGCGGCCGGGCGCGAGGTCGTCGTTGCTGCGGCAAGGAGTTTTTGTAGTGGTAAAGCGTTTGACATTTTACGATCCGTGCGGTTAACGTGGTTTGGCGGCCCCTGTGGGTCGGTAACCTGCCTGTAATGCTATGGCGAATATATTAGACGACATCCTGAAAACCAAGCGCAAAGAAGTTGCCCTCTTGCGAACTTCGACCAATATCGCTGACGCGCGGGCTATGGCGGGCGATGCGCCTGAGCCCAAAGACTTCTTCAAAGCGGTCGCCGGACCGCCGCGAGGACCGGTGAATCTGATCGCCGAGATCAAGAAGGCCTCCCCGTCGGCAGGCGTGATTCGCGGCGATTTCGACCCGCCGACGATCGCTCGCCAATATGCTCTCGCCGGCGCCGATGCCCTCAGCGTGCTCACCGACGGGCAGTATTTTCAAGGTTCGCTGGACTTTCTCGTTGAGGCCAGGGCGGTAGTCGACATTCCGCTGCTGCGTAAAGATTTTATCATCGACCCGCTGCAGATCTACGAAGCTCGCTGCGCCGGAGCCGACGCGGTGCTGTTGATAGCGGCTGCACTGGGGGCCCGCGAACTGGGCGATCTGCTCGGTCTGGCAAACGCTTACGGTATGGCGTGCCTGGTCGAAGTCCATAACGCCGAGGAGTTGTCGAAAGTGGAAACGATTGTGGTTTCGGCTCCTGGCAATCTGCTCGGCGTGAACAATCGCGACCTTACCACTTTCAAAGTCGATCTGGATACTACGGTGCGGCTCGCCGATCGCATCGGCGGCGATATTCCCGTTGTCAGCGAGTCGGGCATAAAGACTCGACAGGACGTTGAAACTCTCGCCCATGCCGGCGTCAGGGCGATACTCGTAGGTGAAACGCTCATGCGGAGCGAGGACATCGCCGCCGGCGTTGAATCGCTTCTGGGCCCCCTGAGAAACAATGCCCCAACAGACCAGTAATATCCCCCAAGGCGTCCGCAAGTGGACCATCATCTGCGGCGGAGTGGCGCTGCTTGTAATCGCTGTGGTGGTCGGAATACTTCTCCGAGGCGGGGGGGCGGACCCGGGAGAGAAAACCCGCCTTGCCGCGGAGCAACTGAACGCCCGGGTCAAGGGCCTGATGGACAGCGGTGAGTTCGACGCGGCCGCTGGAGCGATCGGCAGTTTCCTTAAGGATCATCCAGACCCCCCTGATCCGGGGCGGCTGTGGGCTCTGAAAACAGTTTTCCACCGTAAGGGTGGCGACTCGACCGAGGCGCTACTGAGCTTGGCGGCGATGGCGGAGAAGCTCCAGGGTCGCGGTGGTGACCTTTGCGATGCGGGCGACGTTCTCGTGGCGCACGAATGCTACCAGGATGCGGCCAAGGCGTTCGAACTGGCTTCGGGAGACGCATCGGTCCGCGGTCGGGCGTGCTATCAGGCGGCGATGTGCAACTACCGGCTGGGGCGTTTCGCGATGGCGATGAAGTACATTGATGCCGCTTCGGCGCTCAGCCCCAACGACCCGAAAATCACCGCGGCGGTGAAGCGAATTGAAGATGCGCGCTTCGTACCGGACGAGTAAGCTAATGGGACAGGTCGATCCGCTTTGATGGTTTGAGGTCGCTGTTGGGTCGATATAGCAGTACGGTCCTGCCGACGACGGCGATGCACGCGGCGTCGGCGGCTTGTGCAAGTGCCGGGCCCACCTCCTTGCGTGCGGCGCCCGAGGGGCCTGTGAGGCGAACCTTGATCAACTCGCGCTTGTCGAGGAGATCGCTGATGCCCTTGACCACCGGATCGGTGATTCCTTCCTTGCCCACGGTCACCACCGGATCGAGGAGCTGCCCGATGCCCCTGAGGCGTTTTTTCTGTTTTCCGGTCAGTTCGGCCATGGTTGAGTTCTCCGTATCGCCGCGCGCCGGTTTACAGGGCTGACAGTGGTTTGAGGTACTGCCCAAGCGAATCGCCGGTGACTTTCTGGTCGTCGCGGAATTCGACAATGTATCCGCCGGCGTGGTCGGAAAGCACGACAGCCCCGTGGCGTGAGAGTATATCGTGTCCGGATTCGTTGTGCTGGTGTGCCATCAGGAAGAACTCGACGTCGAGTTTAGCGGCCAGCGTTTCCAGTTGGCTTTCGGTATGGCGGCGTCCCCAGACCCAATTGTATACCGGTTGCCCTCTGCGCATGTCCGCGGTCGTTATCGGGCGGGTCAGTATCTCGATGCACGCGTCGTCGAACTTTCCCGGAGATGGCAGGGAGTGGGAGATTAAGACGCCGTTGGGGCATCGCACGGCCAGCGGTTGCGAGAGGAAGAACTCCGCCAATGCGTCCATGACCTCCTCGGCGTCGTCACCGAAGGCGAATCTCAGGCTCTCGACGAATACCTTGCACACACCGTATCCGTACTTGGATATCTCGGACCGGGTGACCTGCGCGATGTCATGATTGCCCATTACGAACAGCACCTGGCGGGGGTGTTCGATTTTTAGTTCGGCCGCCCGCACCAGCAGTTCGATACTGCGGTCGTGTCCGGTCTGCCCGTCGATCGGGCCATGCAGTATTTCCTGGAGCACGACGTGGGATTGCGGGTCGGTATCCAGGGCGGCGTGAGATACGATCTTGCCAAATGCCCGGCGGTTTCCGTGGATGTCGCCGGAGAAGACGATTCGGTACGGTGGGTCGATGACCATGACGTTACCGTCCCTGCGATCGTCCTGACGATTCAGATCCGCGGCGCGACGGAAGATATCAACTGCTTCGCATGCCACGTCACGCGCCCTTTCCTGCGGGATCGTTGTCCGAGGCGTTGCGCTCCAGAGTGAGTTTCACAAGCCCCAGTCGCGAGAGGACGTCTTTCATCGACCCTGGCCTGTTAGCGGGGATCGGTTCTATGCAATCCTCCACAAGTTTCGCCAGCGATGGCGGTACGTCGGGGTTGAGTTTGCAAATCGGATGGAGTACGTGCTCGTGCTTCATTCGTATCGAATCAGTCTGGGGCAGGGCAGTGGGGATAGCTCGCCCGGTAAGTGTCCAGTAGAGCGATGCGCCGAAGTTGAATACATCGGTCCGGGCGTCCAGGGGATGTCGCTGAACCTGCTCGGGCGCGATGAAGTCAGGCGTGCCCTGAATTCGCTCCTTGATCGTTCCGAGAGCGCAACTGTGTCCCAGATCGATAACCTTGACTACGCCATCGTCGCCAATAAGAATATTATTGGGCTTGGTGTCCGCGTGGATGATACCGCGGGCATTCATATGCTCGAGTACGGAGGCGACCGTGGTGAATATTTCGACGACTCTGGGAATAGACTGCGGGCGCGCATTCTGGACGGTATCGCCGCCGCAGTACTCCATCATCAACTGGACTTCGCTGACCGCCAACCAGCGGCGAATGCGTTTGAGATTGTAGACCTTGCGAAGATTCGGATGGTCCAGCCTGTGGGCGTTGGTGTACTCGGCTTCCACCTGTTCGATAAATCGATAGTCGCTGCGCTCACGCTTTACGACGCGCTTGAGTGCAAAGAATTTACCCGTGGAAATCTGACGGACCTGCCAGATCGTACTGCGTGCGCCGTTACCGAGTAGCCGGACAATCTTGTGTCCGGGCACCTGTAGTGTTCCAGAAGAAGTAGCCATAAGTCACTGTAGTAGAAGGAAATATAATTAGTCTGAGGATATCTTTCCGGAGCGTATTATGGTATAAATGCTCGGGTAGACAGACTCTGATACAAGGGGATTGTAGCATGCCGATACCGTTGTGTACAGTCCTTCGCTCCGAGAATTCAGAATTAGCTCAAAGTACGTTCGTACCGACGCGCAGGGGACCGCCGGCGGACGGAATCTCACTCTCGCTCCGCGGACCGGTTGTCTTGGCGACTCCGATACGCTACAATCCGCCCTGCTCACGGACTCCCCCATGCCAAGAACCGCCAAGAAAGTACTGATACTGGTTGCCAAACTGCTGGTTGCTGTTGCCCTCATGACTTGGGTGCTGCTGGGGGCTCATTGGAACGATTTTGTCCGAACCAAAGACGGTAAGACGACTTACTCGGTGTTGGACGGTTCGGGCGCCGGAGGGAAGTTTGTCGTGCGGAGGGGCACTTTGTGGTGGGCCGAAACCCTGGAAGTATCCCCCGATCAACTGCAGGCTGTCGAGCAGGAAGGCGCCCAGAGCGACACCGCACCACGGTATGTACGCCCGGGTTTCCTCACGAGTATCGGTAGAATCCACTTGTGGTTGTTGCTGGCTGCGATGATCGCATCGCTGAGCGGCGTATTGGTGACCGCCCTGAGATGGTGGATGCTGCTCCGTATCCAGAGGATCAGAATCCCCCTGTGGGAGGCCGTTCGACTCACGTTCCTCGGTCAGTTCTACTCCCTGGTAGTGCCCGGAACTGTCGGCGGGGACGTTGTTAAGGCGTATTACGTCACGAAGCATACCGACGCCAAAGCCGGCGCGGTCCTGAGCGTATTCATCGACCGGGTCCTCGGTCTGGCTGCATTGACCCTGGTGGCCGCGGTAGCGCTGGGCGTTGCGATGCTGGGCGGATTGGGCCAGTGGTCCGACCCGATGATACAGCGTGCGGTGACCGTGATGGGTTGTGTGGTTACCGCGGTCATTGTCGTGATGACGATTGTACTCAGCGGGACCCTGAGGCGGGTGCTGCACCTTCAAAAGCTCTACAGCCGTCTTCCGTTTGCAAAAACTATCGCATCGTTCGGAGATGCCGCAAGCTTGTACCGCCGGCGGTGGAAGACTTTGGCCCAGGTTGCGGGGATGATGTTGGCGGCGCCCGCGATATGGGTTGCGGCGCTGGCGTTGATGGGGCGCAGTATCTATCTTCCGGTACCGTGGCATTGCTATTTTCTCTATATTCCGTTGATTTACATCCTGGGATCTGTACCGCTGACACCCGGAGGCGCCGGGTGGATCGAGTATTTGTACCTGGTTTTCTTTGGCGCGATGGCCAATACCAGCGAGATACTGGCATTTGCACTTCTGGCGAGACTTATCCCGATCGCTTGGGCGATACCGGGCATGATTGTGGCGATAAGTGGACCGAAATTGCCCAGAATTCGGGCCATGCAGGCCGAATTGGGCATATAATCTTCAGAGGGCGACAACATGGCCAGATGGTAGAATTGAGAGTTTTGTGTCAAGAGAAACTCCTGAAAGTCCGAAAGTTACTTTAGACTTGGGTTTAGATATGTTCGCGTATTTCCGATGGATTCAGGACGGAGCGAAATGGCAACACTAAATACATTGACCGGTAATGAGGTCGCCAGCGCGATCGAGTCCGCCTCCAAAGACAAGGTTGGCGTTACGGTGACGGTATATCATCAGGACAGGTGGTTCATGTTCAGCGGCGATATGCTGGATGCGGGAGGCGAATCTCTTTGGATAACTTATCCGCAAAGTGACCATGGGCCTGCGGATTATGAATTCTCCCCAGGCCAGAGCGTAGGCGTAACGTTTCGGCGCGGTTTCCAGCGGTTTCTCTTTTCGACAGATATCACTTCTGTGGACAAGTCCGGGACGGCGGGGGTGCAGTTGGGTATGCCCGAGGAGATGCAAATCTCTGAGCGCCGGGTCGGACAGCGAGTCGAGATGCCCGCCTTGGCGACCGTGGAGGCGTCGATATGGTTGGGGGGGCGACAGGTCAAGCACGACGAGGCCGACGCGGTCGTACCCGCCTGGTCGGGAAGAGTGCTGGACCTTTCTGAAGGCGGGTGCTACGTCAGGACCGACAGTGAGGTTTCGCAATATATCGAGATCGGAGATACTGTTGGGTTGCAGTTGACAATCGGCCGGGGAGATGCCCCCGAGCAGATACTGATCGACGCCCAGTTCTGCCGCAGCGACCCCGACGGTGACGGGTTGACGGTGGGGCTGCAGTTTGTCGATATTGACGAATCCGAACAAAATCGCGAAGCTCACGAGAAGATTAGGGCTAAACTGTGTGAGTTCTAGAGGCAAGTGCTGACGATTGGACGAATGTAACTATGGCAAAACTGCAAGAGATGACGCAAGAACAGATCACCGACGCGCTGCAATCCGCTATCCAGCGGCAGGTGCCCGTTACCGTAACGCTTAAACGGGAAAGTGCCTGGACGAACTGCCACACGAAACTGTTGGCGGTCAGGGATCCCCACGTGCTTCTGGGAGATCTGTTCGTTCACGATGAAGAGGATACCCCCGAAATTGCGCCCGCGGAGAAAGTCGGTCTGAGTTTCAAGCTTAAGCATTACAAACATATTTTCACCGTGACCGCCGTCGGAACCGAGGAACTGCAAGGCCAACCGGATGATCCGGGACAGGCAATTGCGGTCTGCTGGCCCAATCGCATGCACAGGCTCCAGCGGCGCGCCTTCATCAGGGCAGAGGTCCCTGAGGGACGCGTCGTACGTGCTTCTTTCTGGGTGGGCGGACGCGAGAACGAACCCACGCAAGCCGACCCCGACCGACCCGTCTGGTCCGGGAGACTCAACAACATCAGTGCCGGTGGTTTCCAGGTTGTTTCCTCCGGCGACGATGTATGGGATCTCGTTCCGGGCGAGACAGTGGGGGTCAGGCTGGCGTTTGAAGCCGGTAGCGAGTCGGTCTACGCCGACGCTCAATACAGGCGGGTCGATAGAACTGCCGAACAGATATTGCTGGGGTTCCAGTTTGTCGGACTGGCTCAGGATCGCAAGGGACGCCAGGCTCTGCAGTACATATCAGGCAAGGTCGCCGAGTATCACCGCCATGGCGAGGGATCCCGCAAGAGACGCTGAGTTCCGACCGGGTGGAGACGGATATTCGATAATGGCCCCCGCGAAACCAAAAGATCTGTACTACGCGACATGGACTACCGCGTGGGGTCCGATCGGCGCGGTCGCGGGGAAAAACGGGCTCAGGCGTATCGTCCTACCGCACTACACCATGCAGGACCTCAGCGAACTTCTTGCCTGGGAACATCCCGGCGCCCAGTGTGACGAGGGACCATTTGAGGACTTCATCACACTCAGCCGCGCGTATTTCAACTCGCAGCAGACGGATTTCTCCCCGTTGGTCTGCGAACTGCCCCCCGAGAGCAAGTTCTCGGGCAAAGTGTTGCGAGCATGCCGGCGGATTCCCTACGGTCAGACCATGTCCTACTCTCAATTGTCGCTGGCGATTAAAGCCGAAGACTCCGCACGCGCCGTCGCCGGCGCCCTGGGACGAAATCCCCTGCCCCTCGTCGTGCCCTGCCACCGGGTTACCTACGCCGACGGAACTCCCGGGGGATTCAGCGCACCGGGAGGGGTTAACCTGAAATCCAAAATGCTCCACCTCGAAATTCCAGGCGCCTGAGGCGTCCGTTCCTCCGTCGAACCAATTGCACCTCAATATTATCGCCAATACTCAAAGACCAATTGCCAACGGCGATGCCTTCTGGTAGCTTGTGCGCGTTGCGACAGGGTTGCTGTCATTTGCTCTGAGATTAAAGGTACCGTTATGGAACAGACGCTTGTTTACAAGATATTGCGGGAACATCTGACCTCCGGCCAGTTGACCGCCGGAAATGAGATAGGTGTTCGGATCGACCAGACGCTCACGCAGGACGCCACGGGCACCACGGCGTTTCTGCTGCTGGAAGCGATGGGTGTTCCACGTGTCAAAACTGAACTGTCGGTCAGTTATATCGATCACAACATGGCCCAGTTCGGACCGGAAAACCATAACGACCATCTATACCTCCAGTCGATAGCGGCCGGCGTCGGTGCGTACCTGTCCCGTCCGGGTAATGGAATATGTCACCAGGTACACCTCGAGCGGTTCGGGCGCCCGGGTAGGACGCTGCTCGGCTCGGATTCACACACGCCGACCGGCGGCGGGATTGGGATGATTGCGATCGGCGCAGGCGGGTTGGACGTGGCTGTGGCGATGGGCGGCGGGCCTTTTTATACAACCTGCCCGCGAGTCATTGGCGTGGAACTCCGCGGAAAATTGCATCCTTGGGTTGCAGCCAAAGATATCATTCTCCGGTTGCTGAGCATCCTTACTACCCGGGGCAATGTCGGGTGCATGGTCGAGTATTTCGGTCCGGGCGTGGGATCACTGAGCGTACCCGCCCGCTCCACCTGCACGAACATGGGCGCCGAACTCGGCGTGACCACCAGCGTGTTCCCCTCCGATACCGTAACCAGGGCGTTTCTCGCCGCCCAGGGTCGCGGCGATCAGTACGTTCATCTGGCGGCGGACAAGGGTGTCGAGTACGGACCGATCGTCAAACGCCTGCACGCCGAGCGCGACTCGGAGGTCATCGATAACATAAAGGACTTCTGCACGGACATTGACATCGTGCCCGCTTCCGATCCGGATGCTGCTGACGATGGGTTCCTCGACCTGAGTTTCGGACACGTCCTTATCGACCTTGGAAAGGTGGTTCCTCTAGCCGCCGGTTCACCGAGCCCAGACAACGTCACCACAGTCGGCGAACTTTCCGGACAGAGAGTCAACCAGATACTGATCGGTTCCTGCACAAACTCGAGCTATCAGGACCTCATGCTTTGTGCGGCGGTATTGAAGGACCGCACGGTCCATCCGGATGTGGAACTTGCTATCGCCCCGGGCAGCAGGCAGGTGTTGAGAATGCTCGCCGCCAATGGCGCGTTGGCGGACCTGGTTGCCTCCGGCGCTCGGATACTCGAAAGTTCATGCGGGCCCTGTATCGGGCAGGGATTCAGCCCCGCCGAAGGGACTGTGAGCCTGCGAACGATCAACCGCAACTTTGCCGGTCGATCGGGCACAGAAGGCGATATGGTATACCTGGTCTCACCGGAAACAGCCGTCGCCGCCGCGATTTCGGGAAGAGTAACCGATCCGAGGGATTTGAGCGAGTTTATGAATATCGAATATCCGCGGATCGAGGCGCCCGGCGAGTTCAGCATTGACGACGGGATGATAATTGCCCCGCTGGACGAAGGCGCCGCCGCGAAGGTCGAGGTAATCCGCGGTTCGACGATCATCAAACCGCCTGCCGGTGAAGAATTGCCCGATCCGCTGAACGGGCGGGTCGTCATCAAAGTCGGCGACAAGATCACCACAGACCACATAATGCCCGCCGGATCGCTTCTGAAGTACCGCTCGAACGTACCGGAATACTCCCGCTACGTGTTCAACTGTTTCAACGAAGAAGGCGCCGAATCGTTTGCCGAACGGGCCGAGGCCGTCAGAGACGCCGGGGCCAAAGGCGTGATACTTGCCGGCGACAGCTACGGGCAGGGCTCCTCGAGGGAACATGCGGCGCTGTGCCCGATGTATCTCGGTGTCGCAGTGGTGATCGCCAAAGCGATAGAACGGATCCACCAGGCCAACCTGGTGAACTTCGCGATCCTCCCGCTGACCTTCAGTGACTCGGCGGACTACGACCGGATCGTAGAGGGCGACGAACTGGTCGTCCATGACGTCGCCAAGGCGGTGGAATCGGGCGAAACGGTGAAGGTCTCAAACGTATCCCAGGGACTCGAATTTGTCTGCAGGGTCAACCTCGCCCCACGGCAGCGGGAAATCCTCGCCGCCGGCGGACTGCTGAATTTCACGCGGACCGGCGGATGATTTGCGGAGAGCGCCCCATGGACTCGGACGTAAAGGTATTCGAAGAAGACGTGGTGACGGTGTTCGGTTCGAACGATGCGGCCGACGGTGACGAGGCGTTTCAGCGGGCCCACGAGGTGGGCAAGACCCTCGCCAGACTCGGTTACCAGGTCGCCAACGGTGGGTACGGTGGGACGATGGAAGCTTCGGCACGCGGGGCGAAATCGCTTGGCGGCGAGACTCTTGGCGTGACCTGCTCGGTATGGAAATCGTCTCCGAATTCGTACCTCGACCGCGAGATTAGGACCGCCGATCTGCTGGAACGTCTCGATACGCTCGTCAAGGCAGGCACGAGCGGATACGTTGTACTCCCCGGCGCCACGGGCACGCTTGTGGAACTTGCGTGCGTGTGGGAGCTGATGGCCAAGGGCCTTCTGGAGCGCCGCCCGATTGTTTGCGTGGGCGATTTCTGGAAACCGGTGTTGGAATTGATGCGCTGGGAGCGTCCATCGAGTGGCGAATATGTCTGCAGCGTCGATATGCCCCGCGACCTGGCGGCGCACTTTGAGAGCCTCATGGAAGGGTGATTTCTTGAACTGTCCATCGCCGGGGGTGTAGAATAACTACAGTTGCACCTACCGGAGTGCTTCTCGCACCCCGGCGGGCGAAGCTGGTGAATGCATGGGTATGACACGAATAATTACCGCGGCGATGCTTGTTGCGTGGGTCGCTTGCCTGGCGATGTCAGATCGCCCCTTCGACGACGCGCTGGAGACCGATGGTGCGGCGAGGCCTACCACGCGCGCTGACGCTGTAGACCTCAGTGATTTCGATCCCCTCGAGGTGCAGCCCGCACGTGTGATCAAACCGCGACGCTACAAGCCTCCCCCCAAGAAGAAGCCTGATCTACCGCCCGAGGGCAGCAAGATCATCGACCGCCTCTGCAGGATTTCAAGCGATCGAAGCGGTTGGGTGTTGGCGATGTTTCCCGTTGACGGAGACCGCAAGGTGATTCGCCCCCGGTGGGCCCTGCCAAACGAGGCGCTTGAGGCGCTCGAGACCTTACAGGCGAAGAACCCGAAGTTGATGTTCCGCGTCTCGGGGGAAATGACCGTCTACCGGGACAACAGCTTCATTTTGATCAGGCGGGTTGCGATCGTCGAGCCCGAGGTCAAGGGGACCGGTGAGAAGACCGCTTCGGCGCCCACGACGCGACCCGAGGGCGGTACTGAAGCGAGTCCGGAGACTCAACCGGCGACAACACAACCGACGACGGCTCCCAGTTCGGCGGATCTGATGAGCAGGCTGCTGTCGGAGAAGAATCCCACGCCGGTGATACTGCCCGGGACGAAAAAGAAAATCGACGCGGCGCGAGTGGAGTCTGTTGCTCCCGGCGCCAAGGGGGACGTTATCGAGCCCGCCACGGCCAGGTTGGTGGTCGACCGACTGATGACTATACAGCAGACCGGTCAGGCCCGGTGGTGCCAGGCGACCTTCGAGGCCGACAATACGCTGCGCGAACCGCCCGTTATCCTCCTGCCTTGTCGACTGCTGGTTTTCGCCGAGGTCCAACCGCCAAGCGTGCGACTGCGCATCACCGGTGAGATCACGAACTACAAGGGCAAGCGTTACATGCTCCTGCGAAAGGTCGTCGTCGAACGCCGGATGAACCGGTTGTGATCGACCGGCGAGGCGGACCGAAGACGCTTAAATGATATCTACCCCTGAGAGCCGTACAGCTAAAGCATGACCTTTGTGTGGCCCTGGACATTTCTGGTTGTGGCGCCTGTTGCGGTGGCGGCGTTGCTGGCGCTGTTTCGTCCTCGCAGGAATCTCGTGGTCGTTGCGTCGCTTTCGCTGTGGGAGGAGGCGATCAGTTCTACCGCCTCATCGACCCATCGCAAATCTCGTCGAATAAATCTGGCGTGGCTGCTTCTGCTGGCCGGAGCGATAGCGGTCGTACTCGCCGGTTCCCGCCCGGTGTATCACTCTTCCGGACCGGTGAGGACTGTTGCGATAGTTCTGCACCCATCGGCGGAGTTGGGGCGCGACGGATCGGCCGAAATGCGCCTCGCGGGCGAGCGGTTGTTGGGGCGGTTTGACTCGGGAGATCGCCTGCAGCTGCTGCTTCCGGAAATACTAGGCGGACCGACGGAGTGGATGTCGCCCCGGGAGGCCCGCGGGCTGCTGGCGGGGTTGTCGCACTTGCCGGTTTCCGCTTCGGAGCTTCGCGGCGGGCACGCCGCCTCTGACGCTCGCCACGTTTACCACCTTGCCGTTTCCTCACTCGATATCGCCACCGGTCCGTCGGTCAGTCGCATTGACATACCGGCGCACCTTCCGGGCGTTACGATAGACGCCGTCGGGGCCGAGAGAACCGCTCCCGACAAACTGCAGGTGTTTGCGGCCTTGCGAAACCATAGCGATCGGGCCGCCGCGGTGCGCCTTACCGTGTCCGATGCCTTGGACGCCGCGGGCAATGCGGTTATTCTCGACGTCACGATTCCGCCGAAAGCCCGCCGATCGTTTGCTGCAGCCCTCCCGCCCGCCGAAGCGCTGTCGGTGACCGTTCGGTCCGGTGACGATCGGGTGGCGATGGCGTATCTGGTCCGGGTAAAAGCGACCGCCAGGAGAGTCTCGATTATCGGACGCGACGATCCGTATTTGCGGCGGATGATTAAGGTCGATCCCACGCTGCAACTCGTTGCGGACCGGTCCGCCGCGGAGATTGTAATCGCAAATGGAGTATCCGCCCCGCCCGGTAAGGCGGCTTTGGTAATCGCTCCGCCGTCGCCCCCTCCGCCCTGGCGTTTGGCGGAGGAGGACGTTACGTCAGTGATGCTCGCCGACGCGGACATAACCGGCGACGATCCGATAATGCGGGGCGTGGACCTGGGCGCCGCCGCAATTCGGAGCGTTCGTCCCTGGGTCCGAGGCGATGTGCCCGGGGAGGGAGTTCTTGTCGGTTACAAGGGCGCCGTGCTGGCGGTGCGCACGGCGGATGACGCCGGCGCCGCGGCGCCGCGGCGGGTGTACGTCGCTTTCGATCTGTCCGAGAACAACTGCACGCTCGTGCGCAGCGACGCCTACGTGGTATTCATGGCCAACGTGATGCGGTACCTGGCGCCGGGCGCGTCTGCCGGAGAGAGATACGAGTATCGCACGCCGCTCCAGGCCGGCGCCAATCCCGCATGGAAACCGATTGTGCGCGACGAAACGTTTGATCCCGCCGCCCTGGAGTCCGCGGGCCTGACCGCGCCGGGGATTTTTCGCGACGCCGGCGGGAAACTGCATGCGGTGAGCCTGGTCGCACTGCGATCGGCGCCGGTCTCGATACCGCCGGGGCAGTCCGTCGCCGCCGCTCCGCTGCCCCATGGTCAACCGCTTACACAAGGCATGGAACTGTGGTCGATCCTGCTGGCGGCGGCCGGCGCGCTCTGGTTGGCGGGATGGTCCGCCGCGGCGCTCCGCGACTGATCTGACGCCTGGTGCAAAGTAGAATTAGTTGCCAAACGCGAGATTCTGCACCTAAACTTATATGCGAGCGTACCGCTGTTCAGGATATACAGCATGTCTGACTATCACGACGCCATACTGTGGGAGCCCGCCGAGGGGGGGAGTATCAAGTGTAAACTCTGCGGGCAGGCCTGCAAAATCCCGCCCGGGCAGTACGGTACGTGTCGAGTTCGCCTGAACGTTGGAGGGCAGCTCAAGAGCACCAACTACGAAGCGGTAGTGGCGATGCACGTCGACCCGATCGAAAAAAAGCCACTGTTCCACTTCCTGCCCGGTACGCTCAGCCTCTCGATAGCCGCCGCCGGCTGCAACTTCCAATGCGGTTTCTGCCAGAACTGGCAGATATCGCAGGCGCCCCGAAGCGATCCCGCCCTCGCCGGGCAGTCGATCACCCCCGAGCAGATTGTCGCCGCAGCCGCCGGGCACGACTGCGCGTCGATCAGCTACACATACACCGAACCGACCGTCTTCTTCGAGTTGGCGTACGAAACCGCCCGCCTGGCCCATCCGGCCGGCGTGCGAAACTGCTTCGTATCGAACGGTTTTATGACCCCCCAGGCCGTCGAGATGATCGCGCCATATCTCGACGCGATCAACGTTGACCTCAAGTGTTTCCGCGACGAGACGTACCGCCGCGTCATGAAGGCGTCTCTGGCTCCCGTGTTGGCGTGTCTCGAGGCTGTAGTCGAAGCGGGTATCTGGTTGGAGGTCACCACGCTGGTCGTCCCGGGCATGAACGATTCGCCCGAGGAACTCGGGGATATCGCCCAATACATCGCATCGCATCTCGGGGTACACGTACCTTGGCACGTCAGCCGCTTTCACGGCGACTACAACATGCACAACACACCATCGACACCTCTGGCGACGCTTGAAATGGCGTGCAGCCTGGGTACGGCGGCGGGCCTGAAATACGTATACTGCGGAAACGTACACGGAGGCGATGGTGAAAGCACCTACTGCAATGCCTGCGGGGCGATGGTGATCGAAAGGGTTGGGTTTACGGTAGGGGGGATGCACCTGCAGAACGGCGCCTGCGAGAAGTGCGGAGAACAGATCAGCGGTATCTGGGCGCCATAGCGCAGCACCGCGGCGCCGCGGTGGTCAGACCACCCGCGGCGCCGCGGTGCTGCGTATCCATTGAACCGGCGACACCCGGCGGGCAAAAGCACCAGCCGATGGCGCAGGCAATTACTTCCGCTTGCGACGATTGCGTCGTTCGCGACGCTTCTTGGATCCGATTTTTCTTCTGCGTCTTGGCTTACCCATTACGTCCTCAAATATTCTCTGCGATCGTATTTATCGTGACGATACGGCGCCTCGGCGCCTCACCCGCCCGATTGCGGATAAAAATTATATCAGGTTGTTTCCCTGATTGCCAATAATATTTACCGGATGGCCACCTGCGGATGTGTTCGACACAATAAAGTGGTGGGTTAGTTAACGGCGACGGCTTTTGCCACAGAGGACACAGAGGACACAGAGAACGGCAACGACGGAAGTTTTGTTACGGAAACGGCAACGACTACGGCAAGGGCACAGAGACGGCAACACCCAAATTTCTTACCGTAACTATCTGTATTG
>CAZSLS010000065.1:8319-29057 GCA_964607575.1 uncultured Planctomycetaceae bacterium | reverse complement strand
TGGCACGTCCCGATCTAGCTCTTCAGCGACTTATCAAGAAGGGTGTACTCAAGCCGATAAAGATCGGCAGGCGCAACGCTTTCACGAAGGCGGAGCTTGATCGTATCCTTTCGAAAGGTGGTCGGGCGCGTCGACGAGGCAGACCGAGGCGGGATGAAAAATAATTTTCATTCTGCGGCGATTCTGCGGCGAATTAATCATCCGAATTAGATAAATAGCGATTTAAACCGAGGAATATAGTGGTTTGAGCGATTCAGACGTGGGGTTTATGAATCCCATGCTCTAACCAACTGAGCTACGCCGCCATCTGCTTCTATTACATAATCTACCATTTCGCCCTGAAACTTCAAGTTTTTTCTGGTATCCGGGCGAGTTTTCCGGGGTTCTCGACCCCCTGCGGTAGTTCAAGAAAAGACGCCGGACCGGAGCAGGTATCAGCCCGCTCCGGCCCGCATAGTCTCACGCACAATCCCGCGATTATTGATCCGCAGGCTTTTTCTTCTTCCGATCGCGAGGCTTCTTGGGTCTGTCGGGCTTGGGTTTTTTCACTCTTGGCTTGGGGACCATCGCCTTGCGCTGCTCATCGGTCAGGACGCCGGCGGAGATATTTGCCGTCAGGGCCTTCAGGGCAGCGGCGTCGGCCTTCTTGTCGCCGGTGACCTTCACGTCACTCTTGGCGCATATGTCGCGGATAGCCTGCTTCTGATCGTCGGTCAGTTTCGCCCGTCCGAACCTGCGGCAGGCGTTTCTGTAGAGGGAGAAGCTGGCCCAGGCAGTCTTCTGCTCGTCGGTCAGGAGCGCCATGAGCGCAGCCTTGTTGGCCTTGGAGTCGGGCTTGAGTGCCTTGAGCTTGGCTCCGAGTTCCTTGCACTTTTCTTTGTCTTTGGCCTTTCTGGCTTCGGCCAGTTCCTTCTTGATCGGTGCGGCTTTTTCGGCAAGGGCCTTCTTCGCCTCGTTCTGGGTCTTGATGAGTTCGACGAACTTGGCTTTCTGCTCGGCGGTGAGCTTCACTTCTGAGGCCATGATACCATACTCGCCGCGGAGAAGGTTCCTGGGCTTCTTGGGACGCGCTTTCCTTGCGCGTGCGGGTTTCTTCTTCTTGGGCTTGGCGCCCTCCACGGCCAGGGCGGACCCGGCCGTCAACGTCAGCGCCATAGCCACACACAGCAACCATTTACAGATCTTCACGATATAGTCCTCTGGGGCAAAGTTAGTTGTAACGGACACCACGGCAGCCCCGCCACTCGCGGCGTGTTCGTTTCCGGGGAATTCACAATCCCGCCGGAACTGTCGAAAACTCCCTGTATAACGCGGTCTTGACAAAGTTATTGTTACTATACGGTAAAATAAGCACCGCCTATCGGTCACGCTGCTCGGGTATTTTGCGCCCGAGGATTGTCTCTCCGCCAGTCTTGTTCTTCTTCCGCCGATGCAGCAGGCGTTTTCGTTCTGTCCTGCTCAGATAACGGGGTCGCCCGAACGAAAACCAAAGCTGCTCGACCAACGCCCAAAACGCCAACCCAAAAGCCGCCATCACAAAAAAACCCGCTATCACAGGAGTAGCCTCGCCACCAAACTCACTGCACCAGAACGCCAAGCCGATAACGCATAGCACCAAAACCGCACAGCAGACATGTTTCATGCGGCTGGTCTTGGTTCGTTGTCTTCGGACCATTGCAGGGCCTCAGCCAGTCGCACCGTTTATTCCGGCGCGGAATCCGCCTCGTCGACAGCGTCGGCAAGGTCGTCGAGGTTGGTTCGGGCGCGTGGTTGATCGGGTGCGACCTTGCCATCGGGCTGCACCTGCCCGCTGAACTGTCCGTCGGCTTCGCCGTCGAGGGCATCTATGATGTCAGCCTGGGCCAGGAGTTCTTCCTCGCTGACCACGCCCTTTGAGATTAACACGTTGATGAGCGTCGCCATCGCCAGTTTCAACTCGCCAATATCGTTGAGGAACTCCTCGGCCTGATCTGCCCTCAAGCCGCCCTGCTGTTTGCGAAGACGCTCGCGCCGGCGCTCGATTGACGCATAGAGGGAATCCCGTCCCCTGACATAACTACCGAAGAATCCTGCACCACCGGACATAATTAGTTCCTTTCGCTCTGACGATAGCTCTATTAACGGGCTGTCTACGACGGTCAAACCCCAATAGCTCGGGAATTGTCTTTATGATACGCTATCTCCACCCGCTTCTCACGAAAAAAAACACCCATTCCCGCACGGGGCGGGTGTGGGTGTGGAATGACTTACGAGATGTCCGGAAGATACCGCGCCGCCCTACTCAGAGGCGGCGGTAGAAGCCGCGACGGCCGCAGCGGCGGCGGCCCGTTTCTTCGCGTCGGCTCGCTGAACGATGGTGCGCTGCTCGGGGGTCAGGACTTCGAAGATGATCTGCGATCGGGCGGTTCTCAGCACCGACTTGCGGGCTCTGGCGGCGGCCTTGGGGGTGAGATCGGAAGACTCACCGGGCAGGCCCTTGCTCGCCGCGTCACAGATCGCGCGGATACGCTTGATCTGTTTTGCGGTCAGCGTTATACCCTCGAACTGCATCGCCGGGTCCTTTACCAGTTGGTATCCGCCCCACTTGAGTTTCTGGGCGGGGGTCAACAGGCCCATGATCTGCTTGTGAATATCCGCTTTCGAGCCGCCTCCGCCGACGTCAACAGCGGCAGCGCGGGCGCCCTTCTTGCGTGCATCTCTCAATGCCGATGCGATGATCCCCCTCTTCTTTCCGGTGGCTTTATTGTAGGCCTTGGTCAGACGGGCGATTTCTGCGGCGTTATCGCTACTGCCTGCAGTCGTCTTGCCTCCCTGCTGCTTCTTGAGGATCGCAATGAGCCTGGCTCGCTGCGACGAAGACATTCTCGCCTCGGTAACCATCGTGGCATACTTGCCGAGCAGCGAGTTTTCCTCGCGGACGGTCTTCTTGTCGGCAGCTATCTTCTTCTCCCTCGCCAGGATAGCATCTCGCGCCTTGTCGGCTTTCTCCTTCTCTCTGGCGTTGGCTTCAGCTCTCTTCTTCTTGTAGTACGCGGCTTTCTGTTCGTTGTACTTCTTCTGAGCTTTGATTGCTTTGGCTCGCCGCTCGCGGAGCTGCTTCTCACGCCGCTCCTTCTCGCGCCTGCGAGAACGCGACCCCGAGCCGACACGTCGTACGGTGACTATCTTCTTGGCTTCTACCGCCGATGAAAACACCATCAGGGCAACCAGCAGCAGGATCGCGTACTTGATCGATTTCATTATTCATTCTCCTCAGACCTCGCACACGCCGCGGATTTCTCGGGGCCGCAGTTAGGTTAACAGTCCATCTATTATAACGCATACAACACAGATAAAGCGCGTGTCTTTCAATAAAAACTGCGTACTGACGCATCTGATCTACTACAATGATCGGCTGATGCTGATCACAATCTTGGCAACTTTAATCGTTTCGCTGTCCCTTGGAGACAGGGGGACCCGTGAGTATTTGCAACCGCCTTCTCTCTGGACTGCAGTTGCGGCAGCGGTTTACCTGCTCGTGGCGGCGGGGTTATCCATCGCCGCCACGAGGTCGATAACGCGCCGCCTGGAGCGAGGGGAGATACTATCGAGTAAGATAATCCGCCGGCGCAACATCCTCGAAGCACTGTATCGCTGCTGGCTTATCGCCGGGCAGGGCGGTCTGATCGCATGCGGATACGGGCAGTGGGCCGCAAACACAGTCGAACACTACCATATCCCACTGCTGGCGAAGTTCGTTCTGATGGTGCCCTTCTTCCTGACGCTAATCATCGGGTGGGCCCTCGATTACCGTTTTCACCTCGCGCTTCGCACCACCGCGGCTGACGAGCATAAGCAAGCCGCACCATACTGGTCGCGCGGTAAACACATTCTATACAACATCCGCCATATGCTGTTGTTCACGATCGTACCGATCTCTCTGATACTCCTGGTGACCGATGTCCTGGAGATGCACGTGCTCGGCTCGGTGCCCGCGTCAGCCCAATCCCCGGTTTACCTGCTGGGGTCTCTGGGCACTGCATTGACGGTGTTCCTGTTTGCCCCGCTGCTGATCGCGCGTATCTGGCGGACCCGCCGTCTGGAGCCCGGACCGCTCCGCTCCGATTTGGAAGACCTCTGCGGCCGGCTCAAACTCAAGTACCGCGACATACTCGTCTGGGAGAGCGAAGGGGTCATCGCCAATGCGGCCGTAATGGGCCTGATAGCGCCGGTTCGATTCATACTGGTCTCCGACGGTATCGTCGACCGCCTGGAACCACACCAGATCCGCGCGGTATTCGCCCACGAAGGCGGACACATCACCGCTCACCACCTACCATATCTGATGATGATGCTCGTTACGATTATGACCTTGTGCGTCTCGGCGGCTGAGCTGATCGCCATACTCGCCGATCTCGAGGGCCCGGCGGTAATACTGCTGATGCTGGGGCTTATCTTCGCGTGCGGCGGATTGATCTTCGGCGCCGTCAGCCGGCAGTTCGAACGACAGAGCGACGTCATCGGAGCCTGGGCCTCGGCGCCGCCGGCCGATGGCTCGCCGAGAATAACTCACGAAGGTGCAGCCATCTTCGCCGGCGCGCTCGAACAGATCGCCATCCTCAACGGAATCGACCAACACAAACGCAACTGGCGACACGGGTCGATCGCCAGCCGCGTCCGCTACATCCTGTCACTCGGCTCGACCGGAGGCACGCGCCGCCAGATCGACACCACCGTCAGGCGGATCAAGATCGCGATCCTCCTCGGCCTGCTCGCAGCGGCGGGCGTAGTTTCGCTGCAAATACACCTTCAAGTGTAACGGTGTGGCAATTGTCACAAATGGTTCACACAGTCTGCGCGGCGGGGGACGGGCCATTCGCACCGCACGACATGCCCACCCAGCCAGCCTATCCGCCAGTCGCATCAGCGCTTACAACATACAAACCATCGTCGATCCGACATAATCCGAAGCAGTCTCACCCCGCGGCCGCGCCAGGAATGGGAACCTGCCGCTTAAACCGACAAACGTACATATTTACCCCTCGCGTTGCCATAAACGCCTTTGTGCAAAATGGTTATGACGACACAATCCTCGCCGGGACTCTCTCAAAAGATCGTTTGACGCCGCGTGATATGTCACAGGCAGTTAAAGCTATTAGCTGTCAGTTGTTAGCTGAGAGCCAATGGTTGGCAAAACCGCTTCTTCCAGCACGTCCGCTAACAGATCATCGCCTGGGGCGTCGCCGGCCGGATCGTCGCGCAGCGGTTTCAGGTCATACGCGGACGTCGCCGCACGCTGCAGCCGCGTGGGCCTTACCGCCCGCGGTTCAGCAACATACCCGCCTACAGACAGCAATCCGCCAAGCAGATCGATCGCCGCCGCCGGGTCGTTCGCCGTTAACTGATTACTGATTACTGTCGACCGATCACTGGCCGCACCCGGGTTCACTGAAGTGACCCGGGCGGTAACGGCGAGAGCGCCCAACCCCGACTCGACAACCGCCTCAGGCGCCGCAGCGGGGAAGGTCGGTATCGACACCGAATTACCAATCGCGCCTCGCATAATCGCAAAATCCGTCAGGCCGACCCGCCCGTCGCCATTCAGATCAGCCGCCAGTTCACCGACCCCGCCGCGCAGCCCAAACTCGCCGGCGAGCGTCCCGTAGTCACTGGCCCCAACCTCGCCGTCACCGTCGCAATCGCCGACGATATTGGCGAAGTAGAACACATCGTCGGCCGCCAGCCCCGTGTTGGCCGTCGCGAGTACCGTCACCTCGACCCATTGATTGAGAATCGCGCCGTCGCCCCAGATCAAAGTCACGCGATCATATCCGCCGACACCCTCGCCCGGCCGGAAGCTTACCGCCGGCGCCGGACCGACTGACCACGTGTCGGGGTTGGCGGCCTCGTTGACCCGGATGCCGAAATCCCCAGCCTCCGGATCGCCTGGCGGCAGGGCGTCGATGTCGATCGCGACCCCATTGACGCCGCCCCAGTAGCCGGTGTAGTTGGCGGAGGAAATAACTCCTCCAGGCAGCAGGGGGGTCTTGTTCGGATCGATGGCGTCGCCGAATGCGGAGTTATTGTAGAGCACGTGGCGCCCGACAACATCGACGACGGGGTTAACCGTTACGGTAAACGTATTTGTGACCCACGCCCCTGTCTGATCGGTCGCCCTGACGGTGATGTCGGCCTGTCCGTTGGCGTCCGCAACATAATACAAGCTCAAACTCGCCCCGACCACGCTGGTGTTAACCAGGCCGGTATTGCTGTTGCCCGTTACCCACAATGGCAAACTGTGTGCGGGGTCGTCATCTTCAAACACGCTCGACAAATCCAGCACGGTGGTCTCGGCGTCCTCGTCGACCGTAACGTCGGCGATAGGATTGGCCACCGACGGGCTGTGTGTTGTGACGTTCAGGACGTACTCGCCGACCGTTCCTTCGGACGAATGGATCCGCACCTCATAGACGCCGCTGGTATTGACGACACGTGACAGAATGGCGTTTCGCCCGTCGGGGGCTCCGTTTTCACCGGAAGTCGCCAGCGACCCATCCGGGGCGTATAGTTTGATTCCGGGATCTAGCGCGTTATTCCACCCAAACTGCCCGTCGCCGGGCGTCGCAGTTGTTACGGTCAATGCTTCGCCCGCCGTCAAGTGGATCATATAGCTGTCGACATCGCTGGGATAGGTTTCGCTGTCGACATGGACAACCTGAGGACTAGAAGTAATGCCAGAGATCAGCGTTTCCCCGGATGTGAGGATAAGGTCATGAGAAAGGCTTACAGAGCCAAGAAAGGCCGTCAGTCTGAGTTGAGTGTCCGTCAGTTCCTCGACGAATATCTGAACGTCCTCGAAGTCCATGTCGCTGCTGGGCGAGAACCAGTCCTCAAAAACAAACCAGTATGCATGCGGATTTACCCCGGGATCGTATGCCGGAGGGACAAAACGCACGCGTTCCCGTAGGAAGCCGCCGGCTTTGGCAAAGTCGTACTGCTCCTGCGAAAGCTTGGCCATATGCTCGGACTGTTGCAATGGAGTCACTCTTTCGGTGTCCTGGGTATACACCGCGACAGTGCTATGCACCGCGACAGTTGAAACCGAGAGGAACCCCGTGGCGCCATTGACATTGTCCAGCTTGCGAAGCGCAAAATTGCTCCTGTTGCTGTTGGGTTCAGTGTCGAAGGCAAGATCTTCGGCAACGACAATGGCGTACGCCGAGGACTGCTGCTGGCCCGATGCCGTCAAGCGGATGGTGTAAACGCCATCGGCGGGCACGACAAAGTTGAGGATGCCTTGCTCGTAGTTCGTGACGATGGTTCCAAGCGGATCATTGACGGCGCGGGCCAACTCCGTCGCACCGTCGATATCCAGCAGGATCATCTCGCCGTCGAACAACTCGGCGCCCGTGCCCAGAATGACGTCGATCGATTCGCCGGGCATACCCGTCAGATCGATGGTGAACTCGTCAATCTCGTCGGCGCCGATGTTTCCGACGACGGCGCACCGCCCCGATCCAAGGTCCATATGCGAGTAGTCGATCGCCAGTTCGCTTCCGTCATCGGTGTCGGCGAATTCAACAACCGCGTTGCGATAGAGATCCAGGCTGTAGGCCGTCGGCGAGTATCCGCCGACGCGGAGAAGGTAAACCCCGTCGCTCGGGACCGACACCGGCGCCAGACTAACGGACCCTATGTTCATCGCGGTCGCCAGAACGCCTGTTGCCCCAAAAAGTTCAAAAGTCAGCGCCGCGCCGGGAGCCTCGCCCACGGCGACCGCGGCGATTGTCTCTCCGGCCGACAGATGCATCTCGAACGTGTCGCGGTCTCCGGCGACGTTAATGTATCCGCCGTCGGCGGCGGCGTAGATCAGGCTCCCTGCCGGCCTGACGGGCTCGAAGCCGACGGCCCGGGAGGTGATATCGTAGCCGAAGTTGACCACGAAATCGCCGCCGGCGTCGCCGTCGCCCGATGTAAAGGGCGCAATAGGCCACAGGGGAGTCTCGCCGTCGAGGTTCGCGCCAAAACGGATCCTCGAATCGTCCGGTCTCGCTGTAGAGCGTAAGTGAGTAGTTGTCGTCGGGCAGGTGTATGTAGTTCAGCATCAAGGTTCTGGCGGCCGGGTCATACGACCATGTGTCGGCGTCCTGCGGGCCGTGCAGCGAACCGGCCAGTTCAAAGTCGGTTTCGTCCAGGTTGGGCTCATGAATATTGCGGTCGAAGCCCACCTCTACGATCAGGCTTCCGTTGCCGGCGAACTGGTCGCCCTCCTGCACCGACGAGTGAATCACTCGCGGTCCCGGAATCGTGGCGTTCCCGAAGTCGATGCCTTGGAGTATCTCTCCAGCGGCGAGGGTGACCATCCATGTCGGTTCGGGGTTCTCCATAAACCACAGGCCCTCGTCGTCAGCGATAACCAGGTCGCTGTAGCCCAATCCGTCCGAATCGATCAGGGCGGGTATTCCGAAGTGAGACGACCACGGGCCTTCGACGCTATTGGCCTGTCCGAACGAGCCGGTTGAGTCGTTCAGCATGTACCACAGGTCCTGGTCGTACTTGTCCTTCCCCGCAACGTCCGGATCGCCGTCGCCGTCAATGTCGCCCAAGACCACATAAATCGGCCCGTCTCCGGCAGGATAGGTCGACCGCGGGGCGAAAGTCCCATCACCGTTGTTAAGGAGCACTGCAATTTGGTCAGCATCTCGGTTCGGCAGGACAAGATCCGCGTCGCCGTCGCCGTCGAGATCACCGATGGCGACTCCCTCGGAACTCCCTCCTGTTTCGTACAGCACCGCCGGAGCAAACGCGGCCGAACCGTTGTTCAACAGGACCCATGCGCCCTGATTGACAATCTCAGAACCGGTCCAGTACCCGCTGCTGTTGGCCGCCAGGTCCAGATCTCCGTCGCCGTCCAGATCGTCAAGGGCTAATTGGCGCATGTTCCCCGGGAACTCGTATGAAGGACCGGGAGTGAATGAACCGGAGCCCTCGTTCAGGAGTATCATTACGCCGCTGTCATTAGTATCGTTCTGATCGCCAAAATTCAGAACCGCCAGATCCGTGTCGTTGTCGCCATCGAGATCGCCGGAGACAAAGCTGTGCGGGCTGTAGCCGCCTGCATAGCTTCCCGTCGGTCTGAAAATCCCGTTCCCGTCGTTCAACACGATAACGATCCGGTCGTCGGAACTGCTCAGGACGGCTAGGTCGAGGCTTCCGTCCCCGTCGAAATCACCCGTCGTCAGGTGACGCGGATTGGACTGTACTCCAAATGTTGACTTATCGAACGCGCCGTCTTCCCGCGCCAGCAGAACCGTTACCTCGTTGGATCCCGAGCCGGTTACCGCCAGGTCCGCCTCGCCATCGCCGTCAAAGTCTCCGTGGGCCAGGAAACTGAGGCGCCCGTCCAACAGCAGCTCCCGCTGGCCAAAGCCTCGTTCGAGAGAGAATCCGGGCGAAGTCTGCTTCCATCCATCCTGCATGACCTCGGCGACGGTGTACTCGCCTGGCGGCAGGTTGGTAAGGGCGTAGCCGCCGTCCGCGCCGGTTATCGCAAACGGCTCGCCCGCGTCGCCGAAAGCCAGATTGTCCAGTATTCCGGTGAGTTGGCCCTGGCCGTTGGCGACGGCGTAGGCGATGTCAGCGGACATGCGGGTGATAACCATGCGCTGGGTCTGTTTGATCGCCAGGGTGTCCGTTACGTACGTCTCCAACAGGTTGCCCTGGGCGTCGTAGGCCTCCAACTGCCCGACGCCGTCCTTGAACCAACTGATGTAGTCAATGGCCACAGCGGAAACCGGCTCGGCGAAGTCCATGCGGAGTCGGAACGAATCGTCCCAATTGCTGCCCGGGTTGTGGGTGAACACGCGACCGGCGTCCGGGGCATAGTAGCCGTCATCGCGGGCGTAGACCGCGGTGGTCTTCGACCCAAGGGCGGTGAGTGTAACGTCTGGAACGACACCGTTGAGCACCTCGTTGAAGGCGTAGTTGTCGGGATCAAGTGTGGTGTAGACACCCTGGTCAAGAAGGTCGTTGGCGTTCTTGTCGATGTATATCGTCCAACCCTCAAGGCCCGGCTCGTTCGGATCTCTGAGGCCGTCGCCGTTAATATCCTCCCACTTGACACCGCGAATCTCGCCAGGCAGAATTCTCTGGTTGCCGAAATCAAGGTTCCCGGCGGCCAGTCCGCTCGTGATATCGACGCTATGTACTCCAGGTGAGAAAACGCCATCGCCGCCAAGGGCGAACACGGGGGCGCCCTGGCCTACGGAGAAACTGCCTGTTTCGTCGCCGCTGGCGGCGTCAATGCGGTATATCGTATCGTGCACCCCGCGATACAGGTCGCCTGCAAACCAGGCCAGCCCGCCGCTCGGAGGTCCGCCCGTTTGGGACTCCAGCGTGTCGATTACGTTGCCGGTCTGCGGGTCTATAACGTGTATCAAGGCGCCGCTGGCGGCGGCGAACAGAACCCCTCTCACCGGGTCGGCGGACAATCCACCGTTAATGTTCTCGGATATGCTGAGCGTATCTGCTACAGCGTCAACAGCAGGGTCCCAGACAAGGATCTGATTTGTGTACGTTGATTCGATATAGAGTAGCCCGTCGAGATACGCCAGTCCGCGGTAGTGGCCGCCCAATTGATTGTCAGCGACGATGTCGCTGTCGATGATCGCTCCCGTGTTCGGATCGAGTTCCCACAGGGTCTGGTCGCCATTTCCTGAGTCCCTGACCATAAACAGGCTTCCGTGCTTGAACGCCAGCCCTCCCGGAGCCTCCAGCCCGGGGCTGGGGAAGCTGTTTAGCTCCGTGCCGCTGATAGGGTCGAACTCGCGGATCGTCTGTCCGTGAAGAGCGAAAAACCGCTCGCCGCCCGCCGGAGAGGTCTGGCTCCAGTTATTCCTCATGACCTCTGACACGGTGTACCCGCCGGGGCGCAGATCGGTAAAGGCGTAGCCGCCGTCCGGACCGGTGACCCTGTAGGGTTCTTGCCACTGGGAGAAAGTCAGATTGTCCAACGCCCCGGTTTGTTCGCCCCGGCCGCTGGCGATGGCGTAGGCGATGTCCGCGATTGTGCGGCTGATAGCCATGCGCTGGGTCTGCCCGTCGGCCAGGGAGTCGGTCCAGTCCATCTCCAACAGATTGCCCTGGGCGTCGTACGCCTCCAACTGCCCGACGCCATCTTCAAACCAACTGATATAGTCAATCGCCACTCCGTAAACCGGTGCGGCGAAGTCTATGCGAAGCTGGTATGAATCGTCCCAGTTGCTGCCCGGGTTGTGGCAGAACACGCGACCGGCCCCGCGGGCGAACACGCGGTCTTGGCGAGCATAGACCGCAGTCGTGTTAGCTCCAACGGCCGTCAGGGTGACGCCCGGGATAACCGCGTTCAGTTCGGCGCCCTCGGCGTAGTTGTCCGGTTCGAGCGTTGCATCGGAACCGTCGAGGGCTCCGTTTCCGTTCTCGTCGAGGAATATCGTCCAGCCTTCAAGACCTTCCTCGCCCGGATCCTTAACGCCGTCGCCGTTGAGGTCCTCGAACTTCACGCCGCTGATGGAACCTAGTTGGGCGTTTCCGAAATCAATGTCCTCAAGGACGGTCTCGCTCGTGATGTTTACGGTGCGTACTCTCGGGCCGACAACACCATCGCCGCCAAGCGCGCACACGGAGGTCCCGTCGCCGGCGGAGAAAGTGGAAATCACCTTGCCGGTGGAGGTGTCAATGCGGTATACCCTGTCGCCATACGCACGATACAGATCGCCCTCAAACCAGGCCAGCCCGCCGTACGATCCGCCGATTCCGGGATCGAGCGTTTCGATTACGTCGCCGTTGCTCGGGTTTATGACATGTATCAAGCCGCTGAAGGTCGCGGCGAACAGAACCCCTCGCCCCGGCGCTGCGGACAGTCCGCCGCCAATGTTCTCAGATATGCTGAGCGTGTCGACTATAGCGTCGAGGGCAGGGTCCCAGACAAGGATCTCGTCGCTGGGGGCGGACTCGATATAGAGCATCCCGTCGAGATACGCCAGTCCACGGAGGCCGGAGCCCGGTTCGTCGTAGGTGACGATGTCGCTGTCGATAATAACTCCCGTATTCGGATCGAGTTCCCACAGGGCCTGCAAGCCGTTTCCGGAGTCTCTGACCAGAAACAGGCTTCCCTGTCCAAACGCCAGCCCTCCCGGAACCTCCCACCAGGCCCCCTGGGCGGGGAAGCTGTTCAACTCCGTACCGCTGAGAGGGTCAAACTCACGGATCGTCCGGCCATGAAGAACGAAGAAGCGTTCATACCCCTGAAGATATGTCTGAATCCAACCGTCTTGCTGCGCCTCCCGCAGTTCGTAATCGCCCGGGGCGACATCTTCAAACAGGTACAAGCCTTCGCCGTCAGTTACTTGCGTCTGAGTAATCCGCCTGGTTGTAGAATCAACCAGTTCGATTGTCCATCCTTCCAGGCCCCCCTCGCCGGGATCTCTAACGCCGTCGGCGTTTATGTCTTCAAACTTTTGACCGTAAATCGCCGATGGGTGGTAATTGCCAAAGTCCACACCAGTGAGCTGCTTGCCCGGGGCCAGCAGCACGCCGTGCGTTTTCGAGACGGCGATTGGAGGCCTGCCTCCAAAGGCGGGAGTACCTACAAAGATGTCCCGAACATTGTTTGCGTCTCCGTCGACCAGGTTGGATGCGTTGGACTCAAACGCCACGTATCGCCCATCGGCGCTTATGCTGGGAGCGATGCTGAAGCCATCGGCTTGCGCACCGGCCAAATCGACGCTCACCCGCTCGGTCAGACCGCTCTGGCGGTCATAGACGAAAATGTCCTCCAAGCCGTTTGTGTCATCGGTTACCAGGTTGGGCGCCCACGACGAGAACGCCACGTACCGCCCGTCGGCGCTTATGCTGGCATGTGCACTGTGGCCATTGGTCGACCCGCCGGCTAGACCGATGCTTATGCGTTGGGTCAGACCGCTCTGGCGGTCGTGGACGAAAATGTCGCGATAACCGTTTGTGGCGCCAGGCGCCAGAGACGAGGCGTCGGACTCAAACGCCACGTATCGCCCATCGGTGCTGATGCTGGGAGCGACGCTCTCGCCATTGCCCTCGTCCCCGACCGAATCGGCGCTTACAATCCTGGTCTGACCGGCCTGGCGGTCGTGGACAAAGATGTCATAGGCGCCGTTGTAGTCATCTGCTGTCAGGTCGGGTGCATCAGATCCAAACGCCACGTATCGACCATCGGCGCTTATGCTGGGATCGATGCTCTGGCCATGGACCTCCATTCCAGCCGAATCGACGCTCACGCGTTCGGTCAGACCGCTCTGGCGGTCGTAGACAAAAATGTCGCGAAAGCCGTTTGTGTCATAGGGCGTCAGAGACGAGGCATCGGACTCAAACGCCACATATCGACCATCAGCGCTTATGCTGGGATTGGCGCTGGGTCCATCGCTTATACGCTCGGTCAGACCGCTCTGGCGATCGCGGATGAATATGTCCTTCATCCGCCCGTTTGTATCATTACCCGCCAGATTGTCTGCAGATGACTCAAAAGCCACATATCGACCATCGGCGCTGATGCTGGGAGCATAGCTATGGCTCTCGCCCTGTATTTCAGCCGAATCGACGCTTACCCGTTCGGTCTGCCCGGTCAGGCGATCGCGGACAAAAACATCATAGCTGCCGTTTGTATCACCGGCCACCAAGTCGGACGCCCGCGACGAGAACGCCACGTATCGACCGTCGGCGCTCATGCTGGATTGGTAGCTGAGGTCTTGCCCCTCCAAACCGCCTGAATCGACGCTCACGCGCCCGTCAACCCATTGCCAGGCCGGCGTGCTCTGGCGCCAGTCGCCCTGGGGCTCCTCGGCGAGGGTGTACTGACCGGGCGGAAGATCGGTGAGTTTATAGCTGCCCGACGAGTCGGTGGTATCGTGGGGCTCATCCTGGCCCCGCTGACCATCGGCGTCAAGGTCCAGGTATATCTCCCAGCCGAACAAGCCCGGTTCGTTCTGGTCCTGCACGCCGTCGCCGTTTATGTCGTGGAACTTCACCCCGGAAATCGAACCCAGTTGGACGACGCCGAAATCAAGCCCCGACGCATTGTCGCCAAACATACTGACAGCATGGAAGTCAGGCCCGGTCGGATAAGTCTGGCCCCAGCCGGGTTGATCGGGATTACGCACTTCATACTCGCCGGGCGGGAGGGGCTCCCCGGGACCGGAGAGAGTGTAGAACAAATACAGTCCGTCGCCTCCGGTGGTGGTCGTTGTGACGCCGCCGGACTGCAGTTCGGTCAGTTCGACAGTCCATCCGGGCAGGCCCGGTTCGCCGAAGTCCTTAACGCCGTTGGCGTTCAGATCGTTCCATAGTTGACCCGCGATCGTGCCCGACAGCAGCAGGCGCGGTTCGAGTGCTTCGAAAACCGGCGCATTCCCGTACTCGTCAGCCTCAATACCCATGGATCCCAACCGCCTCTCGCTAAGAAGACAACGCTTGCGCAAGTGGGGAACATGGCAACCCTCGCCCGTCCCCAAATCCTTTCTTGAAACTTCGAAATGACAGTATACCACACATCCTCATGTCACAAAGAACTTTCCATAATGGCGTGGCGACTGCTGGACGGCGGTCCGGCCGCAGAATGCGGCCGGCTTTGTGTCCGCCTGAGACAGGCAAAGACGCACACCGCACCATCGGGCCTACAAACGCACCGCCAACGCTGATTCCGCCAGGACATCCGCCAGCAGATCATCGACTGGGGCGTCAGTTGCCGGGGCGTTGCCCAGCGGGCGGAGGTCATACGCGGACGTAGCCGCACGCTGCAGCCGCGTGGCCATTACCGCACGCGGTTCAGCAACATACCCGTCTACAGACAGCGATCCGCCAAGCAGATCGATCGCCACCGGATCGTTCGCCGTTAACTGATTACTGCTTGCTGTCGACCGATCACTGGCCGCACCCGGGTTCACTGAAGTGACCCGGTCGGTAACGGCGACAACACCCAACCCCGACTCGACAACCGCCCCGGGCGCCGCGGCGGGCAGCAGAACATTCCCGAAATCCACGCCTGGCGTAGCCTGCCCGGCGGTCACCTCGACAATATGCGATAAGGAAGAACCGGACGCGCCGCTCAGATCAGCGACGCGGAAACCAATGAACGGGCTTTCGTAATCAGGAGCGTTGTCGTAGCGATTCGATACCGACAGCGCGCTTGCTACAGGGTTGTCAAACGCTCCGCCCCGCGTCCCTCGCTCGCTCGCCTGGGTGACCGTCTCGTTCCACTCGTGCACGTTGCCGCCCTGGTCGAACGTACCGTAGGCGCTTGCCGATGGCTTGGCGGTGTAGGCCCCAACCTCTGTGGTATAGTAAGCCCCGCCGCCGGCGCTGCTGTAGTTCGCCGAACCGTTTGTCATGTCCGTTCCCGCGGGCGTTTCGGCCGTCGGAGCGGTGTCACCGGCGGTCGGATAGTTCCAGTACCCGGCGCCGCCGGGTTTTTCGGAATCGTAATAGGCGGCTTTGTACCATTCATCCTCTGTCGGGATTACGTACCGTGCATCCTCGTGGCGCGTGATGGCCATAAGGGCCAGACCCGTCACCGCGCCGCCCAGCACGTACGAACCGTCTTCAGTTGTGCCCGGCGCCTGCGGGCCTGCGGGCCGACCGTTAGTCAACCAGTTGGCCAGCCGCGCCGCATCGCCCCAACTTACGTAATTAACGGGGCGATCAGCACGATCGGCCGCCACAGTGTAACTGTAGCCGCCCGCATCACCCGCCCGCTCGATCTTACAGCCGTAGCTGGAACTCCACATCGAGCTGTTGTACAGACCGTAGGTGTCAGTCGCGGCCACCGCGTTGAGGAATTCGCAGTATTGCCCCGCCGTTATCTCGAACTTGCTGATATCGTACTCATGGTCAACGGCCCCGTAACTGGTGGTGTCAGGAGCATTATCCACCTGCCCCACGCTGACGAACCTGTACGAACTGTCCAGGGATCGGGGCGAGGTCTGCTCGTGTCCCGCCGGAGTCACTTGGGCCACCGAATAAGAGCCCGCCGGAACTCCGGTTATGGCGTAAGCGCCATCGGCGCCCGTCCAGGCGTTCGGCTCGCCGTCGTCATATCCGCCGCTGGCATTCAGATCGACATACACGCGAACGGATGGGTCGCCCATGCCTGCTTCGCCGCCGTCCCGCACCCCGTCGCCGCTGGCGTCATACCAAACCTGCCCTTCAACCGTGCCGCCGCTGACATCCGGAGCCGGCACCACAGTACCGAAGTTAGCCCGTATCGCCGCGAAGTCCTCAAGCCCAACGCGGCCGTCGCGGTTGACGTCACCGACAAGATCATCTCCGCGCCGCCCGAGTTCACCGACAAGCATCTCATAGTCACCAACACCAACCGCGCCGTCGCCATCACAGTCAGCCACGACATTGCCGAAGTAGAACACATCGTCGGTTGCAAGTCCCGTGTTGCCCGTAGCCTTCACCGTAACCTCGATCCACCTATTAACGATGCTGCCATCGGGCCAAATCAACGTCACGCGATCGGCTCCGCCCACACCCGCGCCACGGCGCAAGTCAACAGTCGGCGCAGGTCCGTCTGACCACGTGTTGGGGTTGGCGGCATCGTTAA
Source organism: uncultured Planctomycetaceae bacterium (assembly GCA_964607575.1). Classification (GTDB taxonomy): domain Bacteria; phylum Planctomycetota; class Phycisphaerae; order SM23-33; family SM23-33; genus BS750m-G57. The sequence continues at coordinate 12,463 of CAZSLS010000065.1, read as the reverse complement.
CGCGGACGCCAAAATCAGCATCAGTCAGCGTGCCGGGAACATGGTCTATATCGATCATGATCCCGTTAATACCGCGATAGTAGCTGCTGTAATTGGCCGACTCGGGCGTCTGGCCCGGAAGAAACGCATGTCTGTCCACATCAATAGCACCATCGTCTGCAGTCCCGGCCGATGGATCGTCGCCGTCAGCCGATGAGTTATTGTAGAAGACGTGTCGACCATCCACCGAAACGACATCAAACACCGCTCCGGCCAGGATCTCCGCGGGAAGTCCATCGGAATCTTCGGCGTCGAGATAAGTGGCTGTAATCTCATCGTCCGGAGCGACATGCAACAGGCCGTTGCCGGGCGTCGCCGCCGTTTCAAAACCAACTTCATTAGAGAATACGCCCGGTTGCAGAGTCTCGTTGAGTACAACCACTTCACCAATAGGATCTGTTGGCGAAACAATACTAACGGTCAATGAGTCATTGAAAGCCCCGGGAGTCACATCCATGTCTTGATCCGCCACAATCACAGTTGCAGTGGAAGTCGCCCCAACATATTCGGACCGGTTAAAATCAATAGAGCCCGTATGCGTATCACTGGCCGAATACTTCTTATCGTAAACCAGTAAGTAAGTCGTATCCGGGTCGTCGAGTACGTACAACATGTTGTCCTCGATCCACCAGTTTAATGTCGATATCACGCGACCATCCGACGTCCGCACTTCATCGATTTCCCGTTGTCCCATAAACGCCAGCGGTGTTCTGTAGCAAATCCAGCCGGATTCCTTCGGGACCTGCAGCGAGACGGTCATCTTGGTTTCGGTAATGTCAATGTCCAAGAGAGTCTCGTCTACAGACACAACCGGCGCTTCGAAATCCGATAGAGGATCTTCGATCCGATCCGGCAGCCCGTCACCGTTCTCATCGTACGCCAAGGCGCGCGAGCCGTCCGTGCCGCCAATCGCGGCGGGCACATTGATTTCCGTGCGAACGACATCTCGTGGACTGAATGAGATGCGGTCAATACTGACGCTGGCCGTCCCCGCACCGTCAGAGTCAAGTTCGACAGCAAGTTGCACGATCTTTCCTGCAAAGTCTGTGACATCTATCGCCACGGTCTGATAGCCCATCGCCTGAGTCAACGGAGTATCCCAGAGCATATCTGTTGCTTCCACCCAGCCGGATGCGAAGTACTGGCCCTCCTCATCCCTCATCCATACTTCCAGAACATCATAAGGCGAACTGTCATCCACCTGTGTGATCGCGTACCTAATCGCCATCGTATGTGCAGTGGACGGGATGTCGACGCGATGGCCAATCCAGATATCCTCGGAGCCCCAGTCAGAGTTCGTCTGATTCTCTGACAGGTGGTAGTACCTCGAACCTTCATCTCCCAGAATCTCAGCAATTGCAGGGAAGACGTTGCTCGGCGTGATCCACTCTGCATTGTCCCCCTCGAACTCCATCGGCTGAGAGGCGTCAGCCGCCCCCCCCAGTGAAACCGTGGTCCGATCGGACAGTGTACTCCAGAACTTCACGCCTAGCACCTCGCCGACCTTCATGCGCGTATGTGCCTCAACTTCTACACTGGACGTTGGTGCGGTGTTACCATTGAACAGAGCATTGTCCTTTGGTGCGATCAGCAGAGAACGCACGTGGGAACTATCTGGTGTGGCGCTATCAATGAGGGCTTTGAGATCATCTCCCACCAGGAGAGTCTTGCTCTCGTGTGCCGATCGCGCCCAGCCATCCCGCCAAACGAGAAGAGACAGGTCCGCATATTCATCTGACAAGCCAGACGGGTACGTACGAGGCAGATCTACTCCAACGAAGATGCCGTATTCAACGCCTGTGTCCGGTGCGGACAGCCCATGCTCCCCATACTCAAGCTCGCCGTCTGCAAACGGGATCGCCACGACCGGATCATTCAGGTAGTCGCCAACCGTTTGCACATAGGTGGCAATGACATCCGTAATCGCCAGAATGGGCCCGAGGACGGGCAGGGCGGCCGTTAGACCCAGGAAGTGCCCTGCAATATCACCCAAAGCTGTGACACCAGATTCCCCAAACCCCTCCAAGATTACTTCGCCCATATCTCGGGAATCCATCTGGAAAGGTGTGGAGTAGGCGATGGCCCTTGCGTAGGTGTCCGTACCGCCCTCCATCCGCAGGCCTTCGGTCAGCCAACTCGTCTGCCGGCCTCCTTGCGGGCGCCCCTCGGGGCCAGCGATATCACCAGTCAGGATTGTGCGGGCCGCGAAGTAGAGTTCAGATGTATCGAGCAGGGGATTGTACCACGTGGAGTCGGACTTGAGCTGGTAAGTCCATGTCACGCTGTAGATGTCGCCATCGTCCCGTACGGAGGGCAACCATGAATGCAGCACATCGCCCGGAACACTCGCTCCCATCGGCGCCCCATTCAAATCGCAACGAAGAGTCACGACGTCTGCGGCAAAGCTCTCCGCATGGGCGATGTCGAACTCCAGAAAGGCCATGTCGGAAACCTTCGGGTATCTGACGACAACCCGATTCTCCCGGTCCAACAACAGGACGTCCGGCTGCTTAATCGACCCCGCCGTAACCACGCCATCCGTCAGCCGTTCCCAGTGCCCGAATTCCGGCGTGCCGGCTTCGATGCCGAACGCCGGCAAATACGCTGTCAAATTCAGTCCAGACGTGGCGATCCCCGGGCTGGTGTCGTCCAGGGTATACTGAAGATCATCAAAATCATCCGTATCTTCGTGGTCAAAGTCGGCGCCGCCTCGCACTATCGCCACAGCCGTGTATTGAACGGTGGCAACACTGCTGGGCAGCACGAAATGGAACGTTAGCGGTACGCTCTGCCCGGGTCCCAAAGGCGGGATAACGAGATCCGAAAGACCCTCCAAGAGTTTCAAGGGATCGTGACTGTTGTAGAGCGGATCGTCGTCATTGTCCCAGTTCTCCCCGTCGGCAAACACATTGAGCGTGACAAGTCCATTAACAAGGGTATCGGGCCCGTAGTTGGTCACCCGAAACTGGAGTTCGACCTCTTGACCGAAACCGTACGACGGTAAGGTATCACCGGAATGGATAAACTCAATACTGGGGAACGCACCTTGCTGAACGAATCCGTCAGCCAGATGGATCGTACCCTCACCGCCATCACCCTGCCAACCATCGCCACCCACCGACTGGATCACGCCACTGAACGTTGACGTGTCATAGTACACCGCAATCCGCCCGCCTCCACCACCGCCGCCGCCAGCGGAACCGCCCCCAGGACCCACACCCCCATCGGCCGTAATTAGGCCCGTGCCCTGCAGCGCACCCGCCGTGATCCAAATGCTCCCACCCGAACTCCCCCCATGTGACGAATATCCCTCCAAGCCATCCGCCGTGATCTCGCCGTCAACCGTCAGCTCACCTCCAACGACCAGGCGAATTGCACCCGCCCCGCGCGTCTGGTAGCTGCCGCTCCCAAAGTCCGTAGGCTCCGTGGTGCTGCCATACGTACCCCCGCCTGAATACACCGTGGGCTGTGAGTAACCATCTCCCCCTGCTCCACCATGGCCCGCCCCTGAGCGGCTGTATGGTGGCATACCGGGACCCTCCAACGGTCCATGGCCAGCCCCATCGGCTGTGATCAGACTTCCAGCCGTCACCTCCATGTCACCCAACACGGTAACGGACAACGGGACCATCTCGCTTGCCGTCAGAACCCCTCCTGACTCGATGGTCGCGTTCCCTACAACCGTCGGAGAGGCCATCTCGACCGTTCCTCCACCACCAATTGTCAGGTCGTCTGCAAGCAGACCAGCCACGGACACCGTCGCATATCCCCCAGCCAGCACGCTCAGTTCCGAAAAATGGTCGCTTCCCTCAATGGGCGTTGCCTCCCCAACTCGCCCCTTGTTGTCAACGACCAGCCTCCCATCCGTTCCCGATTCCCTCACGTACACCGTACCCGCACCGCCATCGCCCTGCCAGCCATCGGCCCCTACTGACTGGATCACACCGCTGAACGTTGACGTGTCATAGGACACCGCAATCCGCCCGCCGCCGCCTCCGCCGCCGCCAGCGGAACCACCCCCGGGACCCACACCCCCATCGGCCGTAATTAGGCCCGTGCCCTGCAGCGCACCCGCCGTGATCCAAATGCTCCCACCCGAACTCCC
>CAZSLS010000065.1:3924-8219 GCA_964607575.1 uncultured Planctomycetaceae bacterium | reverse complement strand
GGCCCGTGCCCTGCAGCGCACCCGCCGTGATCCAAATGCTCCCACCCGAACTCCCCCCATGGCCCGAAGCTCCCTCCAAGCCATCGGCCGTGATCTCGCCGTCAACCGTCAGCTCACCTCCAACGACCAGACGAATTGCGCCCGCGCCGTATGTCTGGTAGCTGCCGCTTCCAAAGTCCGTAGGCTCCGTGATGCTGCCATACGTACCCCCGCCTGAATACACCGTGGGCTGTGAGTACCCATCTCCCCCCACACCTCCGTAGCCGGCGCCCGGACGGGTAAGTGATAGCGCGCCAGCCCCCTCCTGCGGCCCATAGCCGAGGCCGTCGGCTGTGATCAGACTTCCAGCCGCCACCTCCATGTCACCCAGCACAGTAACGGACAACGGGACCATCTCGCTTGTCGTCAGAACCCCTCCTGACTCGATGGTCGCGTTCCCTACAACCGTCGGGGAGGCGATCTCGACCGTTCCACCATCGACAATTGTCAGACTGTCTGCAAGCAGACCAGCCACGGACACCGTCGCATATCCCCCAGCCAGCACGCTCAGTTCCGAAAAATGGTCGCTTCCCTCAATGGGCGTTGCCTCCCCAACTCGCCCCTTGTTGTCAACGACCAGCCTCCCATCCGTTCCCGATTCCCTCACGTACACCGTACCCGCACCGCCATCGCCCTGCCAGCCATCGGCCCCTACTGACTGGATCACACCGCTGAACGTTGACGTGTCATAGGACACCGCAATCCGCCCGCCGCCGCCTCCGCCGCCGCCAGCGGAACCACCCCCGGGACCCACACCCCCATCGGCCGTAATTAGGCCCGTGCCCTGCAGCGCACCCGCCGTGATCCAAATGCTCCCACCCGAACTCCCTCCATGTGACGAATATCCCTCCAAGCCATCGGCCGTGATCTCTCCGTCAACCGTCAGCTCACCTACAACGACCAGGCGAATTGCACCCGCCCCGCGCGTCTGGTAGCTGCCGCTGCCAAAATCCGTAGGCTCCGTGATGCTGCCATACGTACCCCCGCCTGAATACACCGTGGGCTGTGAGTACCCATCTCCCCCCACACCTCCGTAGCCGGCGCCTGGACGGCTGTATGGTTGTGGCGAACCGGGACCCTCCAACGGACCATATCCAAGGCCGTCGGCATCAATTGAGGTCCCCGACTCCACGGTCACATTCCCGGCGATGTTCAGCTTCAGTCCATCACCGACCGCGGCCGTGTGTGTTACAGTAGCGCCGGACAGCAACGTAAGGCTTTGGAAGTCATGCTCGCCATCGATAGTCACTGTGCAGCCTTGCACAACGACATCGTGCCCCTCAAAGTCCATATCCCCCGCGCCGATCGTGAAATCCTCCGTAAGGGTTGTGGTGATCGCTGTCGCTGCCCCGTCAATCTTCGCCACGAAACAATCCGTGGAAGCGATTCGGGAGTTATTAGCTTCGGAAAAGTCGCTTGAAGACGTATAGCCCGTTACGTAGACGCTGCCGGAGGAATCCACGGCAATGCCGAGTCCCATATCATAACCGCTGCCGCCCAGGTACGTAGCCCACTTCACGGCGCCGTTGCCTGCTATCTTGGCGACAAAAGCGTCCGGGCCTCCACCATAGTGGGTGTTGTCCGCCCCGGAGAAGTTGTTCGAATAGGCGGCGCCTGTTACGAAGATTTGACCTAAGGCGTCCACCGTAACGCCATTGCCTCCATCGGAGTCGCTCCCGCCCAAGTACGTCGCCCAGTCTAGATCGCCTGCGCTTGTCACCTTCGCCACAAAGCCGTCCGAGTCGCCGCCATTGTATGCATTGATCGCTCCAGACAGATTATTCGAATGAGTACGGCCCGTCACAAAGGGGGCGCCGGAGGCATCCACGGCGATGTCATGCCCGAAATCCCAACCATCGCCCCCAATGTACACAGACCACGACAGATCGCCATCGCTTGTAACCTTCGTCACAAAGGCGTCCTGCGAGCCGCCATTGAAGGCATTGGTCGCCTCGGAAAAACTGCTCGATCCGGTCTCGCCTACAACAAAGGCGTCGCCTGAAGGATCCAACGCAACGCCATAGCCGTCGTCCCCTCCCTCGCCGCCTATGAACTTGGCCCAAATAAGCGTGCCCTCGCTCGTCATCTTCGCCGCAAAGGCATCCAAGTCGCCGCCATTGTAGGTATTGGAAACGCCCGAGAAGTCAGCCGAACCGGTATTGCCCGTCAAGAAGATGCTGTCTGAAGAATCCACTGCAATACCGTAGCCTCGATCACGCTCGCTACCGCCTATATACGTAGCCCATTCCAGCACGCCGTCGCCTGCAAGCTTCGTCACAAAGGCGTCCACCCCTCCGTTGAATGCGTTACCGGCGCCGGAGAAATCGGCCGAACCAGTGAAACCCGCCACAAAAATGTTCCCGGAGGCGTCCACGGCGATACTATTGCCAGTCTCGACGCTACTACCACCGATGTATGTAGCCCATTCCAGGAAACCATCGCTTGTAACCTTCGCCACAAAGGCGTCCTGCTGCCCTCCCTTGTATGCATTAGCGGTTCCAGAAAAGCCGACCGGCCCGGCGTAGCCCGTAACAACAACGCCGCCAGAAGTATGAACAGCAATGCCGTTTGCAACGTCGATCTCACTACTGCCCAGATAGGTGCTCCAGTCGAGATCCGGATCGATAATCAGTTGGCGGGCAGGATCGTAGTCGCCGGTGACCTCAAATGCATAGGTATCACCATCGATCAACCGATATCCGCCAGCTATCTCGACCTGCTGGCCATCAATGACCTGATAGATATAGGGCGTATCGTCCACTACCTGGCCCCAATCGCCGGACAGGCGGATGTGGAGGGCGCCGGATTGGTCAATCTCAAGGCCCTCGATGCCGTTGTAGCTGACACTGATCTGTGAGAAGTCGGCGCCGGGGGCTACGTGGAACTCGTATTTCAAGCTGTCGCGCTGGCCCCAGGTGTGCAGATCGATGCCGTCGTAAAGGCCTTCGTAGGCTACTATCTCGTATGATGGCACGTCCTGGCGCCATTGGGCCTGGTCGCCGAGGAAGAAGTTGAACCGCGTTTGGGCCTGGCCGATGCCGACTGGTGTGACGGTGTTGGCGCCGTCGAAGGCGGCTGAGAAGCGGATGGACTCCATGTCGGCCGGTTCGGCGTCGAGCATGTCCGGCCGGAGGTCGTCCGGGGCTGCAGGGGCGTCATCGCCCGCTACTTCACGAAACAGCTCGAATACCAGCCCGCTGTCGGTATGGGCGATGTTGGCGCCCTGCCCCTTGTGGATGAAGCGGATCGATTCATCGGTCCACTGCCCCTGGTTCTCGATGAACACCGCGGCGGTGGTGTGGAACAGTTCGATCGCCTGCTCGCCTGCCGTCCCACTGAGCAGCAGGCGCGGTTCGAGCGCTTCAAGGATCGGCTTGTCGCCTGGATTGCTGATTAGATTACCCACTCCCATCCGCCTCGCACTGTGACAATACACGACACCCGACCAAAAGAGGGGACACAACAGCCCTCGGTGAGTCCCCGAGATCTTTTTCAATGTTTCAATTCCTTGAAACATCGAAACAACAGTATACCACACATCCTCATATCTCAAAGAACTTTCCATAATGACGTGGCGACTGCTGGACGACGGTCCGGCCGCAGAATGCAGCGGGCTTTGTCTTTGTGTCCTCGGTCCGTCAAAAACTGCTACATCGCAAATGGCTCGTTGGAAATTCACGTTGGGATTTACCCATAAACCAGTTATACTGTTCGTTACCAGTTGCTGCTGCGACGTATTAAGCGGGTGTGGCTGGTGACGGCGCCTTGACGGCGTTTGGAGCCCGGAAGACGGACCGGGTAACTGGAAACGTTTTATACTGTTCCGCGGGCCGCCGCGGAATTACGACATATCGGAGCTGTATAATGTCGGATTCCAACGAACCGGCTGACGGGACCGGACCGGACCTGCAACCTCAACCACCCGCCGGGAACGATCAACCTCAAGCGGCCCCCGAGGCGCCCGACCCACCGGCGGAGGTCCAGGACACACAGGCCCCGACCGCCGAGCAGGAAGACAAACCACCGGCGGCGGAACCTCAGGACGCCCCGGCACCGACCGCCCAGCAAGAGGCGCCCGACCCACCGTCGGAGGTCCAGGACACACCGGCCCCGACCGCCGAGCAGGAAGACAAACCACCGGCGGCGGAATCTCAGGACGCCCCGGCACCGACCGCTCAGCAAGAGGCGCCCGACCCACCGGCGGAGGTCCAGGACACACCGGCCCCGACCGCCGAGCAGGAAGACAAACCACCGGC
>CAZSLS010000065.1:0-3824 GCA_964607575.1 uncultured Planctomycetaceae bacterium | reverse complement strand
CCAGGACACACCGGCCCCGACCGCCGAGCAGGAAGACAAACCACCGGCGGCGGAATCTCAGGACGCCCCGGCACCGACCGCTCAGCAAGAGGCGCCCGACCCACCGGCGGAGGTCCAGGACACACAGGCTCCGACCGCCGAACAGGAAGACAAACCACCGGCGGCGGAACCGCAGGACACCCCCCCAGAGGCGCCGGACCAGCAAGCGTCCAAATCCGCTGCAGCCGACAGTCAGGGCGACGAGGTCCCCAAAGTCAAACCCCCCGCCGCGCGGAAGGCGGGTAAACCGGGCGGTGCTCCCAAGGCACCCCAGTCGCCGGGCCGGGGCAGGTCCGCCGGTCCGCGACCCACACGCCGGAAACCGGGCAAACCGCCCAAAGGACCATCGGTTGTCATCCGCTACGGACTGATGGGCCATATCGGACAGTTCCGCCACAACCTCCAACCTCCGCCGGCACGCGGTATAAACGTTGTCGTCCGCACCGACCGCGGGGTCGAACTCGGCGAGGTCGTCACGGTAGTCTCAGACGAACCCGACTGCCCGTACATCACACCGAAGCGCCTCGAAGAGCATATCGCGGCCAACGGACCGGATTACCCGTTCCGACGCGACGGGAAGGTCTTGAGGCTCGCAAACCCGCAAGACCTGATCGACCAGCGACATCTCAATTCGTCGGCCAAAGACGAACAGAAATTCTGCGCCCAGGAACTAAAGGAGATGAAGCTCGATATGAAACTGGTGGCCGTCGAACACCTCCTCGGCGGCGAGAGGATCATATTTTACTTCCTGGCGGAACATCGAGTGGACTTCCGCGAACTGGTCCACAAACTCGCCAACCAATATCACACCCGCATCGAAATGCGACAGGTCGGGGCACGAGACGAAGCACGCCTCGTCGGCGACTACGAACACTGCGGACAGGAATGCTGCTGCAAGCAGTTCCTCAAAGGACTCCAACCGGTGTCGATGCGGATGGCCAAAACCCAAAAAGCCACCCTCGACCCGTCCAAGATCTCCGGGCGATGCGGAAGGCTTATGTGCTGCCTGCGATACGAAGACCAATGCTATCGCGACCTGAAAAAATGCCTTCCGCACAAAAACATCTGGGTCAAAACGCGCGACCAGATCGGAAGGGTCACCGGTACTCAGATTCTGACTCAACTCGTCCAGGTCCAGTTACCCGACGGCTCGCGCGGTCTCTTCGCCAACGAGGATATTATCGAACGCAATGTAGATCCGCCTCCACCGCCTCCGGCCCACACACCAAGACCCACCAGGCAAACGGCGCGCAAGACCGACCGTGGACGCAAGCGACAAGACTCCGCCCCGTCCGGACAGCAGGCAAAACCCGCCGCGGATAAAAAGACACCCAAACCGCAACGCGACACAAAACCGCCGCGCGAGCGCCGCCCGAAACCGGCGCCCCGACCGGATCCCCAACCGCGGGCAACCGCCGAAACACTCGATCCCGGATGGGCCGGACTGCTCGGCGACGGTGTTGTCGAAAACGATTCGGCGCCGACATCCCAACCCGCCGCGGATCCCCAAGCCTCCCCAACCACACCGCCGGCCGAAGAACCTCAAGCATCGCCGCAGGACCAGGCAACCACCGACCCGCCACCTCAGACGCCCCACCCGGTGCCCGAACCAACGCAACCGCAGGCCCAGGCGCCCGCCGAGCAGAGCGGCGAGGCACCCAAGCCGGCAGGCGAGAAACGCAGGAAACGGCGACGCAGACGTGGTAGGAAGTCCAGAGGCAAGCAGCAAGGCAACTGAAATCCCCCCGCATAGGAATAAATGCACCGATTGGGGCGCTGAAATTGGTGAAATCTCACGCTGAGATCGCCCGAAAAGGCGCAAAAAAAGCACATCGGCGTCATCCGCGTCCCTCCGACCGGATGGCAACCAATGTGCCTCCTCCTGGCGTCCGCTACGCTCCCAGCTCGGGAAAAACCTCGATTTGCATAAATCCTTGCGCCAGACGAATTAAATTGTCCCCTCCCTTTCTTTGAACTCATTGTCATTGTAGCGCGCCGAGTCAAAGTCGTCTGATTTTTTTAAGGACTTATGACATAAAGTCCACAGGCCCGGCACGTTAAACTACAAGATTTTTCCGATTATCTGCCACGGACTCTTGGGACTAAAGGTCGATCTGTTTTTCTTGCTGTGACAGGCCTTGCAAATTCCGCCCCAAGCGGTATCATCAGGCCTCTTTGACCCGTTTTCCTGGAGTTGCAATGGCCTCATTCAAACTGAATATCGCCCAGATCAGGGGCTGCCCGCCTCCCAGCGAAGTTCTTGCGGGAATGGAGGAGTTCGGTCTACCCAAGAGCGAAGAGTACGGTGTACTCAACTGCTCTGCGACCGACAAGGTCGTCCTGAGTACGATCGTTCGCAGGACCCAGCAGGCGATACAGCGCCTCGACACCGAGGCGAAGGAGCTGACCGCCGCTCCGGTCGAAAAAGTTGTCGCTTACCCTCTGGCGGTCCGCCCGGCGTCCGACGTGCTGGAGATTTACGCCGGGGCAGCGGCGGGTATCGAACAGGTGGGATATTTCTTCGCCGGGTGCCTGGCGTTTCCGACGGTGGTCGAGCCGATCAAGATCGACATACCGTCGGCGATCGACAAACTGGTGGCCAACACCGAACGCTGTCAACTTCGCAGCCTTCGCGTCAGCGACTACTCTCACAACAGCTACATGATCGGCCCGTACCAACCGAAGTTCCTCGACTCTCAGCACGGGATGGATTTCCTCAACGAGTACGTCGAGGGCGTCACCGCCGCCAACGTCCGTTTCGCCGGACCGAGCGGTCGGGTGAACGTAAAACTCACCGCCACAGCATGCTTCTCATTCTCCTGCAGCGAAGACGATCAACCGTACGTCCAGAGCATCCTGAGAAAACTCATCTGACACGCGTTGGTTGTGCGGTAATTTTCACAACATGGAACTGACTACATTTCTTGTTGTCATGCGGAGGTCATGGTCAGGTGCAGGCCGAGACCTTGCAGGACTTTCATGATGGTCTCGAATCGCGGTTTTGCGCCGGGAGCAAGGGCTTTGTAGAGACTTTCCCGACCGAGCCCGGTGCATTGGGCAATCTGCGTCATGCCTCGGGCCTTGGCAATATCGCCAATGGCAGACAGCAGCAGGTCCTGATCGCCGTCAGCCAAGATCGCGTTAAGGTATTCGGCGATGACGGTTTCGTCGGTCAGGTAGTCGGATACGTCGAATTTGCTTAGTTTTTCAGCCATGGTGATGCTCCAGTTTGTCCAGCCATTTTCGCGCCCTCTCGATATCACGACGTTGGGATCGCTTGTCGCCGCCGCACAGCAACCAGATGACCGTGCGACCCTTTCGCACGTAGTACAGACGATAGCCCGGACCGTAGTCAATCTTCAGTTCCGAAAGACCGCCACCGAGCGACTTGCTCGAACCCAAATTGCCAGCTTCGACCTTCTTGATCTGTACAAGAATCCGCGACTTGGCGGTTGGATCTCTCAGACGGGTCAACCAGCGGTCAAACGCGACTGTTTTCTCGATCAGAAACATGACCTCAGTGTATCCGAACGGATACGGAGATGCAACCCCAAATCGCACGCCATATCCGGTAGACCAAAAAACAACCCACGGATAACAATGATTATCCGTGGGCTCAGTTTGTCTTGCTGATCTTCGACCAGCGTTTTTCAAATCATGTCAGTCTAGAACCACCAGGCTCCGCCCGCTTTTTCGCGGAGGATGAGGGGCTTGAGGTAGTTCACGGCTTTTTCGAAGCCTTCGTTGGTGCTCATCAGCGAGTCTTCATGCTCGATGCTCAGCAC
>CAZSLS010000064.1:0-29289 GCA_964607575.1 uncultured Planctomycetaceae bacterium | reverse complement strand
CGTCCGTTCTCGTGGCAAGTCCGGACACACTGCCCGCAGCCTTACGCCGCACTTCGGCCGGACGGTGCAGTCGCGTGGTCTCGTCGGCGAGGAAGCTGGTGTACGGAGTCATGATCCCGTACTTCTTCGAGAGGCGGATCAGTTCGCCGATCACTTCCTTGGACTTTCCGCTGAGCTGGATCTGGTCCATGAGGTATCCGACGCGCCTGGTGGCCCATATCTTCTCGACGAAGACGTACCGCATGTCCTTCCCCGGCGGGCGGAGCGTGACGTTGTACTCAAACCCGCGCTCCTTGCCCTGGTATATACCATTGACCACCAGGGTCGATTTGCGGCTGGCACCCTGACACTGGTATCGCCCGACGACCACGATCTGGTCGCCGTCGAACAGGTCGCCCAGTTCTCGCGGGTACATGTCCTTGAGCTTAACGCCCTGGAGCTTGATCTTCAGTTCGGTCATCACCGGGTTCTTGATCTTGTTATACAGCGATGCGACCTTTGTCTCGATGGGCTCGGTGGGCTTTACGTAATCGCTGCGTCCCTTGTTCTGGATCGCCAGCTTGTCCAGCAGGCGGACGTTGGGCTGGTAGCCCACGCCGAAGGTGAATATCCGGGCGCCGCATTTGTTGGCGGTCTTGGTTTCGTAGAGGATGTCCTTTTCCTCGACCTTTCCCACGGTCGGCTGACCGTCGGTCAGGAAGATGATATACGAGGGTCGTTTCGACCCGCCGGCCTGCTTCAACGCGACCTGCAGGGCCTCGTGTATGTTCGTCCCGCCGGTGGCCTCGAGCCGGTCGACCATGTCCAGCGCCACGGTGATCTTCTCCTTGTTTGCCGCCACCATAGTCCCGAAGAACGTCTCGACGCTGTCGTTGTACGAAACGACATTGAACTTGTCTTTGGGATTAAGGTTCCTCAGCACGAATCTCAGGGCGTCCTTGGCCTGGGCGATTTTCTTATCGCTCATAGATCCGCTGTGGTCGAATACGGCGATAACGTTTTTGGCGGCCACTGAAGTGTTAGCGTTTCGGGGGTTGGGGCTGACAAGCATCATGAAGTGCCCGTCGGTTTTAGCGTCACCCTGGTGGGTAACCAGTGAGGCGCCGATTTTCTCGTTTGCGGCTTTGTAGAAGAGCTGGAAGTCGGTGGTCGGAAGGGCCTTCTTGACCTCGTAGGTCGCCAGCACGTGGTTGGGCGCCTTGCGTTTGACGTTGAGCGAGTGCGTGGGCGAGTAGACCGGACCGATATCGGCCTGGGATTTGATGTCAACGTTGACGCGGACCGAATCGATAGCTCTGGCTGAATACTTCTCGGTGTTTAGCGGATACCAGACCTCCACGAGGCTCTGGTCCTTCTTGCAGATGGTCTTGTATGTGACGATGACCTTGCACGGTTTACCGGGCATCAGCGGGAACGCCCTGGTCTTGTAGAGCCCGAAGCCCACGTATTCCAGGAGCGCGGGATCCTTCTTCTTGCGGACAATGCTCTCGTAGATTTTCCGGGCCTCGTCAGCCTTGAGCAGCTTGGCGGCGAACTCCTTACCGTCGACGACCAGCGTCATCGAATCGATCGCCGCCGACGGGGGGACGGGGAACAGGTATTCGACCTCGATCATCCCCTTACCGGTATTGACGAACGCCTGGTCGACGGATACTGCAGCCACCTGGTCGCGGACGAGAACGTTTACGTGATGATATTTCACCGCCCAGGACCCGCGGACGCGGATGTCACGGCGGATGGGAACGATCATCCCGTCGCCCAGGGCGAGTTCCAGAGGCCCAAGCACCATAGTCAGCAACGCCGCAATCAGAATTACACGTGTCTTATTCATGAGATATCTCCAATTAGCCGTGTTTTGTCTCAGTAGTAAGCTCTCAACCGAACTATTTGACGCACCACCCGCCCGAACGGTTCCAAAAAAATTGAACATTACCAACAATACCATTCGACGAAATGTGAGATATCCGCCCTAGCCCTCTGATCCGGAGGCGAATAAGTAGGATGGATACTCCCAGTCCATCTTCTTCTTGTACTTTCCGCCCTTCCAGCGGCTGTCGACTTCCGCCTTGAGTCGCCTCAGGTTGTCCGGGATCAGCAGCGGGTCTTTCGTCCGGCGGCGCCAGTCGGCCAGTGCGGTTTTCAGTTCGTCGAGTACGGCGCGATGTTCGCTCCTCCCGGCGAGGTTGCGGAATTCGCGGGGGTCCGCTTTCAGATCGTACAATTCGCAAGCCGGAGCGACGCGTAGAATCTCGTAGGCGTCGCGGATGTGCCGGGGGGCCTTCTTGAGGGCGCCTTCGATTTCACCGGGCTTGAAGAACCGATTGTTCGTAAACGCATACCCGGGGTTCACCTGCCCCGCCAGCAGATTCACGATGAGCTTGTAGCGCGCGTTGCGAACCGTTCGCTGCGGGTAGAAATTGTGTCCGGAATGCAGGTGGAACTCCGTGAAAAGGTACTTTCGCCAGTTGACTCTCTTGCCTTCGACCAGCGGTACCAGCGATCGCCCGGGCAAATCGGCAATCGGCGCCGCCCCGGCCGCGGCGAGGATCGTCGGCATCAGGTCGACCGTCGAGACGAGTTCGTCGCGAACCTGCCCGCCCTTCATACGCCCTGGCCAGGAGAGGATCAGCGGTACTTTCACGCCGCCCTCGTATGGGGTGCGCTTGCCGCGAAGGATGTCGGCGCCATGGTCGCCCATGTAGATCACCAGTGTGCTGTCGGCCTTACCGGTTTTCGCCAGCGCCTTCAGCAGCATCGCGATACCGCCGTCGAGGCGGCTCATGCAATTGTAGTAGTTGGCGGTGTTCTGGCGCAGTGTGGGCGTGTCGAGCCCGATCTCCGGAAGGCACTTGACGTCCTCGGGGGCGAGCGGTTTGGCAGGCAGGCCGTGCTGCTGTCGAATGAACGGGCGATGGGCATCATTGTAGTTGACCATCAGAGCAAACGGCTTGTCGGCGCCGGCCATGAACTTGCCCGCGATCTTCGCCTCCCAACGCACGTCCCGGTTCCCGAAGCCTCCTTTCCGCTTCCAGTGGCGGTCCAGCGGAAAGGCCGACTCGGGGTTCACGTGGATCTTGCCGATCAGGCCGGTGGTGTATCCGGCGGCCTTGAGCGAACGAAAGATGTTGGGCGTATCCTTGCGGTACATTCGCAGCCCGTGTGTGGCCAAGCCGATCTGTCCGTTCTGGTGGGTGTAGAGCCCGGTGAAGATCGTCGACCGCGACGGGCTGCATCCGGCCTGGCTGACGTAGGCATTGACGAACCGCACCCCACCGGCGGCCAGAGCGTCCAGATGGGGTGTTTTCACATACGGGTCACCATAGCAGCCCAGGTGCGGACCGTTGTCTTCCGACGTGATCAGCAGGATGTTCCACCGGCGCCGCTTGGCGCTGCCGGCAGCAAACGCCCGCGGCGCAAAGACCGACGCGGCGGTTAGTCCCAGTGTGTTCCGTAAAAATGTGCGGCGGTCCGTTTTCATAGTGCGGTCCTTGTCGCGCATTATACCACCCTACCCGCTTGCGCCTACCGCGATGTCAGGCCTGGCTCGACGTCAGCGTTCGCGGGCGGAAGATCGCAAGTTGCTGTCTGGAAAACTCTTGTCACAAGAAGGACATCTCCGGTAAGATCAGTTTCGGGAATGCCGTTATCTTGCATACCTCTGTATCAGGGAAAGGGATACCCAAATGACACGAACGGGAATGATGGTGTGCTGTTGCGTATTGCTGGCGTTTTCGACGACCGGTCTGGCCGGGGACCCGGAAGGAATCGAAGGCGTCAATAAACTGCTCGATCGGATCGAGAAGGCCCACGCCGCCCGCGATCTGAAGATGCTGAGCGACGAGTGCGTCGATGAGACCCTTGTGACTATCGCCATCGGCGGGACCGGCCCCGACCGTCGGGCGCACGTCATGACCAAAAAACAGGTTCTCGCCGCCACCGCCAAACACACCTGGGAGAAGAGAGGCCTCAAGACCCGCCGCATGACCGACCGCGACATCACCGCAGGCCAAAGTGATCTGGGGATAGTGTCCGTCACGGTGACCGACACCTTCCAAGACGGGCGAACTACCGCCTATCGCACCGTCTACATCGCCCGCCGCAGAGCGGGAGTGTGGCGAATATGCTTCTCCATGCCCCGAATCTTCCGCCCGACACTGGTCGCGGCGAGCGTAAAGTCCGGTTCGGCCGCCGAAAAATCCGGACTGAAACCTGGCGACGACGTGGCCGTTCTGGGAGGCGTGAAGACCGATTCGTTTACGGTCATGGAGAAGATCAAGCCGGTGCTGACCCCCGGCGATGATCGCAAAGAGGTCTCCCTGATCGTCCGGCGAGGGAAACGGAGAGTCCCCTTTACGATTCCAATCGGAGTAGGCGCCGTCAGGTTCGAGCCGCGTCTAATGCCGCTGGCCCCGGGGAAGTTAGCGGTCGACGGCAGGCTGCATCCGGCCGGTAAGCTGCTCCAACGCGAGGTGGAGATATCCAAGAGCGGCAAGCCGAAGGACTACGACGCATTATTCCATCCCGAAGCGTTCTTCTCGTTCCGTCCGCAACCCGGTAAACCCACAAAACTGCTCGGACTGGAAGACGGAAAGAAAGCGTTCGTCGAAGTGTTCCAGTACATCCGCAAAACTCTCGATCTGGACAAGTTCAGTTTAGGGCGGATCGACGTTATCACCGACGGTGACATCGCAATGGTGACGGGTCAGGTTTCTGTGACGATCAAGGAAACCGGCAGGCAGGCGACCAGACCAACTCGAACGCAGATCTACGTGCGTATGGGCGAGAAGTGGGCGATGGTAGCCAATCTCGTAAATCGCATCCGTTACGGACTGTCGGTGGACTCATCCGGCAGCGTCGGGGGTGTTAACCAACTTCTCGATCGGATCGAGAAGGCCTACGCCTCCCATGATGCAAAGATGCTTATCGAACAGTGCCTCGACGACGGTCTGCTTGGCATCGGCGTCACCGGGGCCAAAGACGCTCGCAAGGCCCTGGTGATTACCAAACCCCAGATGACGATCGCAGGCGTCAAGAAGGGGATGCAAACTGTGGGATTCAAATCCCGTCGCTATACCGAGCGAGATATCATGCTCGTCAAGCCGGACATTGCATTCCTGAGGACAACGGCCATCGATCAGACGGACAAAGGCCCGGCAACCACCCATCGCGAGTTCTGCATCGCCCACGAGAGCGGCGGGACGTGGCGGATATGCTTCTCCATGCCGCAGATCTTCCGCCACACAATGGCCATAGCATATGTCCTGCCGGGCTCGAAGGCGGCCCGGGCAGGCCTGAAGGTCGGCGACGAGGTTATCGCCTGCGCCGGGATCAAGACCGACACGTTCATGTCGACGAAGAAGATAGACTCGCTATTGAAGTCGGAGCCCAAAGAGGTGGTCCTGACGGTGCGGGTCGGTGGGCGGGAAATGAGCGTCACTATTCCGGGCAGTCATGGCCTTGGGGGGACCGGATTCGCACCGACGCTGATGCCCCTGGCCCCGGCGGTATTCGTCGGGCGCGACAAGCCGCATCCGGCCGGACAACTGCTCAGACGCGAATTGGAGATACTCAAGACCGGCCAACCGAAGGACTACGATGAGATATTCCATCCAAGTGCATTCTTCTCATTCCGTCCGCAGCCCGGCAAGCCCACGCAACTGTTAGACCTGGCCAACGGCAAGAAAATGTTCATCGAGGAACTTCAGCAGAGTCGCAAGGTCCTCGATATGGACAAGTGCCGTCTCGACCAGATCGATGTTATCACCAACGGCGACATAGCAATGGTGACCGGGCGGATTTCCGTGACCTTCAAGGAAACCGGCAAGCAGATGACCATACCAACACGAGCGCAGGTCTACGTTCGCCAGGACGACAAATGGCTGATGCTGGCCAATCTCATACAACGTTTCAGTTTCGGTCTTCCCGAGGCACCGCGCCCCGGCGCAGAAAAGGCAAAAGCCGTCACGGCGATACAGGCGATTATCAGCAAGTGGAACGCCGGGCGGGCGGCCGGAAAGAAGGGCGCCGCGATCGTTGGCGAGACATTTTCGGATACGGCGTTTGTCGCCATCGGCCGCGGCCCCAAACTCGCTAACGTCCACGGTAAGGCCGAAGCTCTCAGGCGTCGCGGTCTGATGTATGAGCGGATGGGCGGAAGGGGATTCAAATTAGGATACACCTCAGGGACCATCCACGTTGCCGGATTTCTGGCCTACGAGATAGGCAAATCTACGCGCAAGAATGCCAACGGGCGGGAACTCCGCCCCAATCGCATAATGAACTTCTTCGCCAAGGAGTCTTCGGGCTGGAAGCTTGTCACAGCGCTTCCGGTCGAGCAGATTCGCAAGGTGTTCGACACGCCCACGCCGGAGGGTGGAACGGGGCTCAGCAAAAGCGACAAGGAAGCGGTGGCCTTCGTTCAGGACGTAGTTGCCAGGGGGAAAAAGATGCTTGCGAAAGGGAAGGGCGCCGGAGCCCTGGCTCGGGAACTGGCGTCCAACGGTGCGTTCGCCTTTCTGGCGTCCGGACCGGATCAGGTCTGCCTTGTCGACAAGGCGGCTCGTATCAAGATGCTCGATGGGTGGATACCGTCGCAGGCGACTAAGAATATGCGGGAAACACTCAAGGCGGTCGCCGTCTTCGGCGCGATGACCTACGCGATCAGCGAGTTTAACGTGCAATCGGCCGACGGGAAAGAAGTGCGCCAGCAATGGTTGAACATTTATGCGCGGGAGAGAGTCGGTTGGAAATGTGTCTTCTCAACGTCCGCCCAAGGCGTCCGGGACGCCCTGGCCGCCGCCGACAAGACCAAGCGATAGGCGGGCGTCCACAAGTATGCTTCGAGAGGGATTTGGTTTTTCAGCTTTCTCCGAAGGCGGTTGTGTGGTCAAATATCCACTCGCATAACGGAGCGATTGATGGCTCGGATGCAAATAGCGACATTATTGACGGACTTCGGTACGACAGGTCCTTTCGTGGCGGCTATGAAAGGCATGATCCTGCAGGTCTGCCCGCGCGCACAGATCATCGACATAAGTCACGACATTCCGCCGCACGACCTGCTGGCCGGTGCGATGGTGCTGGCCAGGTCCGTACCATACTTCCCGCCGGGAACGGTGCATGTGGCGGTTGTGGACCCCGGGGTGGGAACCAACCGGGCGATACTGGTCGGCAAGTACGGGGACCAGACGGTGATATTTCCGGACAACGGTATAATCTCGCTCGTCGAACGCACTCTGCCCCTACAGGACATTCGCCTCTGCCGGAACATAAGGAATCTCCCGGAGTATATTTCGAGCACGTTCCACGGGCGGGACATCATGGCCCCTCTGGCGGGACAGATTCTCAACGGGCTGAACATCTCGACACTCGGCCCGAGACCGGCGACTTACAAACTGTTCGAACTTCCCACCCCGACCGTCGAAGGCAACCGGATAACAGGTCAGGTAATGTACGTCGATCGGTTCGGGAATCTGACAACGAACATCTCCGGCGAACTGGCCAGGCACGTCGGAGGGAGGCTACTGACCGTAACGACCACCTGCAACGACAAGAACGCCGGACCGCTGGTCAAAACGTACGGATCCGTCGAACCGGACAGACCGCTTGTCCTTTTCAACTCGACGGACATGATCGAATTAGCAGTCAACCAAAACCGGGCCGACGGGATCTTCCAAGCCGAAGTCGGTACGCCGGTGACCATGGTTATGGGGTAACGGCGTGGCAATTGGCAACTGGCAACTGGCAACTGGCGACGGATTAAAGGCAACGTCAACGGCGCGGGCCGGTGCCGTGCAGTTTGTCGTCGCTGTACCGTTCATGCCGTTGCCAGTTGCCAGTTGCCGGTTGCCGGTTGCCAGCTCACAGGAGGCACTCCTGTGAGCACGGACATCCCCGCACGTATGACGCCCGAGCAACTGGCCGAGCTTGATGCGCGGTTTGTTTGGCATCCGTTTACGCCTATGAAACAGTGGATCGCTGAAGGCGATCGGCCCGGACGCGTTATCGCAGACGCCGAAGGCTTTGAACTGATCGACACCCGCGGGCGGCGGTTCATCGACGGATTCTCCAGCCTGTGGTGCAACCTCCATGGACACCGAGTAGAAGAGATCGATCGCGCCATCACCGGGCAGTTGGGGCGCGTCGCACACACCACGCTGCTGGGACACGCTTCGGAACCGAGCATCGAACTGGCCCGTCGCCTGGCGGGAATCACGCCTCCGGGCCTGGAGAAGGTGTTTTACAGCGACAGCGGTGCGGCGGCCGTCGAAATCGCGCTGAAGATGGCGTTTCAGTACTTCCGCAACATATCCCAACCGTCGCGGAGGAAGTTCATAGCCCTGCGCTCGGGCTACCACGGCGATACGATCGGGTCGGTGAGCCTCGGCGGGATCGGGACGTTCCACGGTATCTTCGCCCCGCTGCTGTTCGAGACCACGTTCGTGGAAAGCCCCAACCCCTATCACCATCCCGCCGGTCCGCAGGCCGGCGAACAGGTACTCACTCAGATCGAGGAAACACTCAGCCGCAGCGGTCCGGAATACTGCGCCGTAATCGTCGAACCGCTGGTCCAGGGCGCCGGGGGCATGCTCACCCACCCGCCAGGCTTCCTGAGATCCGTCCGCAAAACCACCGCCGAACACGGCGTGCTGCTCATCGCCGACGAAGTGGCAACCGGATTCTGCCGCACCGGCGGACTCTTCGCCTGCGACGCCGAAGCCGTCACCCCCGACCTGATGTGCCTGGGCAAGGGGCTTACCGGCGGATATCTGCCGCTCGCGGCGACCCTGGCCACTCAGCAGGTCTTCGACGCGTTCCTCGCCGAACCGCACGAAACCAGTACAAAAACCTTCTTCCACGGGCACACGTTCACGGGCAACGCCCTTGGCTGCGCGGCGGCCAATGCGAGCATCGAACTGATCCGCCAAAGCCACCTGCTGGTATCGCTCGACGAGAAAGTGGAGTTGATCCGCACGGCCCTGGCGCCGCTGGGCGAGCATCCCAACGTCGGTGATATCCGCCAGTGCGGTATGATGGTGGGGATCGAACTGGTCGCCGACCGCGACGGACCGAAGTTTTTCGATCCCGCCGACCGCGTTGGTGCCGGCGTGTGTCGCTCGGCGTTGAAACACGACATAATCATCCGCCCGCTGGGCGACGTGGTAACGCTCATGCCCGCCCCGGCGATGGATACCGCGACGCTCGGGCGCCTGCTTGCGGGAGTGACGGAAACGATCGATGAATATTTTAGCGCATCCTGACCCGCCCGGAGGCCCGCTGCCCGCACTGCGCGGCGCGTTCGTAACGGGCACGGATACCGGCGTGGGCAAGACCGTGATCGCAGGCGCCATCGCCCGCTCGCTCAATAACGCCGGGGTGCGAACCGAAGTGTTCAAGCCCGCCGCATCCGGATGCCGGCGCGATCGGGGACAGCTCGTCAGCGAGGACGCCGAATTCCTCGCCGCCTGCGCCGATTCGTCCAGGACGCTCGAAGAGATCGCACCGCTGCGTTACGCCGCCGCCCTTGCGCCGAACGTGGCGGCTGAGCGGGCGGGGCGGAAAGTCGACGTCGAGGCAATCTTCGAGGCGTACAGGCAACTTGAAGGTGCGTCCGACGCGGTTATCGTCGAGGGCGTCGGCGGGCTGATGTGTCCGATTTCCGACGATCTGTGGGTGGTGCACCTTGCGATGATGATGGCGCTTCGGGTGGTCATCGTCGCCCGCCCGGACCTCGGGACGATCAATCACACGCTCCTTACGATCCACGCGGCGAGGTCCGCCGGTCTGCAAGTCGCCGGCGTGATCGTCAATCGCTACCGGGGCGACACGGAAGGCTCCGACGATCAGATCGCCATGCTCACCAACCCCGCCCAAATCGCCCGGAAGGGAAACACGCAAATCCTCGCCCTCGTACCCGAAGATTCCGAAACATCAGTCAGCAACGCAATCCTCGGTCCGAACGTAAGCGTCGCAATAGATCAGGTAGATTGGAAAAAAATCATCTCGACGTGACCGCCGGATACAGCGCATCTTTGGGCAGGCGGGTCGGATCGACCACGCGGCTCGACCAGAGGAGTTTGAGTTCCGCGCGGCCGTCGGGGTTGACGTATTCGACTCGGATGCGATGACGATGCCCCGCGACAAGGTCGGCATTGCCGTTGA
This sequence comes from uncultured Planctomycetaceae bacterium, assembly GCA_964607575.1. Classification (GTDB taxonomy): domain Bacteria; phylum Planctomycetota; class Phycisphaerae; order SM23-33; family SM23-33; genus BS750m-G57. The sequence goes on along the minus strand of CAZSLS010000064.1, from coordinate 19,128 downwards.
TGCTCTTCGGCATGCCCGCCGTATAGACGATCTTGCCGTCGATCCACACGGCCGCTTGTTCCTTTTTCCCAAGAAGTGAACTGAACTGAAATCGGTCGCTGAGGGGTGGTTCGACAAAACCGCTCCACACGGTCTTGTAAGGAGGCTTGACCTTACCCTTGTGGGGCTCACCGCCGAACGGTTCGTGGTAGATCGGGGCCTCGATCGTTTGAAGGACTAACTTGGCCCCCTGGTAATACCTGGCGGTCAGTCCCTTGCCCGCCTTCGAGCGAGGTGCGGGTTTATCGGGTCTTGAAACACCGCCCGACTGTCGTCGCCACTTGTCCCATCCGCTGATCTCGTAAAGGCGGTTGTATCCCACGTAAGGCATGAGCCAATACGTTTTCCCGTTCTTCGCCGTGACAACGGCGGCGCCCTGGTTGTCGTCACCGTGCATCTTATAGAAACCACCATCCAGACCGTCGTCGGCGCGGTTGTCGAAAAACCCGCCGACGTAAAGCCCGTCGCCGGTCCACACCTGAGCGGGCTGTTTGGTCTGATCGTTGACGATGACTGACTTGTTCGGACCGACTGACGTCTGCATCGGGTAGTAGAGCACGCCCGTGTTGACCTCGGCGCCGTTCTTCGATTGGCGCCCAACTGCAAACATCGGCTGGGATTTGGCGTTGAATCCGAGAATGCGACTACCTCGCACGGCGCATTCCGGCCAGCCGCCGCCTTCGTACTGACCGTGCCCCCGAATCATGAGCCCCGCCTGGTAAGCGACAAAGACCGAGCCGTCCGACGCGACGGAAAGCCCGCGAGGCGAACCGTATCCAAGTGGGTCGACAATGACCTTTCCCGCCGGTTTGACCTTATCCCAGTCCCATCGAGGGGCAGCTTTTTCCGGTCCTTCCCAGGCGACTACCGGGAGGCGAACCAAAGCGTGCGATTCGTTGGTGTTGGCAGATCCGATATAGTCGCCGTTGGGCGCAAAGTCGCCCGGATTGTGAAACGACAGTCCGCGCTTGGCTTTCGGATAGAAACGAAATTCGCTGGGGTCGAACCGTCCATCGCCGTTGGTATCGGCCCACGAATAGAGCTTCGGGGCCTTGCCCGGATCTTTGTAGCCGTGATGCTCGGCGGCGGCGACCCACGGTTTGGGGAACCCGTCTTTTCCGCTTCCGGCGAACTGGAAGAACGAGCGGCCCCTGTTGAGCACCCGCCCGGCGATTGCTACGGGAACTGCCTTTCGCAGTTTGGGGTCGAGTCGCAGCACGGCCGGGACCACTCGATGATACAGGTAGACCTGCCCGCCTCTGCGGATCGCCCGAAACGCCGCGGCGCACGGGAAGATGCTGTCTCCGAGCCGGGCGGTGGAGTAACTCTCTTCGATCTTCCAGCCTCCGGCGTCGTAGTCGATCCTGTAGACGTTCATCGCCCCTTCCGGGGCAATCCCGTACAGTCGAGACGGATCGCCCGGATCGAACGTTCCGCCAACATAGAACGACATGCCGCCGAACCACTGGCGGATTACAGAACCGTCGCGGGCCATGTGGGCGATCCGCCGCGGCGGATGTCCGGGCTCGCCGACGAAAAAACCCCCCTTCAGGTCCGCGGCGACATCGTTTACGCCCGCGAACTTAGTCGCCTCGAATGGCCCCTGCCTGCGGACCGCCTTGCCGTAGATCTGCGCTGTTTTATATGCGGCGTTCAACCGCACTATCTTGTGCCCGTCCACAACCGCCCACAGCTCTTTCCGCCCGGGATCGTAGTCCATCGCCCCGATATCGCCGTCGAGAGTTGCGACTTTGCGCGGTTTATCACCGTGGCGAACGAGGAAGATGTCGCGATCGGCTGCGACCAGCGCCTCGCCTTTTTCGCCCTCGCCGATCGCGGCGATGCATTTCGGTGCTTTCAGTGCGACGTCCCCCAGAGGCTTGCCATTGGCCGTCGAAAGCCAGCGGACCGTGTTCTTCTTCGTGTACGTGGATACCAGGTTCTTCCCGCGGGCGTCGATATCGCCGGGGACAATCTTGTCCCAACCGACCTGCCACTCGCACTCGACGCGACCGCTGTCTTTGTTGAGACGACGCAGCTTTCCATTAGGATGCAGCATGTAAACGTGATCCCCGCTGGTCGCCGCGCGGCGGAGCTGACCGCTCTGGTAAAACTGCGGGCGAGACCACACAACCTTCGACATCGCCGCGTCGACTTTGACAAGCATCATCATGCCCTCGGACAGGGGCGATCCGATGTAGACGCCAGAAGCGTCGGCGTCCACAATACCCGCTCCGATGTGATCGCCGACCCATGAATATCTGGGCACGGGGTTCTCACCGCCCGGCGGGTTAATCCCGATCCCCGTAACGTAGCGCGCTGTGAGGCCCGGCGACGAAACGCTCCTCCACTCGTAGCTTCCCTGCGCGAGCGCTCCGCCGCGATCGTCCAGCCCATCCCAAAATGCTCTGTGCGCTCCAGCCGGTAACCGCTCGCCCCGCAAGAGCGTGCGAACCAACCGCCCCGAAGCCTTATCGAAAACCCCCAACGACACCCTGCCGGCGGAGGTCAGCTTGAATTCGATCTTCGCCGCCTTGCTCGCCGGTTCATTCTTCGAGGCAAGCTTGATCTCGTCGCCGCGGTCAACGGGATCGATCGCGAGCTTCGCAGATTGACCGGATACTTCCGCACAGATGGAACAGAACATGATGCAGAAAACGGTCAATCGTTTCGGCGGGTTCATTTGCCTTTTCCTGAGACCTTCGCAAAATCGGAGTCGCGCAACTCGCGTCCTTCGCGTATCGCCTTGCGAACCCGGCGTTCGTACTCCAGGTATTTCTTGCGATGTTCGAGCGTGTAACGATCCCCACCGTGGGGAACCAGACCTTCCATAACGTCGCCGCGCGGGCGGTCCTTGAGGCGTTTGGACCCCTCGCGGATGGCGGCCAGCAGTTTCTCGTAGCGCGGGTCGGTCTTCTTGATCCGCGCCAGGCACGGGCTCAGTTCCGGGCGGTCGAGATTGACCATCGGCCCGACATAGTGTTCCGTCCTGAAAACCTTCACGTAGCTCAGCCCCGCCAGCGAGATAATCTTCCCCACATCCACGTCGGTGCGCCCCCCGCCGCCGTCGGTACTGCACGTGGTCGGATAGTACGGGCCGTTAAGGTCGACCCACGTAACGAGCCGAGCGAAATCCTCGGCGCCGAGCTTGACCTTCTGATGTCCTTTTCGCAGGTGCGTAATAAGCTTGCCGGCGTGGGACCCCCAGCTATAGGGCGGAAGATGACCCGCCGGACCCGCGCCGATAGCGCCAACGTATCCCTTGCGCCACAGCTCTGTGTATGAGAAGTTGAACGCCATCGTCCGATCACCCGACAGGATCACCTTCTTGGCGCCCTTCTTCCCGAAATCGTGACACTTGATGCAGTGCTTGTCCAGGACAGGCTGGACTTCCTTGACGTAACTGTACCGGCGCGTCGGGCCGTACCAGGGAGTGAGTTTGCGGGGCTTCTGGCGCATGCTGGTTGGTACGGATGCCAGGCCGAACGAGGAGTCCGCCTTCAGTCGCGACTCGTGGCATCCGACGCACCCGAGGGTCTCGCCCGAATGGACCGACGTACCGCTCCGCATCGACTGGATCATCATTCCATTCTTATCCAGAAGCTGAAAGTACACGAAGCGATCGGACGGTACGGCGAAGTAGGCGCTCCCGTCCTCGGCGACCGGAACAGTGCCCAGTATCCGCTTGGTATTGAAGTCCGAATAGTTCACCGCGGGACTCTGGCTGCCCAGACAGTTCCACCATTTGCGGGCCAGACCCTCCTTGTCGGGCGACTCGACGACGCGGAGGAACTTCGCGGCGCCCCGCTTGACCCCCTTCATATGCGTCCCGATGTACACGTTCCGCACGTAGAAATATCCATCTCCGTTACCGTAGTCGCGCCTCGGCGCCATGACCGTCGGTTTCCGGCTCGGCGCAAGCGGCATGGGGGCGTAGCAGCCCAGGGCTTCGGCATGCGCCTGGATCTCATTGCCGAAGACATCGACCAGCCAGATCCCCGCCCTTCCCCCTCGAGACGATGCGCGGCTGGCGAGAAAGTACTTGCCCGCACCGAGCCCGGTGATATCGCTCAGCGGCCAGGGGGTGTCGTACCACGGCTTGACGTCGCGCTGCGTATCTTCCCAGCGGTGTATGCGGAGATTGGGGTCTTTTTCCACCAGGCGGAGCGCCTTGTCGGGCCAGGTCTTGTAGGCCTTGTACACCGACGAGTGCCTCCCGCTCTCCCCCGCCATGTCGAGCTTTTCGAGGTTGTCGAACCGCTGCCTCACATGCGCGGGCCAGGTCCTGGCGATAGACCCGTATCCATCGATGGCCTTTCCCGGATCGAGGATCGCCAGCGCGCCGCCCAGCGAACCGTGATGCGTACCGAGAATGCAGACTAACCGGTTCGTGCCCGGGATGGCGCGAGCGTTCCAACCGGCAGACGGATGGGCGGTGTTGTTGCCCCAGATAATCGCCTGGTTCGTACCGTCGGGATTAGCCACCCAGAACCCGTGCCCGTCGGCGAAGTTGCGGTCGACGTAATCCCAGCGACTGTAGAGTATCCGCCCGTCGGGCATGACCGAGACCTGGTTTTCGTGGACCAGGCTGCGGGTTATCTGGTGAATGTTGGCGCCGGATCCGGTCATGCGGAACAACTGGGGCACGAGCTGCCTGTCGCAAGGCACGAACTTGCGCTGGCGCGACGACGCGAAAACAATATTACCGTCCGGCAGGTAGATCGGGTCGACGTCGCTGACGTCAGGGGCGCTGGTCAACTGCTTGACTTCGTAGCCACCGGACTTGGATTTCCCGGCCGCGGACGTGTCGATCTCATAGATGTGAAAATTGCTCCTCCCCTTGTTCATGGAGAAGAGAATCCGCTTCCCGTCGAAATGGACGCACGGACTCCTGATCGCACCGACTTTGTTTTCAACGAGCGTTTTGGTCTTGCCCGTCTTGACGTCGAGCAACTTCAACGCGCTGCCGCCGCCCCTGAACGTATTCCCGCCCAGGTATTCGTGCGTCCCGACGCGATCGGCGTGGCGGACGACAAAGAGAATCGGATGTTCGCTTACCAGCGGATTGGCCAGCAGCGCCTCGCGAGCATCGACCTCGTCCAACCGCGTCAGGTAATCTTTGCCCTTCGGATAGCGTTTCCCGAACGTCGCCGTCAGATCCTTCACCGCGGCGCGGAGACCTTCCAGCTTTCCAGGCTGGATGAAACCCCCGGCGATCAGGATCGAGCCCCATTGCCTGTCCGGCGGTATCGTCAGCGTGTCGCCTTTCTTTACCGAGCACTTGTAAAAAACGAACTTGTAGGGTCTGTCCACCTGGATCTTCGTTTCCCCCGCGGGCGCCCAGGCTCCTTTCAGTTTGAGCGAAGCCGGGGTACTGTTGCACAGGCACAGGTATAGTTCGCCACCGGCGACAACGGTGACGGACAAAGTTGCGGGATTGTCGTGCTCGTGCTGAGTGTACTTGAGTCCCTGCAGGGATTTCGGGACCGAGCCCAGGACGTATTTGCGGTTGGAGTTCACCAGCACGCGCCCGGTAAGTTGCTCGACCTGCACCGGCGCACTGAACTTGACCTCGACCCTCGCCGGAGCCGCGTCCAGTAAACTTACCGTCAGCAGCAAACATGCCAGCAGAAATCCCTGTTCTTTTCGCATTACCACGTCCTCGGTTCCGCGGTTCCCAAACACTGATTCTATCGCCCCGCCCAGGCGCAATCAACGCAGTTGTCGGCTCGGCGCACCGCTTGTTGACTCATTCTCGCCGCGGAGGTATCGTCAGGGCATCGTCAACAGGTTCACATCTCGGTGGCTGATGATGTTCGTCGGCCTGGCTGGTCTTCTCGGGGCCGTGCGGTTAAGTGCGCCGGCGGCGCCACGGACCAAACGCCCCGCTGCGCCATACGCCCCGGCCAGTACGTTCGCCGAGCGGATCAAGACCAGCGGGCGAAACGTGCCGCTGAAAGTCGACTCGCTGGTATTCCCGCACACCGACGCACGCCACATCCTTCCGGGCCCGACATCGCGACCGGCCGGCGCACCGGCCGTGAGATATCCCGACGCCGACAGGGTAGTCTGGGCGATCGTCCCATGGTCGCCAAAGCACGCCGAGTATCTCTCGCTCCGCGCGAAAGCCATATCGGAAAAACGCCCCGAGCGCATCATCGGCTGGTGCCGCAAGAACCGCCTTCCTCTCTGCGCGGAGTACGAACTGCGACTGCTGCTGCGGAAGATATGGAACTTCCGAAAATCGCAATATCAAACCTACCGCAAGGTGTGGTATCCGATGGCGGGCAAGAGGCAAACCGAATACTCCTTCGCCCTCCCGGTGACCGGCGAGTGGTTCGTCGTGCCCGATCGCACCGGACATCACCGCATCAAACACGGGGCCGCATTCGCACACGATCTGGTAATCAGGAAGCGAGGCAGGAGTTATTCGTCAACGGGCAAACGCCTCGAAGACCACTACGCCTGGGGCCAACCTATAGTCGCCCAGGCCGACGGGATCGTAACATCCGCCGCCGACGGGGCGCCCGACATGCCGATCGGCCAATCGGGCGGATTCAACAACGCCAACTACGTGGCGGTCTACTACGGCGCGGGGATCCAGGGATTCTACGGGCACATCCAGAAGGGTTCTCTGAAAGTAAAAGTCGGCGACAAGGTAAAGAAAGCCCAACCCCTCGCCCTGGTGGGCAATTCCGGCGCCTCGGGGCTCCCCCACCTGCACTTCACGATGAGCGACATGTCATCGTTTTCAATAAAGGGGCGATTCACCTACGAAGTGCGCCGAGGCACAAAGTGGCTCCAGGTAAACGCTCGCGACCTCCCCCCCAACCAAACCATCCGAAGCTGGAACCCGCGTGAGTGAGATTGTTTTCCGCGAGAATAATCTCACTCACAGAGCAGGGTCGCCGCTTGCGGCTTAGCACGCCGTTCGCCGTTCGCCTATTTTTCCTTATACACCATATCCACCGCCAAACCTGCCGCCAGCAGCAGCATCGACAGAAGCTTCGAGGGTTCGCCGTTGAGCGAAATCATGTAGTTATCTGCCGATGTGAACATCTCCTTACCGATTCCCGCCCACTTCTTGGTGACCGTGCCGATCTCGTTCTGATCATTATCGGTGAAACGGAAATTCCAGCCTTTCCAGTCGCCCTTGACGAGGGCAACCTCATTACCCGAGGCCTCGAACACCATGAACGCACCTCCGATTGTGAGTAACTTGCTCTTGAACCAGCCGACAAGGCTCCCCTCGGCGTCGTATACATCGACCTTGGACCTTAAGAACGTAAATCCGCGTTGAATGGAGAACAGCAGCTTGCTTTCATCCTCGGGATCGGAACCTTCGTAAATGAAGATCTTCGTCGGGAGCAGCCGTTTGTTCATTACCAGGCGGAGCAATTTGAGGAATCCTCCGGCCTTCTCTTTGGCGATACCCACTTGGTCCTGGGTCTCGGGGTCGAGGATATCATAGGTGTCGGTAAGTTTCATGAAACCCACGTGTTCGCGAATGAAGTACGTTTTTCTACTCAGCATGTTGCTCTCCCGGGTAAGTTCAGCCAATGTTCATTACGCAAATGAACGCAATCGCGCGGGCAGTATCCCACACCGCGCCCGGGCGTGTCAACCGCGGCTGATGGGAGATATGGGGTCAGTCACCCTTCGACAGGGCAAACCGTGGACAAGAGCCCTCGCCGTTCGTTTCCACGGTATCAGGCGAAGAACCCGCTTTTGAACCGGTTCGAGTGAATTACCGTTCGAGGTATAAAATGAAACTATCGACGCCAAACTTGGTAATAGCCAAAATTTTTGCTGGCTTTTGGAAGCCAAAGGACGATAGTATTCTTGTAGGTATCGTCGGGCAGCGTGCCGCACGGTGTGACACGCCCCGATATAATCATTGCAACTTCCCACCATCTCGCCAGTTGCGCGCGACAGGCGGGAAGATGCTTATGAGGAGTTGAACCAATGGCACGCGTGGTCCGCCGACGCAAGAATCCTCTGCTTCCACCCCTGTTGATTTTCGTCTTCCTCTTTCTCATTGTCTGTGTCGGCGCAACGCTGGCTTACAATAAATGGAAGGACGCGGAGAAAATCAGTAAACAGCGCCTCACCACGCTCCGAAAGATCATCTCCGATAGAGAGTTGACAAGAGACGCCGGAGTCAAACAGATCATCGATCAGTACGACAAAGGGCGGGGCAAAGCCCCCACCGTTGTCGGCGTATTGAACGGGCGGATAGCCGAGTTGACAAGGAAGATAACCGGATCTGAAACCACCGCCGCCTCCGCGGTCGAACAGATCGAATCCACAGTAGGCAAGGTCGCCTTCGTCCTGAACGAGGTCAGCGAGGCGCGTGCGGCGACTGCCGCCGAAGCCGGGAAGGTCAAGGATCTGGAAAGCAGCCTTAAGACCCTCGCTGCCGAACAGCAGGACGCCGTTGCGGCGTACAAGGCACTCGAGGAGGATTTCCAAACCAAAGCCGCCGCGCTGGCGGAAGAGAAACGGGCGCTGGCGACAGCCAATACCGACCAGGCGACAAAGCACGCCGCAGATTTGAAGTCAAACGACGCGACGTGGCAGGAGAAGATCGCCAAGCAGGAACAGGAAGTTGACACGCTGGCCGCCAAAGCCAACAAGTCCGCGGAAAAGATGCAGAAGCTCGAGGTACTCGTCGACATACTCAAGCGGAAGTTGCGAGACAAGAAGAAGACCAAGGAGTTGGATCTAGCCGTTCGCGAAGCGGGCAGGATAAAAGAAATTATGTCCAATCGCGATGTCTGCTTTATCCCGCTTGGAAGCCGGGACCGAGTTGTTCGCGGAATGACGTTTCGCGTATACGGTCCCGAAGGCGTTCCCAGTGACGGCGAGGGACACAAAGCCGCACTGACCGTGATCCGCGTGTTCAAGACCGTCAGTCAATGTCGAGTCTCCACGGTCCGCACCGACGATCCGGTGGCCATTGGCGACCCGTTCGCCAACATCGCGTTCGATCCGGCACACCAGCCCGTGTTCGTTGTAGAAGGGCGTTTCGACATTAGCGGTACGGGCAGATTGACGGAAACCGGAACCCAGGAAGTGATTTCGCTGATCAAACGATCCGGCGGTAAGATCGCCACCAAGCTCACCGTAGACGTTGACTTCGTGGTCATGGGTCCCGAACCGTCCAAACCCGCCAAACTGGACGAGGACGCGCCCGGTACGACAAGGAAGGCCCACGAACTCCGCATGGAAGAGTACAATCGGTGGCGCAAAACTCTCGACAAGGCAATCGCGCTGAACGTCCCGAAACTGAACACCAGGCGGTTCCTGACACTCACAGGATACGAGTCCGTACGGGAATACGAAGATTAAGAGCCAGGCTTCATCCGCGGCGATCGGATAATTCGAACCGGTCGCCGCGTTTTCTTGCGCGGTGCGTTTTTACGCGCCCGCGATAACCACAAACACAGAGTGCAACTATCATGAAACTGTCACAGAGAATCTCATCGGTCCCTCCCAGCGCCACAATCGCAATCACCATGCGGGCAAAGGAACTCCTCACCAGCGGCGTCGACGTCGTCAGCTTCGGCGCGGGAGAACCCGACTTCGACACGCCGCAATTCATCAAAGACGCCGCGGTGGAAGCACTGCAGTCCGGCGACACGAAGTACGGGCCAAAATCAGCGGGCCCGCTGAAAGAAGCTATCGCCGCCAAACTCCAGCGGGAAAATAACCTCGCCTGCCAGGCCAATCAGGTCGTAGTCACCATTGGCGCAAAGCACGCCATCGAACTGCTCTGCCAAGTCCTCCTCGACCCGGGCGACAAGGTACTCGTCCCATCGCCCTACTGGGTCTCGTATCCCGAAATGATAAAGCTCGCCGGCGGTCAGACCGTTGTCCTCCCGGCGAGGCGAGAGAACGGATTCAAGATCACGCCGGACCAGATTCGCGATAACGCACAAGGCGCCAAAGCCATAATCCTCAACTCACCCAGCAATCCAACCGGCGTCACCTACACGCCCGAAGAACTCGCCGAGATCGCGAAGACCGTCCTGGAAACCGACCTGATCGTGATCAGCGACGAAATATACGAAAAGCTCATCTACGGAGACACCAGGTTCGTCTCGTTCGCCGCCCTGGACCCGAGGCTTCCCGAACGCACCATCACCGTAAACGGTCTGAGCAAATCGTTCGCGATGACAGGATGGCGTCTCGGTTGGCTCGCCGGACCGGTGGAAATAGTCGACGGAGTCAGACGCCTGATGAGCCACCAGACCACAAATCCCGTCAGCTTCGCCCAGGCCGGAGCACTTGCCGCATACACCGACCCGAAAGCCGAAACAGTCGTCGAACAGATGCGACAGGAATTCGAGAAACGCGGGGCACACATAGCACAGCGGCTTAACGCGATCGACGGCGTCGAATGCATCGAGCCCACCGGGGCGTTCTACGTGTTCCCGGACGTCAGCGCGCATTACGGGCGAACGCTGGAGGGCGTGGAAATCACCGGGTCGATGGACATCGCGAAGGTAGCACTGGAATCATCCAAGGTAGCGGTAGTCCCCGGCGCCCCGTTTGGCGAGGACAAGTGCATACGTCTCAGCTTCGCCACGAGCATGGAGCAGATCGACAAGGGCATCGATCGACTCACGGAACTGCTGGGATAACCCCCGACCGCGACGGATGTTGATCCGTCTGCTACGTTTTGTTTGCGGCCTGGTGCATTTGCCAGAGACTTCGCCAGGTGGCCGCGGCGCGGTCCATCAGGCCCATGTTCTGTAGGCTCAGCGCCAGGGCGGCTCGGACTTGCGTGTTGTCGGGCGCGCCGTCGGAGGCGGCTTCCATTTCCCTGACCGCCAGGTCGAACTGGCGGCGGTCGGTGTAGAGCAGACCGAGACGATAGTGCATGTCGACGTATTCGCTCTTGATATCGAGGACGCGTTTGAAGGCTTCGATGGCCCGATCGCTCTGACCGAGTTCCTGGCAGCAGATACCGAGTTTCACCAGGGCCTGCACGTACGTCGGGTTGATTTTCACGGCGATTTGGAACTGTTCCATTGCCTCTCCGGTGCGGTCTTCTGCCCTGAGCAGTACGCCGTATCGATATCGCACGTCGGCGTGCCTTGGTCTGCGGCGGACCTCGGCGGCGTGCCGCTCGATCTGCTTGTGCAGCAGGTCGTCGTGATCCAGCGATACGTCAACTTGTGGACCGGATTCGTCGGCCTGGAAGCTCTTGAAAAACTCATCCGCCACGGCGGCTTTGAGTTGCAGGCGGGCCATTTCAGTCATAAGGAGCGAGGTGTTGGGTTCGATAGAGGCGGCGAGATCGAAGCTGTTCATCGCCTGCTCGACTCTGCCCGCGGCGGCCTGGGCGACCCCGAGCCCCACGTAGCTGAGCAGCGCCTTGTCGTTTAGTTCCGCGGCGTTGTGGAAGGCGTCGACGGCCTGGTCCCATCGCCCGCATATCAGGTGATGGGTTCCGAGTTTGACGTTGGCTTCCAGGAAGTCCGGTTGGATGTTCAGGGCGGTGTGGTAATGTTTCAATGCGGCTTCATCGTTGCCTGTCTCGTTGTACAGATCGCCGAGGCGTACGTGGAGGTCGGGGAACTCGCCCTGCTGCTGAATCAGGTCGTGGAGGCGTTCGATGGCTTCGGGTACCCTCCCGGCGGATACCAGCGCCTCGACCTCGTCGTCCATGAGCGACCAGTTTTCCGGTTCGAGAGCGATGGCGTTTTCGTATTCCTCGATGGCGTGGTCGTACTCTCCGGCCTGGTGATAGAGGTGTGCCAGTGCGCAGCGGATGTTCGTCTTGCCCGGTTGGGTATCGCGGAGTGCCTCGTACTGGACTATTGCCTCGTCGATATTATCCAGAACAACCGCGATAGCCCCAAGCCGCTCCCTGGCGGGGATGCAGTCTTCGTCGTCGGCGACCAGGTCGCGGTAGTATTCGGCGGCTTTTTCCGTCTGACCGAGCTTTTCATTGCAGAATCCTATGGCGAACAGCACCGCCGATTCTCCGGGCTTGTGCTGGTTGGCGATCTTCAGCTCGTCCAGCGCCGCGGCGGGGTCGCCTGATTCGTCGAGCGCACAGGCCAGGGCGAGCCTGGCGGCATGGTAGTCGGGCTTGAGGCGGCAGGCGGCTTTGAGTTGCCTGACGGCATCGTCGAGCTGCATACCGCGCAGGTACGCCAGCCCCAGTTGAAGCTTCAGGTCGGGCCAGTCGGGATGTTCGTCGCAGCAGGCCTTCATCTGGTCGATACCGGTGGCTTGGGGCGACCAGAAGTACCGATCGAGCATATCGCTGATGTCGCTATTGAGTCCCTTACCAAGCAGTTCCAGTATATGGCTCATCCGTTTATTCCCTCCTCAGGCAGCCAGTGACGCCAGGGCCTGGTGTGCTTGAGTGTAGTCTGGTTTCAGTTCCAGCGCACGGAGCAGGTGGCGTTTTGCGCGCTGGGCCCGCTTGCACTTTGTCAGAAGATCGGCGGCGTGAAGATGCACGTCGGGCCAGTCAGCACCGTATTCGATGGCCCGGGTAATATGTTCGGCGGCCTGGTCGGTCCGGGCGGTCCGTTCGCAGAGATCGGCCATCTGCATCCTGGCCCGGACGTACTTCGGATTGATTTCGAGCGCCGCTCGCGCGTGGTCCGATGCTCGTGCGATGTCGCCCAGTCGCTCGTGCGTGCGGCTGGCGTAGTAGTGCAGATCGGCATATCCCCCGTGGTCTTCCAGCGCTATCGCCAGTACGTTTGCCAGCACGCCGAACAGGTCGTTGTCGACTTCACTTTCGGGCAGTCGCAGCAGTGCTTCCGACAGCTCGGAATCCTGTGTGACGTATCGCGCCAACTGCCTGGCGGGAGTACTCTCCTGCTCGCTGGGAGACTCCGGTATACGCAGGACGAAACGGACTCCGGCCTGGTGGACCACACCGGCGGCCATCGAAAGTTGCCTGGCAATCAGCAGATTGTCCGGTTCGAGGTCGAACGATCGCTGGAAAGACCGCAGTGCCTGCTGACCGTCGCCTTGTGCGGCAGCTGTCAGGCCCAGATAGTAGTGGGCCGTGGCGTTATCGCAATCGTTCCGGACGGCGTTGGAGATATGGGTAAACGCCTGGTCGTATCGTTCCTCGGCGGCGTGGAAGAGACCGAGTTGCAGTTGAAGTCGGTGGTCGTCGCCGAATAGCCTGGTGGCTTTGGACAGCGACATCAGTGCTTGTTCCTTCATCCCGGCGCGCCACTGCGCCTGGGCGAGTTTGCGCCACTCGGTGGGTCCACCGTTGGATTCGGCGGTCTTTTCCATCTCGTGGGCACACCGGTCAAAGCGCTGGTTCATGGCGTAACACGCGGTGAGATAGGTGGTGAGGTCGGCCCGGTTTCCGATCCCGCGGACCGCGGCGCCGAGGTATCTCTCGGCCTGGAGGAAATCGCAGGTGCGCATCGCCTCGATTCCGAGAGCGCGGTTGGACATAGCGGCGTAGAAGACCGCCATCCTTCCAAGCGGACCGGGATGGTCTCTCAGCGAACCGAGCAGCTCCGCGGCGGCTTGGTAATCGCCACGTCGGTATCGCAGCATACCCTGGGTGTACTGCGATATCTCGTTCGATGTATGGCTGGACGGACCGGGTTTACTGTCTCTGTGAAACATCTCCTCGTACGACCTCCTGAAGGAGTTATCGGCAGAGTTTGGCAGGCAGTGAAATAAGCAATTCCCCAATCCGGACTGATGGTGCTTCTATGGTCGGCGTGAAGCTATAACGCCTGACTTGAAAGGACTTTATTCCTCTAGTACGCCCCGCGCCCGCTCAGGACGGCGGGGATAGTCTGCAGGACAATCAGGAGATCGAGCAGCAGCGAGCGATTCTGGATGTAGTACAGATCAAGCTCGACCCACTCGTCGTATCCAACTTCGCTTCGCCCCGATATTTGCCACAGGCACGTCAAACCGGGCTTTACCCAGGTGCGCAACCGCGCTCGCGGGCTGGCTTTCTCGGCTTCGGGCTGCCAGAGCGGGCGGGGACCGACGATCGCCATCTCGCCCTTCAATACGTTCCAGAGTTGCGGTAATTCATCCAGGCTCGAACTTCGCAGGAATTTACCGATGGACGTCAGGCGCGGGTCGTCGGCTATTTTGAATACAGGCCCGTCCTGTTCGTTGAGGTCGGCGAGAAACTTCCGATCGTCCTGTGCCCCTTTGCACATCGAGCGGAACTTGTACATCGTGAACGATCGCCCGTTGAGCCCGATGCGGGTCTGCTTGAAGAACACCTCGCCGCGGCTGGTAAGCTTAACCAGAATCGCAACGAAGCCCATCAGCGGCGCCAGCAGCAGGAGTAACGTCACCGCAACTGCGATGTCTGTAGCGCGCTTGACGATACTGTAGAGACGAGTCTCCCCGGGAATGGTCGGCATGACCGCCGGTGATCTTGCGGAATCCGCGCGGGACCATTTACCGCGAGCGATGTCAGGGGCCGCCCAGCGATCGGTATCCAGCGCGGGTATCTTGCCTGCCATGGTGCGGGTCATCGACTGTCCTCCAGCACCCGGGTCAACCGAGCGCTCGGTGATACATACGTTCCATCGCAATTGCTATTTCTGTCCATGAAAGTTTCTGAGCCACTGCCGATCGAGCCCGACCTCCCACGAAGGAACGTTCGCGCTCACTTCTCAAGTATCGACAGATCAGAGCAGAGAGTTCATCAACATCGTCTCCTTTAAAGTATATACCACAATCACCAAGGACCGCCACATTTTCCTGTATTTCCGTAGCCAGAATACAACGTCCATAACTCGCCGCCTCCAGCAGGACGAGAGACATACCTTCCAGCACGCTCGGTTGGACGACAATCGCGGCGTTGCTGTAGAGTTCCGCCAGCCTCCCGGCGTGCTGCAACCCCAGAAAAACAGTCCGATCAGGGGCATTTTTGCGACATTCCCGTCCGTACGAGGTACTCATAAAGTCCCCTACCACCGCAAGTTGGTAACCCTCCAAGTCGGCTGATACCTTCTCCCAGGCCTTCAACAGCACGTCGAGTCGCTTCTCCGGTTCGATTCGACCCACGAAAAGAGCGTACCTGTCGGGACTCAGGGACCATCTTGGGTCGCCGAGCACCTCGCCGGGGGGGACCGGTTCGGCGGCGCGAACGGAATTGGGTATGAACGTAACATCGCGACCGAAGCGCTCGGACAATTCGGTCGCCAGCGGTTGGGAAACGGCGGTTACTTCCCGGGCAACTCGCATCCCGATCCCCAGACCGAGATTGAGCATCATCTTCGCCGGCAGCGACCATTTGTCGCGCCGCCAGTCAGCAGCATGCACGGTGAAGACGACCGCCCGGGCCCGCAACGCCGCCGCCCAACTCCACAGCGCCGGACCGGGCGAATGAACGTGTACCACGTCAACGTCGCGTCGCATGAGGTCCCAGACGGCGGTGGCGGTATGCGTGAAAGTTTCCAGGTTCTTGCCCCCCACACCCGGCGTGAGCACTACCCTGCCCCCCTGCCATGGCGGAGCGTCGCGGAGGTAGTCGCGGCGCCCGTAGACGATGATCTCGTGCCCGCGCAGGGCAAGTTCGTCGGCGAGACATTCGACAACTCGCTCGGCCCCGCCGCCACGCGCCGGGAGGCCTCGCAAACCTACCATCGCAATGCGCATCGGGCACTTGCCTCCCTGTAGAGTATTTCAAGGCGATCGGCTATCAGGTCCGGTTCGTGCCTCGCGGTCGCAAGCTTCTTGCCCGCACGGGCCATGCGGTGGCGTTTTGCAGCATTCGACAACACCTCCTGAGTGACCGTAACCAGTGAGTCGATATCATCGGGCGCGAACAATCGTCCCGTCTGCCCGTCCTCGATCCATTCTCGCAGCGGTCCGCGGTCCGGTACGATCACGCATCGCCCGGCCAGCATGGCCTCGAGCATCGTCATCGTCGAATTCTCGAGCCACCGGCTGGTGACTATCACCGCGGATGAACTGTATATCAAGGCGCCTACCTCGTCGCACGAAACGTGCCCGGTGAAAGTAACGTTATCGAGCCCCCTGCCCGCGGCGCTGCGGCGAAGTTCGTCCAGCATCGGACCGTCTCCGGCAAGGATTACTTCGATTTTCTCGACTCGCTCCGCCAGATCGAGCATCATCTCCGGAGCCTTTTCCGGGCTCATTCGACCGGCGAAGAGAACTCTCCGCGGAATCTCCGCCTGGCGGAGGTTTCGCGCCGGGGCCGACACCATGTTCCGCAGCACGATCAGCTTCGATCGCGGGGCGCCGATTCGGCGCATGATCCCGCGCATGAACCGCGTCGGGCAAACGAAAAAGTCCACCAACCGAAAGTAACTTCGCGTCAACCGCGAGATGTAGCTTTCGACGGCCGATCCCGCGCCAGCCAAACCCGCACACCCCCCACCGGCGGCGTGAAAGTATTTGTTGGGATGACACCGCATACAATGCACCCCGTCACGCGGGCGGAGAAAATGCTTCGCCGGGCAGGCCAGGCGGTAGTCGTGCATCTGCATGACGATCCCGATTCGCCGACGCGCGAGGACCGGAAGGATCGAAGGGGTCAGATGATGGTAAATGCTGTGAACGTGGGCGATGTCGACTTTGCAGGATTGCAGCAGTTTCTCGAGTTTCCCGGCCGCGGCGCCGTTATGGATCATCCGCGGGAGGTTCCACGGACTCCGCGAGGCCGCGAAGTCGAAGAAGCGGGGCATCTCCGGCGCATCGTCGCCGCGAGCGGTCCCGAATTCCATCACGTTATGCCCGCGTGCGCGCTGGGCGGCGGTCATCGCATCGATGCAACTCTCGACGCCTCCGCCATAACCCCAACCGGGCAGGAATTTGTCGATATGCAGAATCCTCATACCGCCCCCTCCCGGTCCTCACCGGACGAGAGGTCCCGCACCCTGAACAGACGCAGGTGCGCCAGCAACTTGTTCCACGCCACCCACGCGCAGACGCCGAGCCACCTGGCGCGGTACGTGCTGCGGGCGGTGCAGATCATCCAGCATCGCTCCGGGCAGCGGTTGACGAACTCCAGGGCCTCCTTTGCACGCGGACCGGTCCATATCTCGGGAAACTCCTCGTCGACGATATTGCCCATTTCCTTCCCGCGAACCGAGCAACTGTAGACGGCGCCGTCGGCCTGAAGGAAGAACATATCGCGTCCGGCCCCGCAGCGGATCTCCCACAACTGCCCGGCCAGGTAATGGTACGTCTGCCACGCAAAATGCGCTCGAAGCCAGTTCTTCGCCCGCCAGGTGCGCAATCTCGGAGCGATAACCTGCCCGAACGCTCGGGCCAACCACGCCGGGATCCGCTCGATCGCGACGTCGCCGGACTCGACGCCCAGATGCGTCCCGGCGCCGTGGGCGGCGACTATCCCAAGCTCCAGGCCCAGGCGATCGGCCAGTTGCGCCACGTCCGTCAACTGGTCGAGATTGTCGTTGCTCAGCGTCATGCTCAAACGAAGCCCGCGGTATCCCTCGGCCCCGAGGCGGTCGATGAGCCCCCTTGCCCGCTCAAACGCCCCGTCTGCGCCCCTGATCCGATCGTGCGCAGCGCCCAGCCCGTCCAGGCTGACCGCCAGGCGGATGTCCGGATCGATCCGCCGAAGCTCGCCCATTGCGCCGGCGATGCGATCGGGCAGGAAGGCGTTAGTCGATATCGTGATCGCCGCCTGCGGACATCTCGCCCGGACCTCGCGAACGAATTCCACCAGGTCGTCGCGGAGAAACGGTTCGCCGCCGGAAAGGTTGATCGTCTTCAGTTCGGCCGGGAGTTTGCGCATGTGTTCGGGCATCAGGCGATCGGGCGTATCGCCTTTCCAGATATTGCACATTACACATCGTGCGTTACAGCGATGCGTAACAGCCACAACTGCATCATGTGGAATTCTCGATTTCAAAGACGTCACGTTGATATATCGGCCAGATCGCATCCCGTGCGTAACTTCCGCTGACCCCGCTCGAGGAAGTTCTTAACATCGTTAACCTTTAAGGATATAAAAGGGCGTCTATATCGTTCAGCGGCCAAATATCTCGGAATTGTTCTGAGGCCGGTGAACGGTTACGAAATGTCGAGAAAAAGGAGTTCGCTGAGAATGAAAAAAACATTTGTATTCAGTTTATTGGTCACGCTGACACTCGCGGCTACATTAGATCGCGCTGAAGCGAAGGAAGAGAATAAAGCGAGCTCAAACGGCAAGCTCAAAGTGTTCATTCTTGCAGGCCAATCAAACATGCAAGGATTCGGCTTTATCTCGGAAGGTAAAGATGGCGATCTCGATTATGCCGCGAAGAACGATTTCAAATACCTCAAGGACGCTTCAGGCAAATGGATCGAACGCAAAGATGTTTTCTATTATCACAAGAGTAACAAAGGCGTAAAAGCATGCACCTTGAGCGTTGACAACGTTAAGAAGATATACCGCCGTCATCCCTCGATTGGACCTGAACTTACTTTCGGTCACGTTCTCGGCCGGCACTTTGAAGATGAAGTTCTGTTGATCAAATGTGCATGGGGCGGTCAACCTCTTGCGGCCACTTTTCGTCCGCCTTCATCCGGCCCGATGGCCGATGGCAGTTCACCAGAACACATGGGCGTAAAATACAAAGCCGTCCTGTCTGAAACCAAGGATGTTCTGGCCAATCTCAAGAAGTACTTCCCGGCGATCAAGAGCAAGGCATATGAAATTGCCGGTTTCTTCTGGCATCAAGGTTGGAACGATGGATGCAATAAGGATTTCACCAAGGAATACGAAACCAATATGGTGAATTTCGTAAAGGACATGCGTAAGGATCTCAAGGTCCCAAATCTACCTTTCATCATCGCCACAAGCGGCATGGGAGGCAAGGGCGGAAACGTGGCAACGGCCCAACTGAAAGCCGCCAAAAAACTGGACAACTGCTATGCGGTCGACACCATTCGCTTCCGCGGTAACAGGGTAGGACGACAGATTTCACACTGGTTCAATTGCGCCAACAGTTACGCCAAGATCGGCCATTTTTCAGCCCACGCCATGATCGCCGCCGTGGCGGGCAAGAAACCTTCCGCAGAGATCGCAGGACACGTCGACCCCGACAGCCCTAACCCTGCCAATAAGAAGATGAAGAAGAAGAA
>CAZSLS010000063.1:0-29301 GCA_964607575.1 uncultured Planctomycetaceae bacterium | reverse complement strand
CATTGAGAGAAAGATTGCTTGACCGTAATATCGGACCGCGATCGCAATGTATCGAATCGCGACCGGTCTAACTATCTAAGGATTAATATGTTACATAGACACACAGGTATTCCAGGCCCTTGGCGGAGACTGTTGGCACACATCTTGCCATGCTTCAAGTCAACAGCGGGTGTCCAGGTATCAGCACCACCGGCGACATCGCGCCCGAAAGGAGCTTGATATGTACATTGGCTTGGATATTGGTTCTGTGAGCGTCAACGCAGTCGGGATGACCCCGGGCGGTATCGTCATTGAGGAGCGTTACGTCCGCACGCACGGGCGCCCGGTTGAGACCGCGCGGAGAGTGCTGAGCGACATGCTTTCGCGGACCCCGCGGGCCCGCATCGAGGGAATAGGCGTCACGGGCACGGCGGGCAAACTGATCGCCGAGTTGCTCGGCGCCTTCTTCGTCAACGAGATCATCGCCCAGAGCAAGGCCTCAATGCGCCTGCAACCGGAAGTGCGAACGGTGATCGAACTGGGGGGCGAGGACTCCAAGCTGATCCTGCTGTCACCCGACGGCGCCACCGGCGAGCTGCGGATGAATGACTTCGCGATGAACACGGTCTGCGCCGCGGGGACCGGATCGTTCCTCGACCAGCAGGCCGCCCGCCTGGGCGTGAGCATCGAGGGGCAGTTCGGGCAGTTGGCGCTGAAGTCCGAACACCCCCCTCGAATCGCCGGGCGATGCAGCGTATTCGCCAAGTCCGACATGATCCACCTGCAACAGGTCGCCACGCCGGATTACGACATCGTCGCGGGCCTGTGCATGGCCCTTGCGCGAAACTTCAAGGGCACGATCGCAAAGGGCAAGGATCTGGTCCGGCCCATCGCGTTTCATGGAGGTGTGGCTGCCAATGCGGGCATGGTCCGCGCGTTCGAACGCGTCTGCAACCTGGACGACGGCGAACTGATCGTGCCCGAGTACTTTTCCTCGATGGGCGCTATCGGGGCGGTCCTTGCGCTGATCGAAACGGGACACGATTCAGACGTTCGCGGACCGGAAGTACTCCAGGAATACCTGAAGAGCCCCGGCAACCAAACCCAATCCCACGAACCGCTGCAAGGCGACGATTACCCCATTCGCACGGAGACCGAACCTGTAGAAGGCCCCGGACCCGTCGAGGCGTACCTCGGCGTGGACGTAGGCTCGATCAGCACGAACCTGGTCGTGATAGACTCCAGGCGCCGCGTGCTGGCACGCCGCTACCTCATGACGGCCGGTCGCCCCATCGAGGCCGTCCGCGACGGACTGAGCCAGATCGGGCGGGAGATCGGCGAGAAGGTCACCATCCAGGGCGTCTGCACGACCGGGTCAGGGCGATACCTGATCGGCGACTTCATCGGCTCGGACCTGGTCAAAAACGAGATCACCGCCCACGCCCGGGGCGCTGTGGCGGTCGACCCGCGAGTTGACACGATCTTCGAGATCGGCGGGCAGGATTCAAAATACGTCAGCCTCGAAGACGGCGCCGTGGTCGATTTCACGATGAACAAGGTCTGCGCCGCGGGCACGGGATCGTTCCTCGAGGAACAGGCCGAGAAACTCGGTATCAGCATCAAGAAGGAGTTCGGGCAGATGGCACTGTCGTCGAAGTCGCCCGCCCGGCTCGGGGAGCGGTGTACTGTGTTCATCGAATCGGACCTGAACCACCACCAGCAGCAGGGCACGTCGACCGAAGACCTCGTCGCGGGCCTGAGCTACTCGATAGTACTCAACTACCTCGACCGCGTGGTCGAGGACCGCAAGATCGGGGACGTGATCTTCTTCCAGGGGGGCACGGCGTACAATCGCGGGGTGAAGGCGGCATTCGAGAAGATAACCGGTAAGAAGATAATCGTCCCGCCCCATCACGACGTACTCGGCGCGCTGGGCTCGGCGACTATCGCGATGGAAAGCAGTTCCGACGGTCCTTCGCGGTTCAAGGGTTTCGACCTGGCCGATCGCCAATACGCCGTCGAGTCGTTCGAGTGCGACCAATGCGCCAACCACTGCGAGGTGCGGCGCGTCACGATCGAAGGCGACCGCCCGCTGCATTACGGTACCCGGTGCGGTAGATTCGACGAAGAAAAGCGCCAATCGCTCGGCGAGGGCCTTCCCCGCCTCTTCGCCGAGCGCCAGAAGATGCTGATGACGTCTTACACCGCCACCGCCGAGCTGCCCGACGATGCGCCGACAGTGGGCATCCCGCGGGCAACGTTCTTCTGGGAGACATTCCCGTTCTGGAACGCATTTTTCACCGAACTCGGACTGCGAGTGGAGCCCTCTTCGCCCACGAACCGCAACGTGGTCGACTGCGGCGGGCAGGCCGTTGCCGCGGAGACGTGCTTCCCGATCAAGGTCGCACACGGGCACGTGATCGACCTGCTCCAACGCGGCGTCGATTACCTGTTCCTGCCCTGCATCGTGAACATGGAAACGCTGGTCGACGATTGCGAACACGGTTGCAACTGTCCCTACGTCCAGTCCATGCCCTACCTCGCCCGCGCCGCGATAGAACTCGACAAGTACGAGACGACCGTACTCGAGCCTGTCTTCCACATGCAGTGGGGGCGCAAGCACACCGACGGTAAGCTGCGCGAGTTGGCCCGCGGGCTCGGGCGGCGCGGCGGGGCGGTGGAGGCGGCTATACAGGCGGCCCACGAAGCGCAGGACACGTTCCGCCGGCGGATGACTCGGCGCGGCGCCGAACTGCTTGCCGAGTTGCCCCCAGACCGCCCGGCGCTGGTCTTGATCTCCCGCCCTTACAACGGTTGCGACCCGGGGCTGAACCTGCGTATCCCCGACAAGCTCCGCGAACTCGGGGCCGTCGCAATTCCGCTGGACTTCCTGCCTATCCCTCGCAAGGTCGGCCCGGAGATGAAGTCGATGTACTGGCGATACGGGCAGCGTATCCTCGCCGCCGCCGGCGTCATCGCCAGGGACCCTCGCCTCAATGCGGTGTACCTGACTAACTTCGGATGCGGGCCCGACTCGTTTATCATGAAATACTTCCGTTGCGAGATGAAGGGCAAACCGTACCTGACGATCGAAGTTGACGAACACAGCGCCGACGCCGGCGCCATCACGCGACTGGAGGCTTTCCTCGACAGCCTCGCCACGTCCAAACCGCGCGAGGGGACCGGTCGCAAACAGCCCATCCAGATTAACACCGTGATGTCCACCAATCGACACCGAACGGTCTACATCCCTCACATGGACGATCACAATCATGTACTCGCCGCGGCGATGCGACACTACGGCGTCCGCGGCGAGGCCCTGCCCCCGCCCGACGCCGAGAGCCTCGAACTCGGAAGGCGGTTTACCAGCGGAAAGGAATGCTATCCCTGCATCCTGACTACCGGCGACATCGTAAAGAAGACCCAGGCCGGCGACTTCGACCCATGTACGAGTTGCTTCTTCATGGCCACCAGTTGCGGACCCTGCCGCTTTGGACAGTACAACCGCCATCACCGCATGGTGCTCGACGAACTGGGTCTCGCCGAGGTCCCCATGGTCCTGCTCGACCAGGCCTCCGAATACGCCAGGGACATGCAGAACCTGGGCACAGGCTTCAGGCGCCTGTCATGGCAGAGCATTGTCGCGATGGACTACATCAAGAAGCTCCTGCTCCGCACGCGACCCTACGAACTGCACAAAGGCGATGCGGACAGGGCTTACGAAATATCCCTCGATGAGCTCTGCCGACAGATCACTCTGCGGGGCAAGCTCGGCGACGTGCCAGCCCGGGCGCGAAGGCGGTTGGAGGCGGTGCCCGTAAACCGCTCGGAGACACGCCCGAGAATCGGCTTCATCGGAGAAATCTACGTTCGCAGCACGGAGTTCAGCAACAACTACGCGGTGCGGCGCATCGAGGCACTAGGCGGCGAGGCGGCCATGCCGGCGATGCAGGAGTGGGTGGACTTCATCGACTGGGAACGGAAGCAGGAACTGCTCCGGCAGCGCAAATTCGGCAGCTACGTCGGCCAGTGCGCCTCGTGCATGGTGCAGAAAATGGACGTGCGGCGGATCAGCCGATCGTTCCGAGGAGCCCTGCCGCACTTCTTCCACGAAACGCCAACCCACAAGGTCATGCACCACGCCTCGCCGTATGTCGACCAGGCAATCCGCTGCGGCGATACGGTGCTGGGGATGGGACGGGCCGTCGAATACGCCCGCCACGGGTTCCACGGAGTGGTCAACCTCGCGCCGTTCAACTGCCTGCCGAGTACGATCGTCAACGCCCTGCTGCACCGGTTCTCCGAGCACAATCCCAACGTGCCGATCCTCCGCATGGTCCACGACGGGAGCCTCCAGACCAGCGAGCAGATCCGCACCGAAGCATTCATGCACCAGGCGCACCAGGCCCACCAGGCTCACGCGGCAACCGCCGCAGTGTGAACGCAACGATACCGCGGCGACACGCCGCGGTGTGGTTCTTGCTCGCGGGTTCCATTCCGGATAGGATTCACCGGAGCGTTGATATCCTCCGGCACATGATACTCATGAGGAGATTGAAATGGCGGTAAGACAGGTAGCGATGATTGGGATCGGGGGTTTGCTGATAATGCTGACTGTCACCCTGCTGGCGGATCGTGGTTCGCGGAAATCGCCCGGAAGACGAGAAACCGCTCGGACAAAAAAAGCATCCACAATGCCCGCCAGCGCCCCGAAACCGGCGGACGTGGACGGGGAATTGAGCCTGAAACCCGCCGACGTGGCGAATCCCAAAGGCGACGGGCCGGACGGAAAGGGTAATACCGCCGACGATACGTGGGGGTTCTGGTTCCAGTTGATCCACGCCCGCCAGGAATATCGGCGTCTGGACATCGCCACGCTGGCCATGTCACCGAAGCAGAGGTCCGGCGGAATCAGACGGAAGGTCCGCGGACCCATAGGCTCCATGATGCCCAACCCGAAGAAGACCGAGGGCTGGATATACCATTCCGACTGGGACGGGCGATTCGAGGGTTTCTGGGGTGACAGCAAGGCCAAACAGGTGCTGGCGCATCCCTACCAGGAGAAGACCTCCGGCGGCGCTGTGGCGGTTACCTGCAAGGCGCCCGCCGACGGGACGTATCGTATTTCCGGAAAAATCACCGACGTGAACGTCGCCAAGATCAAGCACCGCATGCTGACGGGGATCAAGTGGTCTCTCGACATCGTCGCCACCAAAGGCCCCAACGCAATCGTCAAGGTCGCCAAAGCGCTGAAGCGGGGCGGTCCGATCGGCGATGCGGTCGGTCCGCCGTCGGCGAAGTTCGTAGTCGAGAAAGTAGTGCTGAAGAAGGGGCAATTGATTCGGTTGATGATCGACCCGAACAGGGCATGGGGCGGCGACATGACCCGGATCGACTACTTCAAGGTCGCGAAAGTCAAGTAGACAACTAAACCGGATATTTCTACAAGAAGATCACTAAGGGCCAACCGGATCGCCATCTGGGTAGTCTCACCGTCGCGTATCTCGCCGACCTCGCGTCAGAAAGCAGGATTCCTCGATTTTCCCCTTGGTGAAATCGAGGTTCCAGGGTACAATGCCCGCTGCTCTATTTTGCTTGGGAAGCGGCAGAGCTAAATTCGACCTGAGCCGGTCGAATCTGAAATGAGGCAGGAGCGTTCTCGCTCATACGTTTTCTTTTCTGCGTCAGGCTACATCGGCCAAGTTCCCACTGGTGATGGTTTCGGTATGTCTGGATTGGAAAAGGATAGAGCGATGAAAAAGGCAATTCAACTTGTATGTGTGGTAGTGGCTGTGTCGGCTGCCGTCGGTCAGAGTCGTGGAGAATCCCCGGGAGTAAACGGAGTAACCGACGATTTGTGGGACATCAGCCAAGGCGCCTCGATAACCGCCGGCAGCCCTACAGAGTTCTTCTCGCTGACCTCAAACATGTTTGGCGGCCAGAACGTTGTGCTGCCCAATCACGGGGAGAAGTACAATACTATATTCCAGGATTGGTCCAGCGGCGGTCAGCTTCACTTCGTAGAATGGCAAGCTGCCCTACCGATCACCGTCAGGAGCTTCGTGCTGAATGCGGCGCACGACCCTGCATCGCTTGGCCGCGATATCTTCTGGCGGGGATTCAGCCGATTCTCCCTGTATGCCTACGATGCCGACACCGACAGCTTTGACACGAAACTCTTCGAACTCCTGCCGTCCGATCCGTTCGGCGACACTCTTTCGCCCCCGCAGGCGATCGTACGGACCGACGTACCGGAGAACCACCTGAGCCTCGCGGCGAACGTGTTTTCCGCCCCCACCACCAACCGGTTCCGAGCTGAGTTTGTGACACCGGGGGACGCGAATTTGTCGTATCTCTCTCCTCGGATTCTGGAACTCGACGGTTTCGATACGTTTTATCCGGGTGTTCCCATCCCAGAACCCGCCACCTTCACACTGTTGACACTTGGCGGGTTGGCATTGATTCGGCGGCGAAAACTTATGGCGTGTAAGTAACCTCAGCAGGGAAAGGGGCGGCGACATGACCCGGATCGACTACTTCAAGGTCGAGAAGGTCAAGTAATTACCGGCCGGTCGGACGCTTGGTGTTCGCGGTGGTTTTGGTCTTTGGCATGGCCCCAAGGACCTTCTTGACGTGCCGGGGGTCCATGTCTACTCGCGGCGCCTTGTAGAGACGCGACTTGCCCACCGTTATCGCCCCCAGCATGCGTTTGTAGTCGACGTCGCTGGTATCGGCGAAGACGGGCGAACCATCGGTTTTCCTGCACAGGCCCCATCCACCGGCAGATTTGGCAAGCGGGGCCTGGAGCATGGAACTACGGGCGGGATTGGTCAGGTTGATGCGAAGTTCGGGCCCGATCTTGGCGCTCATCGGATAGCGTTGCGGAAACACGTGGGCGGTGGCGCCCCGATCGGTCCACAATTTGCTCGACACAGTCACCATCTGCGTCATGGGCCCGCCAAGCCAGCCCCAGTAGCCCTGATTGTTGATCCGGCGTTTGTGGCACGACATGCAGCGTTTGTCGAACGCGGGCGCAACGTCGCCCACCAGCCAGCCTTTTCTGTTGGCCCCCTTGCCCGTCTCCCAACTGTCGCGGGCGCCTATCCCGCGGACCATTGTGTAAGTGTACGTGCTGTAGTATGGCACGTTGGCGTCGATCCACGTATATATCCGTTGGCGGTCGGCGAGAGGGATCGCCTTACCGCACTTTTTCTTTCCCTCTATGTGGTCGCAGAGGCGGCTTACGATCGAGCCAACGCTGCGGGGCGTTGTCTCATCGTGTCCGCCGGCGAACGGGGCGTTGAAATTGACAGTGTCCCGCTCGACGAGATTGTCATACGAGACACAGAAGAATCTCGTGCGGTCGCCGCTGAGGTCCATGCCCGCCTTGGGGTTCGGTCCGCCGTGACACCTGATGCAGTACTTGTCCCATATCGGTTGGATCACTTTCTGGTAGTCCAGCAGCCCGCCGGTCCCCCAGCCCGGCCGCTTTGGCGTGACCGGCGGTTTCTTTGCGGCGACGGGCCTGGTGTTTCCCGGCGTCGGGGCAAGACCGCCCCGGCGATTCTCGTGGCAGCCGATGCAACTCTGGCGTTCACCGGGCATGACGTGCGTGTCAGAACCCATGCGCATAAGCATCTTGCCTTCGGCGTCCAGCACGTTAAGCGAGATGTTCCGCAGCGCAGGGACCTTGAAGTGTGCCGAGCCGTCAGACTCGATGGGCACCAGCCCGATCAGCCTGCGGACGTGAACCGTACCGCGCCCGATGATCGGGGTATGCCCCCAAGCCTCGCCACCGGCCATCCGGCGCGACTTGCGGACTTGCTCCATGACCTGGATGAATTTCGCCTCGCCTCGCTTCACGTGGGGCTCGATGCCCTGGTAGACATCCTGCACGATCAGCGTACCGCTCAGAGCGTCGGGTTTGGAATTCATCTTTTCCGGCTCGCGATACTTCCATTCGGGGTTGTCGCACTGCGTCGGGATTACCGGTGGGGTCTTGCGGGCCTTCAGCAGCATCGGACTCCAGCAGCCGAGATTTCCCGCGGCCTCATAGATACACTTGCGGTTCCCGCGGTCGTCCAGCAGGTACAAACGGTTCTTCCTGGCGCCGTCTCCGCCGTAGGAGACCAGGAACAACCGCTCGTTGACCGGGAACGCATCCTGGTATCCGTGCGCGAACGTTATGTCGCAGTAGACGGGTATTTCGTTGGTGACAAACCGGAATCCCTCGCCCCGCGGCGCTTCGGGTCCCAGCTTGTTCCAGACCAGACCGATCATACCGGCATGATAACTGTGATGGGGCCCGAATACACAGACCACCTCGGGTCGGTTCGGGATGCACCTTGCCTCCCAGAACCCGCCCGGATCCTCGATTGTGTTTCCGAAGAACAACTGCAGGCGGCTACCATCTGGATTCATAGACCACAGAGCGTGGCGTGCGAAGACGTTCCTCTCGATCCCGTAGTCCCATCGCGTAAAGAGTACGCGCCCGTCGTTCATGATCTGCGGGGAATGATCGCTGTCGATATTCGCCGAAACGCATTTGATATCGCTCCCGTCGCGCTTGCAGGTGTAGAGCAGGCCGGCCTTCTGGCCTTGGCACTGCACCCAGGTGTTTGCCCGCTCGGAGACGAACATGATCCGACCGCTGGGAAGGAGCAGGGGGCTGATGTCGCGGCAGTTACCTTTCGTGATCTGTTTGAGTCCTTTCCCGTCTGTGCCTATTTCGTATATATGCCATCCGCCGGGCACGCCTTTTCGAATTGCCGAGAAGAAAACAATTTTCGCATCGTACGAGAGATTCATGTCGTATATGCGCAGGCGCGGTTCGGTGAAGATTACGTTGGCGGGCTCGGTCGGTCTGGCGGGATCGAAGAGGCAGATGCTCGCCGGCGTCGATCCGTTTGAATTGTACGGCGCTATGGCGTTCACACCGAAAGCGCCGCAGCGGATAAAGACGATCGGTCCGAGTCCGCGGATCTGCCGCCTCCAGATCGCCTCGATCGCCCCGGCCGCGGCGATAACGGTCTGTGCGCCGCGTTTAGGATCGCGTTTATGCAGTGCGATCGCTTCGACCGCTTGGGGCTTCAAGGCCGACAGGGCGTCGATATAGATCTTTCCGTTCTTGCTTGGCGGGAACTCGGCGTTAAGTTTGCGGTCCATCTTCGAGACCGGCGGGTCGAACATCGGCGTCATGGTCACATCGAATTTGAATCGGCGAACCCTCCGCAGCGCGTCGGCGGAGCTATGCTTGTCATCTGCCGGGCGTTTCGATTCGGAGGCGTACGGCATGTCGCCTGGATGGAAGTTGGTCCTCTTGCTGTCATTGATGACCTCGGGCGAGCATTGCAGCGGTAACTGTTTATTGCTCCTCGTCACGCCGTCCAGGGCGAAAGCGAATCCGTGCGCCCCGAACAGGGAGGTGATCTTTACCAGCAGGCGGTTTTCGCCCTTGGTCAGCGGCAGGTTGACCACCAACGGAACGGGGTAGTGATTCGGCCCGTAGTTCCGCACGGCCTGGCCTAGTCTTTTGCCATTGATCCACACGCACAGGAAATCTTCGGCGTAGATCCGCATGACCTTTGTTGTCGCTGCGCCGACCGTGATCGTACGGTAGAGATACACCGTCTCGTTACGCGACGGGGCGGGCCCGCGGCGCAGGAGGTGGCGGTAGCCGTCGACCCACTCGGGGTGCTCCACCCACGGGCGATTTGTCGTAGCGAGCATACCCTGGAATCTCTTTGCCTGGTAGATCCTGGAAAGGTCGGTAAGTTTTGCGCCAGCCGCCAGCACATCCGTCTCCGGCGCGAACTTGAAGTTGAAGCTCCGGACGACATTGCCGAATGCCCGGTCCTTGAACGGTCCGGCGCAGTACCATCGGCCCAGGCGAATTCCGCCGGACGCCTGCGGTTCGGCGGCGCAGGCAACAGCGCAAATCAGGACACAGGATATTGTAACGATCGATCGAATGTATGCTCTCATGGGGCTATTGTAAAATGTCCTCGATATACCATCAAGAAGATACCTACCGCATTGCGGTAGGGGCAGGACACTCCGGTCTGCAATCGTGACGCTTGCTTGACGTTACTGCATGAGTCGGCAACAATGTGCGAAACCAGCACCGAGGAACGAAAGATATGACCGAATCGAGAGCAACGAGGCGCAGTTTTCTTAAGGCCGCCGGAATAGGCGCCGCAGGTTTGGTATTAGGCGGGATGGCGCGAGGCGAGAAGACCGCGGGGCAACTACCGAACATCGTTTTCATCCTCGCCGACGATCTGGGCTATGGCGATGTCGCCTGCTACAATCCCGAATCGAAGATCCCCACGCCCAACCTCGACAAACTCGCCAAACAGGGAATGCTGTTCACCGACGCGCACAGCCCGTCAACCGTCTGCACGCCAACGCGTTACAGCGTGCTTACCGGGCGGATGGCGTTCCGCACGGGTATGCGCGGCGTGTTCACCGGCGTCGGCGGACCGTGCATGATCGAGAAGACGCGCCTGACCCTCCCGCAGATGCTCAAGAACAACGGATACGCCACCGGCGGTTTCGGTAAGTGGCACATCGGGATGACGTTCTTCGACAAGGAAGGCAAGCCCATCTGCAGAAACGGTCTGGCCGCGGTCAAACGGATCGACTACTCGCGTGCCATCCCCGACGCGCCGATCCATCGCGGGTTCGACCAGTTCTACGGAACGGTATCCTGCCCGACCACCGACTGGCTTTACGCGTTCGTTGACGGCGACCGGATACCGGTTCCGCCGACTAAGATTGTCGACCGCAAACCGCTGCCCAAACATCCCTATTCCCGGGACAATCGCCCGGGCATGATCGCGCCGAACTTCAATCTCGAAGAGGTCGACCTGGTCTTCCTCGCCAAGAGCAAACAGTTCCTCGATCGGCACGTGAAGAAGACCCCAAAAAAGCCCTTCTTCCTCTATCACGCCATGCAGGCGGTTCACCTGCCCTCATTCCCCGCCGATCAGTTCAAGGGGAAGACCAAATCCGGACCGCACGGTGATTTCATCTTCGAGATGGATTACGTCGTCGGCGAGTTGATGAAGACGCTCGATCGGCTCGGCGTGGCGGACAATACACTGTTGATATTCGCCAGCGACAATGGTCCGGAAGTTCCCACGGTAATCTCCATGCGTCACGACCACAAGCACGACGGCGCCAGACCGTGGCGAGGCGTGAAACGCGACCAGTGGGAAGGCGGGCACCGCACGCCGCTGATCGCCCGCTGGCCGGGCAAGATCAAGCCCGGTAGCAAGTGCGATCAGATGACGAGCCTGACCGACGTGATGGCCACCTGCGCCGCGATAGTCGGCACGGAGTTGCCTGACGAAGCAGCCGAGGACAGCTACAATATCCTGCCCGCACTGCTCGGGACCCAGGGCGACAAACCGATCAGGGAGTACCTGTTGCAGCAGACGATGAGTCTTGCGATGTCGATCCGCCGCGGTAAGTGGAAGTACCTCGATCACAAGGGCTCGGGCGGTAATAACTACAACCGCGATGGTCGCTGGGGTATGAAACAGTACGCATTGAAGGAACTGGCGCCAAAGGCTCCGGGGCAGCTTTACAACCTGGAAACCGACCCTGGCGAAACGACGAACCTGTACTTCAAGCATCCTGAGATCGTAAAGGCGCTTAAGGCCAGGTTGGACGGGTTCAAGTCGAGCGGGCGCAGCGCGCCAAAACGCAAGTAACGCACGATCGACGCTACCGGTCGGGACTATCGCCCCAGCACAGGGTCGGTGCGTACCAACGGTAATTCCGGACAACGTGTTCTTTCTTTCCAAAAGACAGTAACATTTCATTAACCTCCCCCCATTTCCGGACGATATTCCTAATGCGGTCGAGTGGCGTTGGTATAGACAATGCAGCGGAGAAGAATGGTGCCTACACCCCCTCGAGAAGAAAGCGAACAGGCGCATGTGACAGATGGACAAGGGCTTACGGAGGACCTTCAACAACCCGCCACAGAGCCCCCGGTCATCGACTGCTCCAGCGTCGAGAACAGCAAAGGCAACATCCGCATCCTTCTGGTGGAAGACAGCCGGATGAATCGGGAGGTCGCCCTCCATATTCTCAAGCGGAAACTTGGCTACCAGGCCGATACCGCCGCCGACGGTAAGGAGGCACTCCAGGCTCTCAGCGGGCAGAAATACGATCTCGTCCTCATGGACTGCCAGATGCCCGGTATGGACGGATACGAAGCTACTCGCACGATCCGCGACCCCGCCTCAGATGTTCTCGATCACGATATCCGAATTGTCGCGATAACCGCCAACGCCATGAAAGGCGACCGCGAAAAGTGCCTGGAAGCCGGAATGGACGACTATATCACCAAACCGGTCAGGCCCGACGATCTTGCCGCCGCCGTGGAACGGAATCTGCCCGGTCAGGATGCAGCACGGGCCCAGGGACACGCCTCAACAGAGCGGAGTTCCGAGGTTATCCATTCGGAGTGGGAAGATGATCCGGAATTGGCAGATATCCTAAACGACTTCGTCGAAAGCCTGCCCGCCAAGCTGGCTGCTATGCGGGAGGCGCTGGCGAACAACTGCTACGATGAAGTCCGACGAATAGCCCATCAACTCAAGGGCGCCAGCGGGGGGTATGGGTATCCGGGGCTGACCGAAGCGTCCAGGGGACTGGAGAATGCAGCCCACGCCCAATGCCGCGAAACAACCCTGCTGGCGCTGGTCCAGTTGAGTACACTCTGCCAAGCCGTGGACGCCGGACATCGGAACGACATCGCCACCCGGGAGGCTTGAACCATGAAGATAGTCATTGTTGACGACAGTCCCGACGCACTAGCTCTGGCCAAGGCACGGTTGGCGAAAGAATACGTCGACATATTCTGCGCCGACGGTGGGAGAGCGGGCCTGGAAATGATCCGACGGGAGACGCCGGATCTAATCCTCCTCGACGTGGACATGCCCGACATGTCCGGTTTCGACGTGTGCCGCATCCTGAAAAACGACGCCGAACTATACGCAATCCCCGTCATTTTCCTTTCGGGTTCGGGCGGTCCCAAGGACAAGGTCAGGGGATTGGATCTCGGCGCGGTGGACTACGTGACCAAACCGTTTGACGCATTTGAACTCCGGGCGAGAGTCCGGGCCGCTCTGCGAACCAAACGCCTGCAGGACCTGTTGACGATGCATGCACAACTCGATCCGCTTACCGAACTTTTTAACCGACGCGCCATGACCAAACGCCTGGGACAGGAATGGGAAAGAGTTCAGCGCCACGGCGGGACACTATCATTTGCGATGACCGACGTGGACCACTTCAAGCAGGTCAATGACACTTTCGGCCACAGTGTTGGCGACAGAGTTCTACAGGGAGTTGCCCGCGCCCTCGTCTCGCAGTGCCGTCAGATCGACCTTCCGGTCCGATACGGCGGGGAAGAGTTCGCCATTGTTGTCCCGGACGAAACAGCGGAAGATACCTTGAACCTGCTCGAGCGTTGCCGTGAATGTATCGCCAACACATCTCTGAATGTAGGAGACGTTGAAGTCCGGGTAACGATGAGTTTCGGTGTAGCCGATTCGTCCGACAGGCCTTCGCTCGAAGCAATGGTCGAAGCCGCGGACCAAGCGTTATACCAGGCCAAGCAATCCGGACGAAATCGCGTTGAGGTAGCACCGCACGAGGAACCCGCACCCCTCGAAACGTCCTGACCCGCCGATCGACGGGACTATTTGCCCTCGGCGAAGCATCGGACCTTTCCGTCGGTCGTCGCCATGTACAGACGCCCGCGTGCGGCGGCCAGTCCGTCCCACACGGGCATTGCTTCGAGTTTCAGTTCTCCCATGCGTTTCCCATCGACCGCCGATACCGCCCAGAGCGACGCGCCCTTCTTCCCGCTGAAGGCTGCTTCCTGGTCGGCGATCTGCTTCTGCACGTCGGCGTCGAAGCGCCTCCTGACGGCCGACTCTTCGTCCAGCACATTCGGCGGACCGGCGACGAATAGCGTCTTGCCCGCCAGGACCATCGCGCGGACAATAATCGGCGGCGCCTCCCGCGACCACTTCACGTCGGCGGCAGAAAGTTCCTGCACCGTCATCTTACCGGTAATCTCGCGATTGAATATCCACCGATTTCGCCCGATCTTCTGGAGCTTCTTACCGCCTTTCAGCGTACGGGCTACCGACTCGGACTTGACGTTCTTGTCGGCCGCATAAAGCCGATACTCCAACGCCGGCGTCCAGAGCATATGCTTGGGCATGCGTCCGTAGCTGTAGACCTTCTCGCCGTCGACGACCATGATTCGCCCCGACGGCGCATACTTCGCCGCCCGGAACCAGAAGTTGCACCCGTTGTGAACCATCCGCCCATACAACCAGTAGGTCCGGTGGAACCAGGACCCGTCGAGGAATCCTGCGGTGGAAAACAGGTGTACGCCGTCACCGGTCTGCTTCGATGCGCTTTCCTGCGCTACGTCCTCCTTCCATGAAGCATTCCCGGCGAACAACTCGGTCCGCTTACCGTCGAGGTTGAATCTCTGTGACCGCATGTACACGAACTTACCGTCGCTGCTCAGCACGTCGCTCAGGCCCGGGGGCATGTTCAGACCGCTCATCAGCGTCTGGAAGTTCTCCCCGGTTTTCGGGTCGCGATCGTTCATCGCGGTCTCGGAAATTAACTTGCCCGTCTGCGCATTGATGCGGCAGAAGCGCATCCCGCCGTCCAGGAATACCGTCCGTCCGGCGATGCAATATACCTCGCCGTTGCGCACCAGCACCGACCCATGGACGGGCCAGACGCTCTCGATCTGCTCGAACCCCAAGTGTCGCCGATCCGTAGTCGCCGCCAGGTATCGCCAAACCAACGCGCCGTCGGCGGCGCGGAGGCAATAGACGTATCCGTCGGCCGAGCCGAAAATCGCGCAACCGTTGTAGATTGTGGGAGGGGAGTCGACGCGCGAGCCCGCGGTGAACGTCCATACGCTCTTTCCCGTCCCGGCGTCCAGGGCATGTACCGTGTGGGCATCGATCTGGGCAACGAAACACTTACCGCCCGCCACCACAACACTGCTGAGTCGCCCGCCGATCTTCAGGCTCCAAGCTTGCTTAACTTCCGCCGGAACGGCGATCTTGCCATATCCGCTGCGAGCGGCATCATGGCGATACGTCGGCCAGTCGGCCGGATTGGCGAGGCTCTTGCCGACCTTCCCGTAAGCCGGGCCTTTGGTCAAGCGAGCGTTCTCGGGGCATTTGGGTGTCGGGGTTTTCGACGCCCCCGCCACCGCGTTGAACCCGTTGAGCTTGGTCTCGATATAGCACGCGCACGGATGCTGCGGCGCGTAGGTCAGCCCGTTGGCGGGCATGACGCCATAGATGCACGCGCCGCGGATCCAGTGATTGCGTATCCAGTGCTCCTTTTTCCGGTCGACGTACTCGATGCCCGTTCGCGACGGAATGAAATACTTGGTGGTCGCCTTGCTGCGGTGGCAGCGGTGATGGAACCAGTATCCCTTGATGTCGCAATCGAATTCCTTCTTTGTCTCGCCGGTTCTCAGGTCGTACCCGGTCCACTTATTTGACCTCGCCACGTCTCCGGTCCACGCCAAACCGTCAACGACCATAAGATCTTCCGGCGAACGGTGCCCGCCGCGGTGCTGCGGGCGATTCCACAATTTCTTTCCGCTCTCGGCGTCGACAGCGATCACCTGGTGCCTGCCGCCGGTGAAAAGAACAACACTGTCGCACACTATCAACGCCGGTATGTACTGCGAAGGATAGGCCTTGGGCGTTTTGTCGATCTGCTCGGAGGCCCAGTTGGGCTTGCCTGTCTTCGCATCGAGACAGACGATTTTCTGAGAGTCGTAATAGGCGAGCCT
Organism: uncultured Planctomycetaceae bacterium; assembly: GCA_964607575.1. GTDB lineage: Bacteria > Planctomycetota > Phycisphaerae > SM23-33 > SM23-33 > BS750m-G57. Next base: position 13,460 of record CAZSLS010000063.1, on the reverse strand, counting down.
ACCGTCGCGAACGGCCAGGGTGGCGGGGGCTATCATCGTCTCACGGGACCAGAGTACGTCGCCGGATTTGGCGTTAATCGCCATAACCGTCCGCTTCTTGTCGCCCAGGGTGCGTTTCTTTATGGCACGGTTTCCCACTGTCCAGCAGACCGGATCGTCCCAGATGAACGTATCTTTTTTGTAGGGTGCGGTATCGATCACGAGATAGAGCACACCGTCTGCGAGTATCACTTCTTCGGCGGTTTTTGTGCCCTTGTATGTGCGAATCGTCTTGCCCGTGCCCGCGTCTATGGACACCAGCGGCTTATCCAGGCCCAGCGACAGGTAGACGCGATCTCCCACGGCGACAAGGCGTCGCGGAAGGATCGCCGGTCCGCTCTTGAGCGGATAAATGTGCGTGTACCAGACGGGGATATCGCGTTTCCACAGGACCGTCCCGTTGTATGCGTCACGGGCGATGAGTTTCCATTTGGCGGGCAGTTGGATCGACGCGCGCGACCCTTCGTCGAAGATGTAGAATATTCGCCCCTTGGCGGACACCAGGGCGCTTATACTGGCCATGTGCTCGTGGTGGCGGGCCCATCGCGGACCACCTACCCACTGCAAGCGCTTCGGCGGGGCGACGATGGTATCGTTGGCTACCGGATTGCCATCGGGCCCGTGCATATAGTGCGTCCACTCGTCCATCTCCGCCGGGCGCGGTTTGACAGTCTTCTTCCACGCCCCGCCCTGCTTGACGTACGCCACGCCGTTGGGACAAAGCACGCGCATTACTTCGTCCATGGAGACCTTGCCCAAATCCTCCGCCACAACGAGATTCACCAGCCCGTCGATATAGGGTAAGGCGTTTCCGCTCAGGTGACTGACCGAGACTTTTCCGTAGAGCGCCGCGTCGCGAATGGTCTGGCGGGCCTTGGCGACATTGGCGCTGTCGGCGTCGAGTCCCTGGACGAGGAAACCATCGTTGGCGTGCAGGGCGGCGGTGAGCTTACCGTCTCCGGCGCCAAGATGAACGACCATTCCGCCCTGGATTCCGGTGGCCTTGAGGATATCATCAGCCGAGCCGGCCGAAGCACTCGTCACTGCCAGAGCAATGCACAATAATCCCGCCATGCGGGATACAGCAGTTATTTTTCGGGACATTTGCGACTCCTATTTCTTTGCGCCATAGCAGCGAATGCTTCCGTCTATTGTTACCACAAACAACCGCCCGTCGGCGGCAATCATACCGTCGAATATGGGTGGGAAGTCGAGTTTGTACTCGGCGAGTTTCTTACCATCTGTTTTCGATACGGCCCACAACGAGGCGCCTTTTCGTCCCTCGAACGCGCCCATGATGTCTTCGGGATCAAGCACGTCGGGCGCCCCGGCCACAAACAGCGTTTTGTCGGTAGCCACCATCGCCCTTATGCGAAGGGGAACCCACTTGAACCAGACCGGCGGGGCCTTTCTCGTGAACCCGATCCCTTTGGGAACGCCTCGCGTGTAGTCAGGTATGATCGGCTCGTTGTCGTTATCGTCTGCGAAGAGCATGTACCCCTGCTTGCCCGGCGTGAACAACGGGCTCTGGAGGTTTCGCCTGGGATAGGCCTGCACCGCGTAGGTGTTCTTGTCGTCGACGGTAAGCAATTGCCCGGTCTTGGCGCCCCAGTTGGCGTGATGGAAGCCGGGCCAGGTCTCAGAGTACATCCAGAACGTCCGATTGTACCACGCAGTATCAAGGAAACCGCCGGTGGCCAGCACGTGCCGCCCCATCTTTCGCTCGCCGAGATTGCTGGCGCCGTACTTGTCCTTGTGCTCCTTAGCCTGTTTCGGCCAGACTCTCAACTGCCACTGTCTCTGCACGACCTCGTCTCTCTTCTGCGTTCCCACGTTCTGTGCGTACGGTTTGTCCAAGAGTTCTTCCATGCCCATGGCGCCCGCGTTTTCCCCGGGTTTGAGCAGAGCGTATGGAACGTCCTGCTGCTTGAGGGAGCGGTCGAACTTGTACTGGCCCATATACAGGTAACCACCTTCGCTGACCAGGACGTCCGAGAAGGCGCCTTCCATGTGATATCCGGGTATGAACGGTTTGCCTACGGCGTCTTTGCGGGTCTTGGCCCAAGTATCGATGTGCGTTTCGTTCAGAACCTTGCCGCTCGCCGGGTCCAGCGCAAAAATGTGAATCCCACCGTCGAGATAGGTCGATCGCCCGGCGGTGCAGTATGCGGTTCCGTCGACCAGTAGAATACTTCCATGCACGCGCCATGCGGATTCCAACTGACCGAAACTGATTACCAGACGTTCGGCGGGCGCCGCCCGAAATCGCCAGACCAACTCACCGTCCGAGGCCCGCAGACAATAGACCCGCCCGTCGGTGCACCCAAACAACACTGTATCGCCATGAATTGTGGGGGGTGAATCGATACGCCCGTCGGCGGTGAATCGCCACGCACCCGAGCCGTCGCCGGTGTTTATCGCGTGGATCGTATGGGCGTCCTTCTCCGCGATGTAGAGGCGCTTGCCCGCGACCACCGGAGGGGAAAGTTTGCCTTTGAGATCAACCTTCCACTGCTGGGCGATTTCCTGCGAGACGTCGCACGATGCAGCCCCGCTCCGCCGACCATCATGACGGTAAGTGGGCCAGTCCTTCTCATTCGGGGCTGTCGCTTTTTGACTCTTGATTTTCCCGAACGCGAGCCCTTTCACCAAGCGATCGCCGCCGGTTTTCTTGTACTTCGGCGGAGCCCCGCCATCCATCGCATGGAAACCGGTAAGCTTCACGCCCGGATAGCAGAAGCACGGGTCGGGCGGTACGTACAGCAGCCCGTTGCCCGGCATGACGCCATAGGTGCAGGCCCCGCGGGTCCAGTCATGCACGGTGTTGCTCTTACCTGTCAGGCTTACGAACTCCACGCCGCGGTTCGGCGTGATAACATAATTGACCGTCGCTTTGCTCTGATAGCAGCGAGCGTGGTGGCCCCAGGTGAATACACCGTCAGCCTTGACCTGTTTGCCGGGCTTACCGCTGGCAAGATCGATACCCGCCAGGCCCCTTCCCTGCCGCTGCCAGATATGCCCGTTGGCGATGAACGGTTCGGCTCCGAGACGCTTGCCCCTGGCGGTCCAGAGGGTCTTACCCGTATCGGCGCTTACCGCCTGCATGCCGTCGGGACCGTTGAACACAACGCAACCTTCATGGACGATCACGAGCCCGCCGCGCGGCCTTCTGCGTCTCTTGTCCGGTTTGGCGGGAGCGGGTCCTTTAGTTTTCCACAACTCCTTGCTCGTTTTCAGGTCGAGACACGTAACGATGGGGCCCGACTGATAGAACACCTTGCCCCCGGCGGCCGCCAGCGACATCGCCTGGACGCCGCCCTTGGCCTCCCACAACTTCTCACCGTTAGAGGCCCCGAACGCCATCACTGTACCGGAGCCCTTGCACACCAGAACAACACCCTTGCTGCAGCGCAGTTCCTGGGCTCCGTCGGATCCTTTGCAGACCGCCAGAACCTTACCGGTGGCCGCATCGAGAATCGACACCGGATCGCTGTATCCCAGCGTGGCGAACAGGCGATCGCCTTGGGCCACAATGCGACGCGGAACGGTTTTCGGAACACCCCGCAGCGATTTGCTCCTCCACTGGCCCGGACCCCATTTGGCCAGAGGACGCTCCCACAGCAGGATACCGTTGAAGGCGTCGCGAGCGACGAGCGTCCACCGCTCGGGAATGGGTTTGTCGGTTACGCCCGTCAGACCATGATCGAAAATGTAGAAGAGTCGTCCGCCCGCGGAGATCATCGCCACCAGGGACGAGTTGAACTCGTGGCTGCGAGCCCACAAAGGACCGCAAGCCCATTTCAACCGCTTCGGCGGACCGACTCTCGTGTCATTCGCAACTGCATTATTCGACGCGTCATGAAGATAGTGCGACCACTCGTCGATATCCCCGGGGCGAGGCTTGACGGTCTTCTTACCGCCTATAAGCGCCACGCCCTCGGGCACGAGTACTCGCATCACTTCGCCCATGGGCACTTTGCCAAGATCGTCCGCCACAAGCAAGTTCACGAGATTGTCGGCATACGGAAGGGATTTACCGCTCCACTGCATTATCGACACTTTACCATACAGGCCCGCCTTGCGGGCAGCAGCACGGGCTTTCGCTACGTTGCCCGCGTCGGCGTCAAGACCGTGAACGAGGTAGCTGTCGTTGGCGCGAAGCTGGGACGTGATCTTACCATCGCGGCAACCGAGATGGACCACCAGCCCGCCTCGCACGCCGGATGCGTTGAGAAGTTGCTTTCCGACCTGCCCATGGGCGGCCGAGAAAAGCGACAGGAGTACTGTAATTGCGATCGGAGTGCTGTTTCTCATGAAGTCGATCCTACTTTGGTTTGGAGTCTTTTTTGGGTTTGAAATCAAGTGATGCGGAATTTACGCAATATCGCAGGCCTGTTGGCGCCGGACCGTCGTCGAATACGTGCCCGAGATGGGCGCCACAGTTTCCACACACCACTTCCTTGCGGACCACGCCGAGGCTGGTGTCTGTTTTGAAGCTGAGGCTCTTTCGATCGTACGGTTGGAAGAAGCTGGGCCAACCGCTGCCCGAATCGTACTTCGCGGTCGATTTGAACAACGGTTTGTCGCAGCAAACGCAGAGGTACGTGCCTGTCTCGTGATGATCGTTGTACTTGCCCGAAAACGCCGGCTCCGTGCCGCACTGCTGTGTCACGCGATACTGTTCGGGGGTCAATTTCTTCTTCATGGCGGCGGACCTTGTCTGGGGCGATTGCCCATCGGATGCGCGCCCGGTGTCGCCGGTCTTGCACGCCAACGGCGTCAGGGCAAGCAGGGCTATCCATATTGCGATTGATTGAGGTGGTCTGGTCATGGGGATTTCTTTTCGTACTCGTAGGCGCCAACGTCGATGCGGGCGTCTTTGGGCCGGGCCTGCTTCGAGTGCGGATGGACGTACTGGAATACCGCCGTCAGCGATACCTTGCCCACTCGGGGAACAACAACGCCTTTGTTGGCGCACGGCGAGCCGCTCTTGAGTCTGAAATCGCCACCGGACCGATCGATGAAACCGGGAGCGGAACCAACGTAGTTGCCCGCCTTTTCGGCGCCGCTGAAGGTGCATACCGGGCCCTTACCAACGAAAATATTGTTGCTGACAACGCATTTGAATCCGGCGGGAACTTTGCGCACGTTGAGAAACACACCCGTGTGGCGGTTGTTGATCAGCGTGTTGTTGATCACGTAGAGTTCGGATTTGCCGTACTTGACGCCCTCCTCACCGTAGGCGACGAGCGTACTGTTCTGCGTCCTGGCGCCCTGAACGAGAATATTGCCCACAATAAAACTCCGCCCGCCGTTGGGAAGGTTGATCACGTAGCTGGACGATCCGGTCCGCCCGTCGGTGAAGTAGTTGTAGAGAATGTGGTTTTCCTTCGCGCGAGACTTGAGGAGATGCCCAACCTTTGCGTGGTGTGAGTAGTTGTGGCGGAAGATCAGCTTGTCGATACTACCGATGTAGAGGTTGTGCGACCGCCCGTCCAGCCCGCAGGCCGAAAACTCACAATACTCAATCAACATCGTCCCGCCACCTCCGAGTATCCCATCCTCGCAATCGTGGAACTTGCAGTTTCGCAGCGTAAGCCCCTTGCCCTCTGCGCGGATACCGGCGCCGTTCTTGTCGCGAACGCGGGCGCCCGAGAACTCGATATTCTCGACGGTCACATTGTTACCGCGAATGACCCAGATCGCCTTGCCACCGTAATGCTTACCGGCCGCGGGGAACTTCGCCCGCTGCTTACCGACGCCCCGAATCGTCAGACCGTTCGGACGGATCAGGCAAACGTCACCGGCGTACTTACCGCTCGAATCGATCTCGATGACGTAACCATCGCGGGCGTCTCGCAGGGCTTTTGAGAGTCTGGAATACTTCTGACCAGGACCGACCTTGAGCGTCTTGCCCGCTTGCGGTTTCGCGGTAGTTGGAGCGGGTTTCCCCCGGGCATCGTCGGTTGACAACAGAAGCACCAACCCAAGTCCAAGAGCTATCGGCGCAGCCGCTAGAAAGTACTTGCGTACCATTTTGATGTTCCTCGTACGATCTGTCATGTGGGAGTACCGATCTTACCAGCTTTCCCGCCATATTTTCAAGCATACGCCCCCCGCCATATCTGGTAGAATCCCGGCGAAGCAGAATCATAATGTCCAGAGTGACAGCAGGAGCCACGGATCATGACAAACGCGAAAAAACTCCCCGGACAACATGAAGCACTGACGCGACGATGCTTCCTCCAGCTCGGGGCGGCTGGCGCCGCGGCGCTGACCACCTCGTCGCTCTGGGCCCAGAGCGGACCGAAAGGCCACGCCGTCCGCCAGGCCGTCGCGAAACTCCAGTACCTGACTCCCCCAAAGAACTTCCGCCTATTCGGACGCGGCAGCCCGCCGCCATGGAAGCTCTCTGAAGCTAAACGCAAGGAAGTCGGGCTGGCGGCGGAGACTTGGCGGCTCGAAGTGGCTGGCGATCCAGACAGCAACGCCAAGATCGACAATCCCCTTACCGTGAAGAACAAGACAGCCCTGAACTGGGCGGGCCTGATGAAACTGGCCGAAACACGCGCCGTGCGATTCCTCCAGGTCATGTGTTGCACCAACTTTTCCGGACCGCTGGGAATGGGGCTCTGGGAAGGCATACCGCTGCGAGACGTGATCTGGATGACCAAACCGACGGGCAACGTGCGACGCGTTTTCTACTACGGGTATCACAACGACGACCCGAAACAGTTGTTCCAGAGTTCCCTCCCGATCGGACGAGTGCTCGAGGACCCGCCCGGCGAGCACCCGGTGATCCTCTGCTACAAGCTCAACGGGAAACCGCTTTCACCACGGGCAGGCGGACCGGTGCGGATCCTCGTCCCAAATGCATACGGGAACAAGTCGGTCAAGTGGCTCCAGCACGTATTCCTGACCAACGATCCCCAGGCCAATGATACCTACGCCGGGTGGAACAACGATACCGTCAGCGCCGTCAAGACCTGCGCCAGGTTCATCCACGTACCGCAGAAAGTCAAAACCGCCCAGCCCGTGGCGATCACCGGCGTGGCGCAAGTGGGCATCTCGGGCCTCGGTAAGGTCCAATACTGGCTGCACCCGGCTGACAAGGCGCTGCCCAAAGACGATCCATACTTCACCAGGGGCAACTGGCGGGACGCCGAGATTCTGGGACCCCCGAAAGACTGGGGCGGCGACCTGCCGGGCGGAAAACTGCCCCCCATCCCGCGCCAGTTCGACCTCAAGACCGGTCGCCCGAAAGCTTGGCCGCTACTGAACACTATCGCTCACTGGGTCGCTCTCCTGACCGATCTTAAGCCCGGGCGGTACGATCTGCGCTGCCGCACAATCGACGCAAACGGCCAGGCGCAACCCCTCCCGCGCCCGTTCCAGAAGTCCGGGAGAAACGCCATCCAGCGTGTTGTGCTGAATGTCGAAAAATAACTCCGACCCGAAAGGAGACTACCGATGACAGCGTCCAGACTCGCAGTTATCACAGTTGTGCTTGCTACGGCCGGATGCCTCTGGGGCGCCGAAGCGCCGGGCAAGTGCATAATCTCCATCGGCGGACGGGCCGTAAGCGCCAAGACGCACGCCATCGTCCTGCCCGACAAACCGACGGCCCAGGAGAAACATGCGACCAATGAGCTGGCGGTCCACATCGCCAAGCTCACCGGGCGGACGCCGCGGATCGTCGCCGAGGCGAAACTCGCCAAAGAAACGCCCATCGTCGTCGGCAGATGCACCGCGACACTGGCGAAACTCGGCGTGAAGGTCGACTTCGCATCCCTGGGCCTCGAGGGCATCGTCATCCGGACCAAGGGACCGGCCCTCGTGCTCGCGGGCAACAGGCGCGGCGTACTCTATGCGGTCTATACGTTTCTGGAAGACTACTGCGGGTGTCGCTGGCTGACGCCCGATTGCACGATAATCCCGAAGAAGGGCACGTTCAAGATCGCCGACCTCAACATCCGCTACATCCCGCCTCTGGAGTACCGCGCCACCGACTACCCCTGCCACCGCGACGCCGACTTCGCCGTGCGGAACAAGTACAACGGTACGCAGACGCGCATCGACGAGCGGCGGGGGGGCAAGATCGCATACTCGCACTTCGTTCACACGTTCAATGCGATCCTGGACTCCCGCAAGCACTTCAAGGAGCATCCCGAATACTTCTCGATGGTCAAATCCAAACGCATCAGCAAGCGAACGCAACTGTGCCTGACCAACCCCGAAGTGATCGCCATCGCCAAAAAGAGAGTCCGCGGATGGATCAAAGCCGCCCCGCAAGCGACCATCTTCAGCGTCTCGCAGAACGACTGGCACAATTACTGCCGCTGCGACAAATGCGAAGCACTGGCCAAGAAGGAAGGATCGCAGTCCGGGCCGATGATCCACTTCGTCAACGCCATCGCCGATGACATCGCCAAAGACTACCCCGACAAGATCATCTCGACGCTGGCGTACCAGTACACCCGCAAACCGCCCAAGCATGTCAAGCCCCGCCCCAACGTTACCGTCCGCCTCTGCAGCATCGAGTGCTGCTTCTCACATCCGCTGGCGACCTGCGCACACAACCGCTCGTTCACCGACGATATCAAGGGCTGGTCGAAAATCTGCAAACGCTTGAGCGTTTGGGACTACGTTATCGATTACCACCACAGCGTCATGCCATTCCCGAATCTCTATTCGCTCAAACCGAACATCAACTTCTTCGTCAATAACGGCGTGACGAGCATCTACGGAGAAGCCGCCTACTTCACGCCGGGCACCGAACTCGCCGAGCTGCGCACGTGGATCATGGCCAAAACGCTCTGGAATCCCAACTACGATACCGACAAGGCGATAGACGAGTTTTTAGAGGGCTACTACGGACCGGCCGCCGGCGCGATCGCCAAGTACATCGACGTGATGCACAAGCAGGTCAAAGACCACAAGGACTGGCACATGGTGATCTGGGCCAAACCGACCTCACCCTGGCTCGGCGCCGACGCAATCGCCCAGTGCGTCAAGCTCTTCGACCGCGCCCAAGCCGCCGTCAAGGACGATCTGACCCTCCTGAAGCGCGTCCGCATCGCCCGAATGCCCATACAGTACACGCGAATAGTAACCGCCGACCGCACCAAGGCCGATCCCAAAACGATCAACGCACTCATAGACGCATTCGATATCTCCGCCCGCCAGGCCGGACTGACCATGGTCCGCGAACACCGCACCTACGGCGACCTGGACAAATGGCTGGCCACCACGCGAGCGAAGTGGGCGCCCGGAAAGCAATGATATCTTCGTCCGGCCAGGCGGACGCTCCCGGCTGGGATGACGCCGAATAGATGTTTGGAAGAATCCCGCTGACGTCTCGTCGTCGACTTGACAATGGCTTGCTCATAGATGTCTCCCGAACTGCTATTTTCTTCTTGGCGGAATCGAGGTTCTCTGGTATAATCTTCATCATAGACAGGTCCGTTTCGTAGTGGAGCGGGTGTCTGCATTCGACCTGAGCCGGTCGAATCTGAAATGAGGCAGGAGCGGTTTTCGTTCGCACGTTTCCTTTCCTGCACCGAGTTGTATCTGAAGAGTTTCAGAATAGGGCAACGTATTTTCGTATGCCATCAGCGTGGGTTCCGCCGCTTGCGGCGACTCGTCGATGGGGCATCAGCGGCGTCTCCAGGCGGAGACGAAGAAAGGGACGCGTTTATGCACACACCCAAAAGCCTGATGAGATTCCTCGCGATGTTCGCAATCGCGCCGATGTTGCTGATCGCCATGCTTGGCATGGCGCTCAGTCTGCCCGCCGAGGCACGGGGCCAAACATATACGTTCGGCCAGTGGGCCGCTGCCCAGGGCTACAGTCCGGGCGATGTCATGCCCATAAACGTAGGCGCCGTCAGGGCTTCTCCTGCAATCACCTCTCTGGCCGGAATCGGCGACTACAACTGGACTACTACGCCGACGAGGGTTCTGGCGCTATACGAAAACCAGATTTCGAGTATCGAATCGGGCGACTTCAGCAGCGTGACGAATCTGGAAACGCTCATTCTGGACAGAAACCTGATTTCGAGCGTCGAATCGGGTGATTTCAGCGGTCTGACGAATCTGAGGGCGCTGTTTCTGCAGGAGAACCTGGTTTCGAGCGTCGAACCGGGCGACTTCACCGGCCTGACGAATCTGCGTGGTCTGCTTATGAATCGCAACCTGATTTCGAGTATCGATCCGGGCGACTTCGGCGAGTTGACGAGTCTGACTCAGTTGGAACTGGGCAGAAACCAGATTTCGAGCATCGAACCCGGCGACTTCAGCGCTTTGCCCACTCTACGTATTCTGAAGCTGGATAATAACCAGATTTCGAGCATCGACCCCGGCGATTTCAGCGGGTTGTCGAGTCTGACGGCGTTGGAGTTGGACGGGAACCGGATTTCGAGCATCGAACCGGGCGACTTCGGCGGTCTGGGGAATCTGACCTGGCTGGATATGGACAGAAACCAGATTTCGAGCATCGAACCGGGTGATTTCAGCGACATGCCGAAACTGCGAACGTTTCGACTGGGCGGGAACCATATTTCGAGTATTGACGCGGGCGACTTCAGCAACCTGCCGAATATGCTGACGCTGAAGCTGAACGATAACCAGATTCCAAGCATCGAACCGGGCTCCTTCGGCGGTATGCCGAATCTGCAGATGCTGATTCTGGAGCGGAACCGGATTTCGAGCATCGAATCGGGTGACTTCAGCACCATGACAAATCTGGGTATGCTGTATCTGGGCGGCAACGATATTTCGAGCATCGAATCGGGCGCATTTGGCGGCATGAATCTGGGTTCGCTGTACTTGGACGGTAATGATATTACGAGCATCGGATCGGGCGCATTCAGCAACCTGATGAATCTGCGCACCCTGTCTCTCTCCAACAACAGATCCATGACACACCTGAATATGGAAGGGGCTGGTTTTTCCAGCCTTCTTCAGAAGTTTCACGTTGGCGGCAATACCGACATCACCAGCGTCTCGCTGAAAGACGCGGTGTTGAACCAGACATCCCTGGAGACTCTGTTGGACGGTGGCACCTCCTACTATACCGGTATCGGGGAGCTTGGCGGTATCACCGAGTTGGATCTCAGTGGCGTGGACTTCTCGCAAATCACCGATCTGGCGCCGCTCGGTGCGATGGACGACCTGACCGATCTCTGGCTGCTGGACGTCTCGAACATGGATGCAGTGGAGTTGGACTCGCTGCTGGACAACCTGGCTACCATGCAAGCCGCCGCCATCGAAGGTATTCTGTACCTGACACCGGACGACTACAACGCGCTGAACACCGCCGGTGGCGGACTGTTGGCCGCGTGGGACAACGAAGATGGACACCATGTGGAGATCGTTCCGGAACCGGCCACACTCTCGCTATTGGCATTGGGCGGGTTAGCCGTCATTCGCAGGAGGCGGAGAAAACAGTAGTCTCTCGAGGGGGCCTCGGGGTCAGCCCTTAGATTATCAATTATGGACTCTTGTATTGACATCACCTGCAACTCCGCGGATGCCTTATTCTATTATTTACCCCCCCAGCCCACGACTGTCAGATGGGCGAACGGCCAGTTATCAGTATGCCGCCAGTCATCCCGCCGGCGGAGCAATTGGCGGACGGCGGTCAGGCCGCATGATGCGGACGGCTTTACCTCCGTGAGTTCGGTTCAGGACAGGTCGCTGCGCTACGTCGTGACAAGTTGTCAGGAATATCGCAGTTTCTATTTCCCGGCCGTGGCTTTGTGATATGCTGCTATGTCGGCCGCGGTCAGGGCTTCTTCAAATACGTACGCTTCGTCGACCACGCCGTCGAACAGTTTTTCGGTCTTGGGCGATCCGCCGGCCTTCGCTTGCCCCCAGTTGGTCCATTTCATGCTGGCCATCGGCCGGGAGGCTGCTTCCTTTCCGTCGACGTAGAATCGCACCATTTTCCCATCATAAGTGACCGCCAGGTGATACCATTGGTCCGGTTTGGGTCGACGCGCCGCCCGCTTTGCACCCCGTTTTTTCCATGCCAGCGCTGCGCTGCCGATCCTACCGGTCCATCCGGCGCCTTCAGTATTGAGATTGAATGTCGGACCGCACGAGAAGACCGAAAGCACGCCTGACTTCTTACCGGACCACTTGGCCCATACCATTCCCGTACCATGGCTCTTGCCGAACATGCCAAGCCCCCCCATCGTCACGTAAGAGGTCTTACCGTCAAACTCCAACGCATCGCCGACTTTGCCCTTGACGAGCTTCGGCTCGCCCTTGAGCAAGCCCTTCTTCTCGGGATTAGCCAGGTTAGCGATCAGCGGACGATTGTTCTTCTTGATCATCGTTTTGCGATCGAAGCTCCAATACAGCAGCAGGCCTTCGCGTTTTCTCATTTTTGCGATCGCAGCCGCCGACGCTGACGCCGAGAACCGTCCGCCCGCGACGCCCCGGATACCGGAACTCTGAATGCGTTTGTCGTACTTGGCTTTCTGCAGCCCGGTCAGGTCGTCGATAACCTCTTCGTAGCAGGCGCCGGCGTGCAGCTTGATCGATTTGGCGGCGGTCTTGTCCCTGTGTTTCGACGCCAGGTCCCACCAGGCGTCGCCGACGGCGAGCTTGGCGACCGCTGTCTCGGGCTCGGCCAGTTCGGTTTTCGCCGCGCGCATAATCGCTTCGTCGGAGCATTTGGCCAGCATCGGCAATCCGCGCAGCCAGTCGCCTTTGACGAAACAGTAGTAGCCTCCGACAGTCTCGTTGGCTTCCGGATCGCCGGGGCTGGTTTCATGCGTGGCGTTGGCCTTGGCGACGGCGGTATACGCCCGTTTCATCGTCGCCAGGCGGCGCTGCTCGGTGCGCAAACGAGCCAGCATGACCATATCTTTTGACAGTGCGGCGAATCGCCTGGCGCCGATAACGGCCTTACCGGCCTGGGCGAAGTCGTCGGCGTCAATCGCTTCGGCCAGCACGTCCTCGTAGGCTCCGGCCATCGGAGGCGCCTCAGTTTTGCTGCGGATCTTCCTTGCCAACGCCGCCAACGCATCGACCTTGCATTTGACGGGCGAAACATTGAAGTTCTCGCCAATCCTACGTGCGGCCTCCAGGACCATCGCCGGGTTCTTGGCGTCAGTGGCGATCTCGAGGGCCAACTCAAAGCACGCGTACTGCCCAGCCGGGTCGTCTTTAGTCTCCTTGCCGGTCTTCAGCAGTTTCTTCACGGCGAATTGCGGATCATCGACTTTGAACTTGGGGCCCTTTCCCAGCCCGAGCATCTCACGCACCGAAGCCCGCGACGTCTTCAACGCCGCCTCGTCGGGCAGCGCCGCACGCCCAGAGGCCGGGGCAGCCTGACAACAGGCAACAGTCAAGAGAAGAGGGTGTGAGAAGTTTTTCTGGCATCATGCTGCGAGGGCGTTTTGCAGGAGCCA
>CAZSLS010000062.1:27513-29441 GCA_964607575.1 uncultured Planctomycetaceae bacterium | reverse complement strand
GGCTGAAGACGTCACGGTACATCTTCTCCCAACCGCGGTTGGGATAGTGCTCCATGGGGTTGTCCACGTCGTCGACCAGTTTCAGAGCCCCCAAAACCGGCTCGGCAGCCGCCGCCAGCATCCCGCTAAGCCCAACTCCGAGTAGTTCACGCCGAGTCAGCTCAAACGACGCTCTGGACTCCGACGACCTGTCTGTTCGGTCCTTTGACATTCTCCACACCTTTGTCTGCAAGGATTTGCTCTGGCTGCCTACGCCTTGACCGCTCCTGTCGTGCCATGGACGACCACGCGGATTTGCGGGCGCGGCGCAGCATGCGGGCATATCCTCAAATTATCATTTCATGGAAACTGACAGTTCTTCTCCCGGTCACGAACATGCGCGAAAGCACCGATGCGTCCCAATGCAGGACGCCGCCTTTGCGGTTGTCACAAGAATGAATGTGCATTGACACCGTCTCTCTCAGCACCGCTATTTCGACCGTCACCAGCCGGAGACCATTTGACTGAGGCTGGCCGACTACCGATACGCAGGATGCCCGGGGTAGCCGAGAGAGCTAAAACCAGTATAAATGGCAACCTCTCTCCACTGACATTCTATGCACGCCCTATGCACGCCACCCAAGTGCTTGTGAAGGAAATCCCAAATACGACATGCCTGAACGTGCGCAAGCGGTATGCCTATTGATGAATAAACATATTCCATAAAAGGGTTTGCGAGGGCATACCATTTCACTGGCGTGCAATCAACGGGCTTGAAAAAACTCTCGAATTCTGGTTATTCCGACTTACACTATCGGGATAATCTGTGTAATTCCGCCCGTATAATCTCAATATCCAAGCGGAGGCCACCCTCGCTGCCCCGGTAGACCGGTTCTTACGTCCTCTACAAAAACAATGACCGCCCGGGAGGACGGTCATGTGTTGCTGCAATCGCGCTGGTGGGATTCGAACTGGCGACTTCAGGGTCCCTCCGTCATCCGCCTGAACCTGAAAAAGACGTAAACGGTGTTTACAAATCAGAACCGACCATGTATTGCATGAGTTGAGTTGAAGAGTTGGTGTTTTGCCGCCGGGTGCGTTGCCCGGTCAGGCAGACATCACAGGCCCCAATGGGCCTGAACGGTTACAACCAATCTAACCTGGACGAACAAGGGCTGGTGCAAACGCATCGGCAAGGTCAGCATGAAGGGGTGCCCGCGCAACGCCTAAGCAAACCCGAGCGATTATCTTTCTCACATTGGCAGCGTAGCGATTGCGGGTTTACTTGCTTACCGGCGTCAGTGTAAAACGCTTGATGGTCAGGCCCTTGTTCGGGGTCTTGAGCGTGAACTGAAGTGCGTTCCTGCCCTTGCGCAGGGTAATGGTCACGGGCTTGGTGTCCTTCCACATACCGCACGTATATGGCAGTGCGATATCGACCATCGTCCTTCTGTTCAACCTGAGCAGGCAACTCCTGTCTACAGTCACCGTCACCACATTCGCAGTCAGCTCGTATTTCCCGGCGGCCGGCGCCTGCACGGTGTACCTGAGAAGTTCGGGCCGATTGCCGGCGAGGTTGTAATGCACCTGCATCGCATCCCCGTCTATGGTCTTCATGAATCTTATCTTCTCAGTGCTCTTCGGTGATTTGCATGCCGCTACGGGAATGGTCATTGTGCCATCCTTGGCCACGGTGATCTTGCAGAACTTCTCAGGGATCTTTATCTGTTTGATCTCATCCTTCTTGCTACTCACATTAGATTCTGCGAGTTCTTCACCCGTGGCCCCTATGTCTTTTATTTTCTGATCTTCGACGATGGCCTGTCTTTTGTAGAAACCAAGCAATCGCCAGAAACCACCGCTTGATCCGTAGTTACGCGGGGCATCTTCGCCGAGTGCTTTCCCTAACCACTCACACATCAGCGCCTCTTTGAACCCCTTGGGATCTT
>CAZSLS010000062.1:0-27503 GCA_964607575.1 uncultured Planctomycetaceae bacterium | reverse complement strand
AGAAACTCCATGGGGGGCATTCCATTGATGTGTTTGCAGAAATAAAAGTGTGGTCCCAGGACCGTCGTCCATCCGTCCGGAGTCCAGTGGGCCATGGCGCCATGACCCGGGGAGGGTGCACGACGAGTAGGTATCCCAAAAGCATATCCCGATATTTGCCCGACAAAAGCACGGGGGCCACAGATACCGCCTTTGAGGAAAAAATCCTGTATTCTCGACAGGTTCAAATCGGGTCGTACCGGCCTTTTGACTCCGCTGGTATACGGGATGTCGGATCTAACGATACGGCAGTAGCGCCATCTGTATTCCAGTCGCGTGTGATCGGGACGGTAGTTTCGCATCATCGTTCTTATCCAGTCGATATCTTCAAGCGTGTAGGAGTCTGGAAATACAAAGCGATAGTTCCATCCTGTACCGCCCAATTCAGAAAAGGCGGGATCCAGTATGCCGTCGTCGTATGCCTTCAGGTAATTCAAGTAGTACTTGACCAGGGAATTGGCCGCGGGAACGTCGGGATAAACATAGGTATCGCCCGTATACTGAAGGGATACAGCCAGAGCCCAAACCTGAAAGAAACCCTCGCCAGAACGTTCAGTGGCTTTCTGGATGGCTGTGTAGTTTCGCATCGCCTGGCCGTAACGTCCGCCGCTGGCTCCACTCAGGGTCATGACCTGCACGACGAGCTTGTCGTCATTCAGGAGGTCATCAATCAATGCCTTTTCTTCTTTACCCTGTTGGGCAAATCCAGCCAGATACTTCGGGGTGGCATGAGTCAGTAGTGCGAATTTGGCCATGATGGCCTGCTCTTTCTCGCCGACGAAAGGCGCTTTAATGTCCTTCATGACAGCTCTGGCCGCCGTAAGGACCTCTTTCTGTTTTTCAACAAAGGCAGGGTTGCCCGGGCCGTATTTCACGGCGACTTCCTTGCCCATGACGATCTTGGTAACAGGTGGGACACTTCTAAGCGCGCCGAACTGCTTGGTGAATTCGGCCTTCTTCTTTTCGTCCACCTTGGGTTCCAGGCGCTTGATCTCTTCCTCTAGATCAGCCAGCATCTTGCTGTAATGTGCCTCGAGTTTCTTCCCTTCGGGAGTCAGGCTGACCGGCGAAGGTCTCCTCGCGGCAAAGACGGATGTCGATATGGCCAGGATCGTTATGATCCATACACTCTTGATAATGTCGTGTTTCTTCATAACTCGATCTTCCTCTGTTGTAAATACGCCATCATCGCTGTCGGAATCGGCAGCGAACACTCTCCTCATAGCTGAGAAGAGTAAGGGGTTCACTGTTTTTGTGTCTTCATTCTGTGCTGCTTTGACCAGTCTTTTAATCTCTGGTGGGTCGACTTGTATGGGCTCGGAATATCTGCTTTGGCTGGCTCTGCGGCGCGCTTACGCATTTTGGCCGCCTCGTCCTTGCGGCCAAGCTTGTCGAGGATCTCGGCTCTGATAGCCCATAGTTCCACCAGGGTGTCATCCGGGTAGTTGATCGTAACATTGGCGACTAACTTTCGCCAATTCTTGTCGTGTCTCAGGACTCGGATGTAGCGTATTTTCTGGGCGTCGATCGCTATCTCGATCGACTCGAGCGCGGCATTCCAGTCCTTCAGGCCCATGTAGGCCAGGGCCCGCCCGTGGTATCTCGGCGGTCGCCAGCGGTGGCGATCGGGGGCCCAGGGAAGATAGGGGCCGCCGAAGACGCGTGCGGCCTCCTTGAAATCGTCCTTCTTCAGAGCCTCGTAGGCCGTCTCCACTTCACAGATCTCGATGTGGACTTTCGTGGCGAGCAAGCCTACCCATGCCACGCTATCGGCGTGCGGGAGTCCCGATGCACGCCACGCGATGGAACCGTCACGGCGGAGCAGGAAGATGTTCGCGTCACGATCCGCCGAAAGGATGCCCAGTCGGCGCACCATCGGGTTCGCCAGGCCGCCAGGCACGATGGCGGCCTGGCAGGTCAGTTTCCTTGTTTTCATCAGGGCAGCGATGCGTTTCGCATCTTCGGACAAAAAGGCCGCGATTGTAGTGACGTCTTTGTTGACATGCCTGTCTGCCAGGTCGCACGCGTATCTGAGAAAACTATGCCCCTTCCTGCCTTTACCTTCCCCGTCGGCGTCGATGGGAAACTCCGCATTGGGTTCAGCGGACGGTTCGACAAAAACCAACAGCGTCAGTTTGCCGTTGGTATCCCGAGGGAGGTTCAGCGTTCGCCCATCGAGGGTCTTGAGCGTCACTGTCGGCAAAAGTCCCGTCATCGGGGGACCGCCATGATTGATCATGTAGCCACGCACCGACTCGCGTTCCTTGTGGATGTAATTGGCCTTCAACAGGCGGTAGGTGTAGATTCGATCACGCAGGAACGAGACCATGGACCACAGCACGGGGCTGCCCCCGTCCGGCGCTGCCAGCAGTGGGGCGCAGTAGCGATTGTGCAAGTCCCGCGCATTGGCGTTCAGCGCCAGGATCGCGGCCGCGGCATGGGCCGAACAGGGCGCTCCGGCCCCGCCCGTTTTCTCGATCAAGTCCATGAGGACAGATTCCGGCTTCGAGTCCCCCCGCCGGAGTGCTTCCTTGGCGAGACAGAAACGCGGTACGATGTCAGCGCCGGGGGGCAGCTTCGCGGCCAGAGAAGCGCGCGCCTCTCGGGCTGCTTGTTCAAGATGCCTGGGCTCGCCGGTAAGGGTCCACATGCCCAGAAGGGCGATGATCCTTCGGTTGCGCACGATCCAGAGATCCGGCGCGGCCGGGTGTTGCCTGACCGCCTCACCGCACAGCTTCTCGGCCTTCTTGTAGTTCGCCAGCGCCTCGGCGGTCGCCAGTCGGTAGCGGAAGGGCGCCGGCGTGAAACACTTCTGGATGGCGCGCAGCGTCTCGGTGGGCACTGACTCGGCTGTACGAGCCAGCTTGGCGCCGGCTTCCTTGCCAGAGCCCATTGGGACCATCTTCAACTCGGGGGGCAAGGCGGCATCCAGGCGACCATCGGGCTCTGTGACCAGAACATCGCCAACCAACAGCGACTGCAATTGCGAAAGATAGCGTGCGTCGTCAAGGCGCCGATTCAACGTGAGCATCGATGACGGTACGCCGCGCACGCCAAGCTTGACCTGTCCCGTCGCCTTCAGCAAGGTCGGCGCCAGGAGAGCATGGCCGTATGCGTTTACCAGGACGCTGATCGGGTCCTGTCGTGCATACGTGCGAAATGCCTGGCTCTTCTTGCCCCCAGGCAGCCGCATAACCGTCCAATCCAACTGCAAGGCGCGCAGCGTCCCGGCCCCTGCGTCAGGCAGTTCGTCGAGATTAAAGCTGAAAACCTCGAATCGGCCCGGATAGAGGCGCTGCTGTTCATTGATCCCCTCGAGGTAACGCTCGAAGCCGGGCGTCTTCCGCGACCAGAACACCATGACGCTCAACCGCCCCATCAGATCAGCCGGAAAACGCAGGACAACGCCGTCCGCACGTGTGTACGTGCCGGAAAACAGCACGTCCAGCTTGTTGATCCCGAGATGCTTTCGGCGGAACTCAATAACGCCGTGGTCACCCGCAAAACGTTCGTCCATTGCTTTGAGGATTTCGCCTCTCAGGTCGAAGGCTTCGAGCTTCGGGGCGATGATCGCGGCCATCATGAGGCATTTCGCTTCACCCGGCGTGCCGCGGTAACGTTTGACCAACGCAGCCAGTGCGAGGGCCCGCTCTTTAAGGTTTGCATTCTTGAGCGTTAGGGCTTTTTCCGAGAGAATAAAATCGGCGTCAAGGCGAAGCTTGGCATAGGCGTCGGGTGCTCGCGCCAGTTTGCTGCACGTATCGAAAAGGGCTTTACGATTACGATCAGATTTCTCCAATATCAGCAATCGCTTCTGGCTCTGAAGAACGATCGCCAGAACACGGAATCGGTTGGGCGCGGCCGGGGATGCCTCGAGAAGTGCTTTCGCCTTGCGGGCAAGGCTTTTGCAGGCTCTGCGCCTTCTGACAGACGATGTCCGTTCCACTTTCTGTTTGTTCAGGTCCGCCTGCAGTGCGGCAATATCGCTTTCGGGGATGACAGCGGCGACCGGCGCGGGCGTTCTCAGTTCGCGCGTTCCCTGCGATTGGGCCGAGCATACGTGAACGAACGTCAGCAAGACGGCCAGACACGCGGCGTGGAAACAGCAAGTTCTCGCTGGTCTCTTCATAGCGTTACTTTATTTCCTTCATGCTTAACGCCTTTATTTGATCGTGGAACAACCAGTAACGCCTCGTGGAATGCGATGAGGTCGCAGCCACTGCGCGTTGTCGCGCTGCGTTTGCCTCTCGCGGTTTGCCCAGTTGATCGAGGATACTCGCCTTGGTCATCCGCAGTTCGGCCACGTGTTTACACATGCACGGCATTTTGCGGTTGAATACCCATTGGTGCGCCTCAATGGCCGTATCGATGTCGACCAACGCCGCATCCCATTTCTTCAGCCCCATGTGGGCCACAGCGCGCCCGTAAAGCCGCGGCGCGGTCCATCCGTCGGGATTGAACTTCTTGGGCGACGGGAACGGTCCGGAAAAAAGCTGTACGGCTCCGGGAAAATCGCCCTTTTTCAACGCCCTGATAGAGGCTTCGATTTCATACGAAGCGATGTTGGTTTTCATGCCTCGGTTGATCACATGCATCAATTCGACGACGCCTTCACTCCTGAGTTGCGGATGTACAACTCCCGAGATCGTCCATGCGATTGTCCCGTCGCCGCGGAGCATCGCGATATTGGGCACGCGATCCGCCCAGAGGATTCCCAGACGCCGCACCAGCGGATTCTTAAGGCCCCCGGGAACCAACGCCACCTGACAAGGCCACTTGTGTTTTTTCATCAACGCCTTGACGCGGTCTGCATCGTCAGACAGAAACGCAGCGATCACCTTGATATCTTTGCGGATATGTTCGTCGGCCAACTTGAATGCATTTTGCATCACCCCAGAGATCTCCCTTTTCCTGCCTCTGGAGTCTTCGGTGACGGAACCATTGATTGCGGTCGGCAAGTCTACGCTCGGATCGGCAGGCGGCTCGACGAACATGAGCAGCGTCAATTTGCCATCTGTAGCCTGCGGCAGATTCAGCTTGCCACCGGTAAAGGTGTTGAATTGGGCCTTCAACGGACCGCTCGCATCCGCCTCCGCATCGAGAGCCCCCGCGTTGCGCCGCAAATTCGCGCGTACAATTCTGCGCGCCCGACTCGGGGGAAGGTAATAGTTGGCCTGGAACAGGCGAAATGTGTGGTTCTGATCACGGAGAAACGAAACAACAGGCCACATCGCGGGACTACCGTTGTGTGTTTCCAGCAGCATCTGGCGGTACTTGGCGTGCAGTTCCCGTGAGTTGACGTCCATCGCCAGGATAGCAGCCGCCGCATACGACGAGGCCGGAGCATCGGTTCGGCCTGTCTCTTTGACTAAAGCGGACAGCACTGACGTCGGATTACTATCGCCTTGGCGAAGCAATTTTTTGGCCAGGCAAAACCGTGGCACGACATCCGCTTCCAGAGGCAGCGTCGCGGCCAGCGCGATGCGTGCTTGATCAACGGCGGATTCAAGATGTTTCGGCTCGCAGGCCATGTTCCACATACCCAGCAAAGCGATGATCCTGCAGTTGCGCACGCGCCATAGATCGGGAGCTTTGGAGTATTGCGTGATGGCGTCACGGCAGAGCTTCTCTGCTTTTTGGTAGTTCGACATCGCCTGCTCGCGTGTCAGTCGGTAGCGCAGCGGGGCCGCGATAAAGCAGCCCTGGATAGCACCGAGCACCTTTTCTGGAACCGAGCCTGCGGTGCGGATCCGTTTGTCGCCCGAGTCTGTGTCGGTCACCAGAAAATCGCCGATTAAGAGCGACTGTAGTTGAGAGAGATAACGCGCGTCATCCAGGTTCTGTTCCATGGGCATTTCTTCGACGCGCGTCCTGATGACATTCGACGGCAAGAGAGCATGCCCGTGAGCATTCACCCGCACGCTACGCGAACCCCTTCCCACGTAGACGCGATAGGCCAGACTTTTTCTTCCCCCGGGCAAATGAAGGGCTGTCCAGTCCAGGCCCAGGGTGCGCAGCTTTTTCTCTCCGGCGTCGGGCAACCCGTCCAGGTTGAAACTATACACTTCAAACTGACCGGGAAAACGGGTTTGCAGGGCTTTGATCTCAGCGAGGCGTTGTTCGATGTCTTGCGTATCTTTCGACCAGAAATACATCAGGCGGGTGTGGCCCATCCCGTCGATCGGGAAGGAAAGAGAGGTTCCGTCGGCACGCGTGAATGTGCCAGTGAACAGCACCCGAAAGTGACCGAAATCGCGATGACTTCGACGCCACGCAATGACCTTGAGGTCGCCGGCAAAACGGTCGTCCATCGCCTGGTAGATTTGTTTCTCCAGGTCAAAGGCGTCAAGTTTCGGGGCGATCAGCGAGGCCAACATGAGGCTCTTGGCTTCACCCGGCGTATCGCGGTAGCGTTTGATCAACGCAGCCAGTGCCTTTGCCCTCTCTTTGACGTCTGCATTCTTGAGCGTCAGGGCTTTTTCCGAAAGAATCAGATCAGCCTCCAGGCGAAGCTCTGCATACGTGTCGGGCGCTTTGGCCAATTTGCTGCATGTATCGTAAAGGGCGTCACGATTACGATCGGATTTATCCAACATCAGCAAACGCTTCTGGCTTTGAAGCACGATCGCTAGAACGCGGAATCGGTTGGGCGCCGCCGGGGATGCGTCGACAAGTGCTGCTCCCTTGCGAATCGTGCTCTTGCAGGCTCTGCGCTTCTTGACAGATGAGGTGGCTTTGCTATGTTGGGCCAGTTCCGCCTGTAAAGAGGCGATTTTGCTTTCGGGTATGCCGGCCGCCGCGGGCGGCCCGCGCGTTCCCTGCTGCTGGGCCGCGCACACCTGAACGGATGCCAGCAGAACCGTCAGGCACGCGGCGGGGAAATAGCGATTGCTCAGTGGTCGTGTCATCGCGGTCATTATCTCTGATAGATCGGTATGTATCGATGCGGAGTCGCCAGTATGATTATCGCCATGGGCGTCTCATAAGCAGTGCCCTTATTGCCTTTGTGCCAGGCGCCATTGGTTTGCTGTCTGCTAATCAGGGCGTCACGTATCTGGGGATACCACTTGGCGTAGTGTTTGTCGCCGGCCTGCACCATCGCCTGTATGGCGTAATAGTGTGCGTAATAATAGTGTCCGCCGCCATTAAATATCTGCGGGGACAGCTTCCTGAGATAGCGAAGCGCCGCGGCGACCATTTCGGAGTCCCGCTGCCCGGCAAGCTGCGCGCAGTATGCGCCGCCGGCGGTGCATGCGGGCGTTACCTTCAATCTTCCATTGGGGCTGTAGGTGAACCCGCCGGTCTCGGCGTTGTGGGCAAACTTAAAATACTTGACCACTTTGGCGATCGTTTCGTTGGGAACCATGATTCCCGCCTGGCGCGCCGAAGCCAGCGCGTGGAAAACCGTCTGCGTACAGGAGGTATCCTCGCCGCCGTCGGCCTGAGGTTGATAACGCCAACCGCCACCGGGATTCTGCGAGCGAAGGATCACCTCCACGGCTTTCTCGAGCGCCTTCTGGATCGCATCGTCATCCTTCTTGTCTCTGGTCATGCCCCACATTTCCGAAAGAGCAAGTGTAGCCAACCCGTGTTCGTACATCGTCGCGCCCAGGTAACCGTCGGGCCGCTGCTTGGCATGCTTGAGAAGCCAGTCCTTGCCACGATCCAGCGGCTTGGCGTAAGGACCTGAACCGGGGAATTGCGCTTTAGACATGAACGCCATCAACGCCAAAGACGTGATGCCGACCGACCTGTAGCCTTTCCCGTCACCGTCCCAGGAACCGTCCTTGTTCTGACTTGAAAGCAGGTACTTGAGTCCCTTGTCAATGGCCTGAGAGGCTTTTGCGGTCAGTTCCGGCGCGTCGCCGCCACCGGTCTTTTTGCGGGCAACGACAGTCTTCTTGGCTGCGGCCTTGTCAGCGGGTTTGGATTTCTTCGGCGCCTTGTCGGCCGGCTGGGCGACAAGAGGCGTCGTCAAAAGACACGCGGCGGTCAGCAGCACGATGATTCGTTCATAGCGTCTGTGATTATCAGCAATCATCATCTCGCCAACCTTTCATAATAATCCTTGAGGATCGCCCGGTATTCAAGCGGCAGTTCCCTGGCGAAATTCTCGTTCAGAGCGGCCCGATCGCGGCGTCCCAGCACTTGCCATTCCTGGCGTCCGCCCTTGGGCTTGCTTCCGCTGATCGCGCCGGGCGAATGGAAGGTCAGGTCATCATCCAGAGATTCGACCGGGGGTCTAAGACTGGCATCAGGAGGCGCAGGGCCAGGCAGCACGAGAAACGCATTTATATATTCGATTAATAAATACCGCAGCAGTTCCCCTGCCTTATGCTGGCTGGCGATCGCCTCGCCGGCAGAGGCGCCCTTGAGTTTGGACGCGGCGTCCAACATCAACTTGTTTGCCGCAACTATTTTCACACGCGAGTTTGCAAAGAAGTCCTGAAGGCGCTTCTGTTGGCTCTCGAGCGCTTCGGTCGAGGATGGGGCACTCGACATATACACCTTTGCATGCGACTCGATGCCCTTGAGCAATACTTCGCCGCGCTTCGCCAGTTCGATTTGTTTAGCTTCAAATCCAACCGCTTGCTTAGGCGAGGCCAATTGTGTCTTTCGGTACAATACCTTCTGATGGGCCGCCAACGCCAATACGTCCATGATAAGCAAATACTCTGGTGTGGGCTCTGATCCGAGAGGAGGTTTGAGCACATAGGAAAACAAGTCCATCAAGTTGAGCAGTTTCTTCATGTCGGCGCCGAGCGTGTCGTCGGCCAGTTTCATCTGCTCTAAGCCCGCAGTTTTGTCGCCGGCCTTCAGCAGACTTATCGCCGCGGACATATGTCCTGCCGAGGCGCCGTAACTTTTCTGTCCCGTTACCTTGTGAAGCCCGCTACCGTATGCCTTTGCTCTTGATTCCAGCTCGCGCTGTTGGTCGATCAGTTTAGCAAGCGCCGCGTC
Source organism: uncultured Planctomycetaceae bacterium (assembly GCA_964607575.1). Lineage (GTDB taxonomy): Bacteria > Planctomycetota > Phycisphaerae > SM23-33 > SM23-33 > BS750m-G57. The sequence goes on along the minus strand of CAZSLS010000062.1, from coordinate 18,503 downwards.
GTCCGCCGCCGCCAGTAACTGTTCGTGAAGTCGGCTTTGTTCTGCATGAATGACCAACCCCTCGGATACGATTCCCTGGAAGAACTCCGTCACTTCGAGCATGTAGCTGTATTGCGGGGTTACTGCCTGAAGCTTAACGAGCAGTTTCTGCAACGATTCGGCTACAACGGTCTGCGCATCTGCCGCTTCTTCGAGGTCATTGGCCTGGATCGCGATTGAGGCTTCGGCCATATCGTCCTTGGCGAAAAGCATCACGGTTCCGACTTCAACCATGTGGGACAATGCTTCCAGGGAATTCAGCACGGCGTTTACAGCGTGAACCAGGTTCTTCTGAACGATCGCATAGTGCGGCAGGTCGGCGGGCTTGGCCTTTCGTGTCGCGACAACCAGGTCGCGCTGTTCGGCTTGGATATCCGCCACGTATGGGCCCGGTCTCAGGGCGACCCGCGTATCGGCGAGTACAATCGCAAACGAAGAAAGAACCGACCCCTGTTTCTCGAGCAGCTTGGCGGCGTTTTCCAGCGCCTCAATCGCCGTCTCCTGGTGATCGATCGCCTTGGCGGGCTTCTTGTCCTTGAGCGGAGCCGCGGCGATGGTCATCGAACGAACCGTTTTATCGAGGCGGTCCAGAAGCGGCGATACGTCCTGGCCCGGCGTCGCCAGGGATTTATTCCGCTCGACGATTCCCATTCGGAACTTCTCGACGTCGTCGGCAAGCTGCTGCTGGAGCCGCACCAGGTGTGCCGAATCGGTTTTGTCGTCGGCGGCGTCTTCGGTCTTTTCGAGCAAACTAAGCTGGCGTTCTACAAACAGGGCGATTTTCGCCGCATGTTTCCCGGCCGCTCCGATCAGGGCGCCCAGTCGCTCCCGCTCGGCCATGACCTCAATCCGCTGGCGAACGATCCCCGCCATGGCGTCGAATGAAGCCTCCGTCTGCTGCTGCTGGATTACCGCCTTGTCTCGATCACCCGCACCAATAAGGGCGGTAGCCTGCTTCATGGCGCCCTCGGCGGAGGACAGCAAATCCTCGACTGGCGGAGGCGATGGGAGATCGATATCGAACAGGCGCGCCCTGCGCGCGGGAATGGCGGGCATCAACAGCAATTGAAGTTTCATCTGGAGCGCCACCTGGGCTCGGGCGAACTCGGCTTGGCGTTGCTTGAATTGCTCGTCAGTCAGGGCGGTGATCTCAACGCGCAGTTTTTTCTGGTCGTTTACCTGCGAGCCGAACAGGTCGCCGGCCTTGACCAGGGCCTCGTATTCCGATCCGATTCGCAGCCGGAACTCGGCATGGAGCAAGGAACTGATCACCTCGGCCTGAAGGCGCGGGGCCTTACCGGAGTCGCCAGAGGCGGATTTGCGAATCAAGGCGACGGCTTCGAGCATCTTCGTATCGACTCCGACGCTGCGCAATTTCTTGGTCAGTCGGGACAAGTTGAACGCCACAAGTGCATCTTCAATGGTGCTCTCCTTGTCCCGGGGCGTCGCGCCAAGCAACCGGGTGAGCCATCGGGCCAGTTGCCCCTGCGCCTTCGACAGGCGCTCGGTCTTATCGCTCGGCGCCCCTGGCGACATGATGGTTTGCAGCCGCAAGAGAGCCTGCGTCTCTGCGATCGCATGTAATTCGCGCGCCATGACTTCCGTGGCCTCCCTGAAACCGATCTGCAGCACCAGGCATCCGAGTTCGCGTGCAGCGCTGTCGACCATATGCACTGCGGCCACCGGATCGGGCCCGCCAGAGGACGCCGCTTTGTTGGAAACCCGCGCAAGGGCCCTGAGCGCCGAAGCCGCACGACCAACATGTTCTTCCGCGACGGTCTGCAGATCTGAGTGCAACCTGGCGAGCGTCGCAGTCTCCGATTTGTCTGTGATGTTGTTCGCCGCCAGATCTTCCATCAAATCATGCATCCGCCCCGTCAGTACGCCCAGGCGTTCCCGCATCAAATCCTGTCGAACCGCTTCCAGTTGGCACGTTTGGATGAACACGTCAGCGGACGGATCAAGATTCCTGACGATGTCATGCACCCCGCGCTCCTCACGATAGATCGCTCGGAGCCGCGAAAGCAGGCGACGCTTCTGCCTGGCGATGTGCTTAAGGTAGTCCTCCCTCGACAGGAACGTCACGCGTCGCGCCGCCGAGCGTACGCGATGCGGGCCTTCGGCGCCCGGATAGCGGTCAGTCACCTCAACGACGAACGAGACCGTGTCGCCGACAGCGAGGTCGGGCAGCACAGTCCGATAATCCCAGTCGATCGCTTGCTCGCTGCCGTCGCTGGGGGCGGCTGCTGAAAAGCGAACCTTCACTTCCTCGGTCTTGTTGACGCGATAGGCGACAACCGACTCGCCGATACCGTGGTCGTCTCTACCGCGGAAGGCCAGATCGAGCTTGCGTCCCAGGGTCGCATAAAGGTTGCCCTTGGGCGATGTGAGCTCAACATGGGGTCGCTGGTCGGGCATGACCTGCAGGTGGTGACTGGGACCCGTAAAGGAAAAACCGTGCTCCCTTTCCACCCACGAGAAGCTGTACGCCCGCGACTGTGTGGCGACCTGCTGCATCGTCACCGTACGTCCGTCCGGGCTGACGTCCAGCACCTGCGTTTTACCACCGGCGGGGTTGTAATCCGCCTTGCTGACCGCACGGTCAAGGGCCAGACACCACTTGATGCGGGTCCCTTCGGGCACGGTGAGCGTCAGCGCTTCTACGGTTTTGGTCGGACGGCGGGTATAGGGCGGGAACTCGAGGCTTACCTCGGCGCGCTCGATGCGGGGAGAAGCGATCACCTGCACGGAATGCCAACCGCTCCGCGCGTCGCCGGCAAAGATGCGATACTCGAATCCGCGGAAGACCGATTCGATGATGTACTCACAACCGCCGTCGGCTATCGCCAGTTCGTGCTCCCGTGACTTGCCCGTGCCGGTCCGCAGGGCGAGTGTCGCCCCGCTTGGAATGACACCTGAGACGCACGCCTGAATCCGTACCCCGCCGCCTTCCCTCACAATCATATCGCCATTGGCTATGTCGACTTGGGTGCGTGTGGGATAACGGACCTCCATCCACGGGGCGAAGATGCGGGCGGCGCCGGCGGCTAGGAAGGGACCGTTCGCAAAGGCAAAGACACCGATGATTATCGCCAGGACGATCGCGATCGTCGCCGGGCGGCGGAGCGACTGGTAATCAATGGCGTCCACCGGCCGCAATGGCACGACGGCTTGCTCGGCGCGGCGGCAGGCCATGTCGCGCAGTGATTCGGATGTTCCGGGAGACAATTCGCTTGCCCGGAGCTGGACAGCGCTAACCAGCAGGCTCTCAAAACCGCCAAGATGTTCTTCAATCTGCAGTGCGGTGTGCGCGGCGTTGAAAGCGCGAACATTCAGCCACCCACAGCGCCAGGCCTTGTATACCGAAACGGACAGCAACCCCACGAGGACCGCGACGCGCGGAGCCGCGGGCAGATCCGTCAGCCAGTCAATCGCCATTACGGCGAGAAACAGCGGTATTATCCACCGACAGAACGCTAGCATGCCTGCGGTAACGTGTAGCGTCCGGGCGCGGCGCCAGACGGCCCTTACGTACGAAGAAAGGTTCTCTTTTTGGCGATTCTCTGTCACGGCAGGTCGTACCTCCTTCTCACAATCCATTCAAAACCCACCAAAAAAACAAGCAGGAAGGCGACCAACCAGTTGTCCCACAAGGGCACTTCCTCGCGGACGGTGATCGTGTGCGGCTTGCGGTTGAGCAAAGACGACAACTCGCCAAGCCGCGGGATGCTCAGGCACTTTCCTCCCGAAAGATCCGCAATTCTCCCCAGGCGTTCGATCTGCATGTCGGTGTTGGCCATTTCCGGTTTAATGGCGGCCACCTGGAACTCGGTTGTATTGGAAAGCGAACGGTCAGCGGAGTTTGCCTCCATCCGGTAGCGCCCCGGGCCTGGCGGCGAGAAGTAACCTTCGTAAAGTCCGGGATTTTCCACGTCGGGCCGGAGGGTGACGCGTTGGGGTTCCCCGCCCGAACCGTCCAGCGCACTGACGGTGACATCAAAACCGGACTGGGTGACCGGTTCAAAACTATCGTCGAGCACATGAGCGTAGAGCAGTGCCTGGCCGCCGACGGGGTATGTGGCCCGATCTGTTTCCAGGCGGATTCTCTTATGCTCACCCATAAGCCGCGACAACGTCAGGAACTGGATGCACTGCGACCAGACTCGCCAGTGATACTTGTCACCCGTCTTGAAGCGAAGCAGCCACAACCGGTCTGTTCCCATCATCATGCATTTGCCGGTTCCGTATCGCTGCCAGGCCACAAGCGGGTAACGGTCGACACGGGTCTGAGAATCCGACAGTTCGGCAAGCACCGTTGCGCCTGGCCTCGGGGCAAGAAGCGGCGGAATCCGATCGAGAGGCGCCACGCGGCTCCATACGCGGTCGTTCTTTTCCGTATTCGTCTCCAGCGTCATGACCAGGCTGCTCCTGCCCTCTGCGGTCAGCACGGGATACACGCTCTCATCCACATCTTCCCATTCACCGTCGGGGTCGAACCGGACGGGAAGCATGCGTTCTACCGGTGTTCCGGCGTAGCTGGTTGGCGCGAACCGCGAACCGCACAACATCAGCAGCGATCCTCCGCGATCCTTTACAAGTTCCTCCAACCGAAGAAATGCGTCGGCGGTAAAGAACGCAGAATCGACGTCGCCGAGGATAACCAGGTCATACTTGAAAGCCTCTTCACGCATCTCGGGAAAGCGGGCGATGTATTCGGATGAATTCCGCGCCATCTCGGCCCGGGCGCGGGTGGCAATGAAGGTGGCGTTGATGCGTGGGTCGCGCTTCAACATCGCGCGAAGATAACGGTACTCCCAGCGAGCGCTGCCTTCCATGCAGAGCACGTTGATCTTCTCGTTGACGACCCGGACGCTGCGCTTGACCCGATTGTTCTCCGCCGTCGCTTCGTCGCCAAATGGCTCTATGGATATCTCGACTTCCGCGGCGCCCTTTTCACCCACATCGACATTGAAGAAGATGTCCTCGAACTGCAGACCGCCGGCGAGGGAAATGCTCCGCCGGGCCACTTCTCTGTCATTGAGGAGCACCGTTAAATCGGCCATCCGCTTCTCATAACCCTTGGATCGGATCTGGACGCGGACCGGGACCTTGTCGCCGGAGAAAGCGACTTCCTGCATGATGATATTGCGGATGGAGACGTCGTCGGGGTGGGCGATACCCATCGGCACGGGATAAACAGGAACACCGCGCGTGCCCAAGTCATAGATCGCCCCTTCGCCCCCCCGCGAAGAGGTGTCAAGTCCATCGGACAGCAGCACAATCCCCGCCAGCGGGGCGCCGCGGTCGGCGCCAGCCACCGCCTCAAGTGACTCGGATATGAATGTTCCGGTCTCGGCGGCCTTCAGGGAAGACAGGGAATCGGCGGCTCGGCTCTCACCGTCACCGAGCATGTTCAGCTTCTTGCCGAACGCATAGTAACTGACGTCAAAATCGTCGCCGAGCGACTCGAACATCGCCCGGGCCGATTGGGACATCAGGCTCCTGGCCAGGTCAAGCCGCGAGGCGGAGCCAATGGCCTGACGCTGCTTGGCATCGAGCGTCATGAAGGCTCTGTTTGCATCGGCGGCCACCGAAAACGGAAGGATGTCAAGCGCGGCGGCCGCCTCGACAAGATCCTCGGGCCTTATGCGCTGGTCCGTTACGGACATGCTTTCGGATACGTCGATCAGCACGGGCAAACGGCGTTTGACCGTGCGGGTCCGCCTGACGACCGCTGTGGGCTCAAGCAGGACTGCGACAATCAGGCACAGAACGACCAACCTGGAAACGGCCAGCACGATGTGAACCCGCGTCGGCAACCCACGTCGACGGCGGTAGAGGTATGCGGTCAGGGCCGCGACGGCGACAAACACTGCCACCACGGCGGCCGCCGGAATCGGACGCGCCCACATGATCTGCTCGGCCTGAAAGATATTCGAAAACGAGCTAATCATCTAAACGTCCTCCGTGTGCGGCGACGTCGGCGCAGGTTTGTCTGTGGGAGACGGGCTCTTGAGCAGGCGATCGGCCAGCAGGCTCTCGACGACAAGGAGCATCAGGCCTGCAATCATGAAGACCGGCCAGAACGACCGTCCCGTGCGCGTCTGTTCGATGGCGCTGAGCAGATCCGGGTCCGAATGCGCCACCATAATACCGGTTCCCTCAAAACTGCTCACCGTCTCGGAGGCGGACAGGCATTTTACATTCGACTCCCTGGTGTCGACATTGACCGCAACCGGCATACCGGGCGCCTGCACGCTCACTCGGGCCAGGTAGAAACCGGATTCACGGGCGTGCTCGAGCAGGGCCATGTACTGGTTGCGATATTCGCGGACGGGAACGGTGATTGTCTGGCCCGATGGGGTATCGAACACGGCATCGCTGGCATCGGGCTGATCCACATAGGACAGCGACAGGGAATCGCCAATCATCCGCGGTTTTTCGAACTCACGTGCGGTCAGATATGTCACCATCTGTTGGAGAATCATGGGGAAAACGGGCGTAACGGCCATGTTGTTCCATGCAGGCCCCGCCGAGGTGGTGAACATGAAAACGTGTCCGCGCCCGATGGCGTGTTCAATCAGCACGGGCCTGGCGCTACCGGCAAGTGACAACACCGTGTTACTGGTGGCCGAAGGCTTTACCTGCAAAAGTTTCAGAAAACGTGCTTCACTGAGCAGATCTTCCGGTAGGGAAAGCAGAGGCCTGCACACGGGATGATCGGGCATGATCGGGTCCAACGCTCCTCCCACACCCATCGCATCGCTCGTCTTGACGGTTTGCTCGATCACGGCGGGCAGCAGCGGAGTTCCCTTAAGCGCCGACCGCTGGTTCCATACCGCCGGTTTCATATTATCGCCGGCGAACCAGATCAGGCCATTGCCCGCGCGGACATATTCCTCGAAACGGCGCGCCTGGTCGGGCGTGATGTCGGGGACATCTGCAAGAATCACGACATCAAAGCTGCTTAAGTCTTGAGTGGGGAGGGAGATCCATGGCACCGACTGCACGGTGAAATCCTCTTGGCCCGCACCGTTGCCGCGTGCGCGAAGAGCCGCGGCGATGAGTCCGGCGGACTTGTCGGCGCCGCCCGATGATCCCTCAACACATAAAACCGACACCCGGTCCCGGATAATGGCCACCGCCCGGCGTGAGTTATCCGCCAGCAGCGAGTCTGTATCAAGTTTGGCGGTGATACGAGCAGGTCCGGGATTCTGGAAAGGAACGAACAACGGGACCGTTTCCGAGGCCCCCGCAGCTATCGCGGGAATGCTCTTGGTGTCCACATTGATGTTGTTGACCATGCCTTTGACCGTGACCTTCGCAACGGGACCCGCCCCGCAATTACGCACAGTTGCACGATACCGCGCGGTCGTACCTTTGCGAAGCACGCCGGACACAAGCTCCAGATTTGTTATCGCCAGATTGTCCGAGCCGCCCTGGACCGGAACTATACATACCCCGGCGCTCCGGCCAAGATCTTCAAATGCGCCGGCCAACCATGCCGACCGGTTCTTCCAGTCCTGGGCCTGCATGTCTGTGACGATATAGATCTCCTTCTGCGGAGCGGCCATACCATCGGCCAACTCTTTCAGCCGCCGCGGGACGCTGTCTAAGTCCAGCGATTCGGGCGTCGCCTCCTGGGCGTGAAGGATCGCTCTAAAGCGTTCGGGATCGAACGCCATATTCCGCACGATTACCCGGTGTTCAGCACCAAGAAGGACCAGGCAGACCGGGTCTCCGGGGTGGATCTCCCCCGCAATCGTCTCGATCTTCTCGATAGCCTGCGCGAATCGCGTGGCCGCGCCGTCCTTGTGTTGCATGCTGCACGACACATCCAACGCAATAATCACACCCGCGCGGCGCTCGCCGAATCGCGACCCAAAGCCCTCGGACTCCTTCATTACAGGCTTCGAGATCGCAAACGCCAACAGGAGGACCGCAAGACAGCGAAGCAAGAGCAGCAGAATATCCCGGAGGCGAATCTGTCTTGAGCGAACGCGCACGGTCCTGTTCAGGAACCGCATCGCCGCCCAGTCCGTACGCTTGACCTGGTAGCGATTCAGCAGGTGCGCAAGAATGGGCAAGCCGATTCCCAACGCCCCAAGCAATAGCCATGGGTTCATGAATGTCATAAGCGTGCTCCGGCCGACGGGCCGTTAAGTGTTGACTCGCGCCTGAAGAAAAACTCACTCAGCACAGCATCAAGCGGATGGGAAGTATCGACGGTCGTGTAATCGACGTGACTGCCCACGCATCCGTGGCGAAGCGCCTCCAGGTAACTATTAAACGAAGCCAGGTAGTCTTCGCGAATCCTCTCGGGCTGCGTGATTAGCTCGGGTTCGGCCTCAAGCCCTTCAAAACGCCATGTGCCCTTGAAGGGAAATTCGAGTTCGTATGGATCCAGCGTGTGGAAGACGACAACGTTATGTCCGTCGAACCTCAGACGGTCCAGACCGGCCAGGATGTCGTCCACATCGGCAAAAAGATCTGAAATCAGGATCACGAACGAGCGACGCTTCATCAACAGAGCGATGTCGTGCAACTGCTCGGCGACGCTGCTTCTCGGCACGGGCGTGACGTCGCGCAGAAGCTTGTCGATCTCGAGAATGATGCCCATCGCCGAGCGAGGCGGCAGATAGGCGCGAACTTCAGAATCGAAGATCGAAAGGCCCACCGAATCGCGTTGTTTGAGCACCATGTAAGCTAGCGACGCCGCGAGGAACTTGGCGTACTCCAGCTTGCTGACCTTGCCGGATGCGTAGTTCATCGACGCGCTGGCGTCAATCAGGATGTGGCAGTCGAAATTGGTCTCGGCTTCGTAGAGTTTTGTATAGTAACGATCCGTCCGGGCGTAGACACGCCAGTCCAGATCGCGAATCGGGTCGCCGGGGGCATATTGCCGATGGTGCGCAAACTCGGTGCTGAACCCGTGAAGAGGACTGCGATGGTGTCCGACCCGCAGGCCTTCAACCACTTCGCGAGCGATCAACTCCAAATCGCCGAGTTTTTGCAGTATCTCGGGGTCAAGATAATGCAGTTTTGGCAGATGTTCGGACATACTTCAGATCTCCTGGCGATTAGCCTATCTTCCGCTTGTACAGCTTCTCATCGGCGGGCATCTCGTCCAGGAGTCTGGTGATCAGGGTGTCGGAAGTCATGCCTTCGGATCGGGCCGCGAAGTTGGGGATTATGCGATGTCGCAGGATCGGCAGACACAACTCCTGGATATCCTCGACGGACACATGACTGCGCCCGCGCAGCGCCGCACGCGCTTTGCCGGCGATTATCAGGTTCAGCGACGCACGCGGACCGGCGCCCCATGCCATGAACCTCTTGACGAAGTCCGGCGCTTCCGACTGGTCAGGCCGTGTCGCACGGACCAGGGCGGCGGCGTATTCAAACACGTGATCCGCAACCGGAATACGCCTGATGAGTTGCTGGAATTCCACAATCGCCGGCCCGTCCAGAACCTTCTTGAGTTCCGGTTGACCCGCGCCGGCCACACTGCGCATGATATCAATCTCTTCAGCATGACTGGGGTAGTTAACCATAATATTGAAGAGAAAACGGTCGAGCTGGGCCTCGGGGAGAGGATAGGTGCCTTCCTGTTCGATTGGGTTCTGAGTAGCAAGAACAAAGAAAGGCTCGTCGAGCTTATAGTCCACACCGCCGGAAGATATCCGCTTTTCCTGCATGGCTTCCAGGAGCGCGGCCTGGGTCTTTGGGGGGGTCCTGTTGATCTCGTCAGCCAGCAGGAGGTTTGTGAATACCGGTCCCTCGAGGAACTTGAACTTACGCACATGCGTCTCAGGATCTTCCTGGAGCAGTTCGGTGCCCGTGATGTCCGAGGGCATCAGGTCGGGCGTAAACTGGATTCGTTTGAACGAAAGAGATAGCGCTTGGGCCAGTGAACTGACAAGAAGGGTCTTAGCCAGTCCGGGCACGCCCACGAGCAGACAGTGTCCCTGGGCAAATATCGCAATCATCATTTCGTCGATAACATCATCCATACCGACGATGGCCTTGCGCAGCTCAGCCACTACGCTGTCTCTTGCCTCGCCGATTTTCTCCACGGCCTGTACATCATCAATTTGCTCTGTCATTCTTCTGTTCCTTATCAAGCATTTCCTCACATCATGTTTTCCGACAACAACAAGGTTTTTTCGGGATTCCATAAAACGAGTCGCATGGAGGCATTATTGCAAAACATGCGTGCTCGGATTGGAAGCGTCCAACCCGGCCCGCCTGCTCTGGCCTTGCATGGCGGTTGCGTAATTACTTCCTGCTTCTTCAGTCATGCCATAAGTCATGGTCTTTTCCCGGCCATCTAGGTTCAAATCTGAGTAGAAGGTAGGACGGTAGGCGTGGCTGGGGCAGGTAACGCCTGCCCGATTGCGGGGTCCATTATACCATAAGAAAGAATTGAATTGGCGAAATAAGAGATCTGTTTCACGACATGCACCGGAGACCTGAAAGACCACGCCGCGTCAGATTCGGCGAATCGTAACAGAAATAGCGGAATTCCGTGAACTCGACGGATTCCCGTTGGTTCTTCGCGGGGGCAATACTACCGCCACGCTCCTCCGATAAGACCTATCTGCCGGTCTCCCCAGAGGTTGTCAACAAACCGATCTTGCTTTTCCCCGTGGCACGCTCATTGCGACATATATTGGCCACCTGTCACTGTGGTGGAAGATGAGATTGCCGGAAAACTCATTTTCAATCTACTCTCCAATCGGATCAAGGGCGTGCAATGGCCAGGAAAACGATCCTGATCGCCGAAGATGAACAGGTGCAGCGCGAGTCGCTGGCAGCAATGCTGACCGATGAGGGCTACCACGTTCTTCAGGCCACCGACGGTAAGGAGGCGTACGATCTTCTTCTGGAACAACCGGTTGACGTACTCATTTCGGATCTTCGCATGCCGAGAATAGACGGGATGGGCCTGCTGAAGCACATGCAGACATTGGCTCCCGACGTGCCCGTTATCATGCTGACGGCATACGGAACGATCCAGAACACCGTGGCAACCATGCAACTCGGTGCCGTCGACTATCTGCTCAAACCGGTGCAAATCGAGGATCTGCTGGAGCGAATTCAACGGGCGTTGGATCGGCGGGAAATTCGACATTCAAGCCAGGTCATGACCGAGCAGTCTCTCGCCGGAGTCGCTTTCGAGAATCTCGTGGGCCAGACGCAGTCGATGAAGAAGCTTTTCAAAATGGTGCAGAAGCTCTCGAACTTCAAATGCAATGTGCTTATCACCGGCGAGTCGGGAACGGGCAAGGACCTTATCGCTCAGGCGATTCACCGCTGCGGAATTACCCGCGACCAACCTTTTGTAGCGGTCAATTCCGGAGCCATCCCAAGCAGCCTGGTCGAATCGGAATTATTCGGGTATCGCAAGGGAGCGTTCACCGGGGCGATGCGGGACAAGGTAGGCTACTTTGAAGCCGCAGACGGCGGAACGTTGTTCCTGGACGAGATATCGGCGCTTCCTTCGGACGTACAGAGTACCCTGTTGCGCGCGTTGGAAAACAATATGATCGTTCCGGTGGGCGACACACATCCGCGGTCGGTGGACGTGAGGGTCATCGCCGCGTCCAATCAGGACCTCGGCGATATGGTCGCCGCCGGCAATTTCAGGCAGGATCTGCTGTACCGAATAAACGTTGTCACGCTCCAACTGCCCCCCCTGCGTCATCGAATAGAGGACATCCCTCTCCTGGTACAGCATTTCCTGGACAAGTACTCACGCGAGATGAACAAGCAGGTCGACAGCATTTCCAACGGCGCGATGCGAACACTGCTCAGCTATGACTGGCCCGGAAATATCAGGGAACTGGCCAACGTGATCGAACAGGCGATGATCTTCACCGAGGGCGATCAGATAACCATGGCTCATATTCCATTCATCGTAGAAGGCATAACCGACGATATCACCGAGGATCTCAAGGAGGTGATGACCCAATACGAGCGACAGTACATCGCCAACACTCTCGATCGACACAACAACAGTAAACTAGATACCGCCCAATGTCTCGGAATCAGCCTCTCAACTTTGTACCGAAAACTGGATCAGTTGAACATTCCTAACGATTCGGAGGAGGCGGACTCCGCGACGCCATTAATCGCTGAGGCCCCATTGGATTCTGATGAAGGGACGTATACGGCCCAAGGCAACGATGAGCGGCAAGAACCCCAGCCCGCCGGGTAGGAAAAAGGAGTGATCGAGTTAACGTCACCGGTTGAGTCGGTAATTCCCCCTATGCAACAAGAACCCGCATGAATATTCACCGCAGCACTGCAATTCACGACTGTTGATGGTGTTTCAAACCACTCAGAATTCTGCGGGAAGGGCGCTCAGGTCACTACAGGCGAACACCGGACCGTCCTTGCAGACGTACTGGTTACCGACGTTGCACCGTCCGCACTTGCCCACGCCGCACTTCATCCTGTTCTCGAGTGTCGTGAAGACCGAATCCAGAGAGAAGTTCAGTTTGCTCAACGATTGGACAACGAATTTGATCATTATTGGCGGACCGCAGGTGATGACGATCGTGTTGTCAGCGCTGGGGTTGAGTTTTTCCAGTACGGTCGGAACGAACCCGACCTCGCCGGTCCATTCGGGAGTTTCGCCGCCGGGATCAACTGTGTAGAGAGTATCGACCCCCTGGGTCTCTTGCCACACCTTCAACTCTTCCTTGTAGACCAGATCGTCGACGCTCCTCGCACCGTAGACAATGTTTATGTCACCGAATTGATCGCGCAGGTCCAGGCAGTTCCAGATCAGCGAACGGAGCGGGGCCAGCCCAATCCCGCCGCCAACGAACAACAAGTTCTTGCCCTTCATCTCATCGATGGGAAACCAATTACCGTACGGACCGCGGAAACCGACGATATCGCCTTCGTTGCACTGGTGGAGTTCCTCTGTGACCTTGCCCACGCGCTTGACGCTGCACTCGATATAGCCCTTACGTGTGGGGGCAGAAGAAATACAGAACGTCGCCTCGCCGGCCCCGAAAATCGAATAGAGCCCGAACTGACCGGCGCGGAAATCGAACTGCTCGCCCTCTTCCGCGTCGCAAAAGGTCAGGCGAAAGGTCTTGGTGTCCACAGTCTCCCGCGTAATGGAGTCAATCCGCATCTTCGAGGCGCTGTAATCCAGGGGTATCAGCGAGGGGGCGTCTGTGGATGTGTTTTGTGTTGGCATGGTGTCTGTCGGCCCTTCCTATTTGGACTCGATGTCGCTCAGGGCGGCCGTCAGGTCGCGCCCGACACCGCAGACCTTTATGCATCGTCCGCAACCAACGCAGGCGATCCGCCCGAACCGTTCGGGGAAATACTTGAACTTATGCATAATCCTCTGGCGATAACGCGCCGCCTGGTCGGGGCGGGGATTGTGGCCCGACGAGTGCTTGGTGAATAGTTCAGAAGCACAGCAATCCCAGTTCCGCCTGCGCTGCCCGTGGTTCCAGGTCGCCTCGTCGACGATATCGAAGCAATGACAGGTTGGGCAAAGGCAACTGCACGCGTTGCAACCGAGGCACCCGAGCGAGCGAGCGGTCCAGAAGTCGCTCTCGAAGTTGTCGTCGAGCCAACTCTTAACCTTCTCGGGGTCAAACCTGACCTCAATTTCGGGCGGGACGGGCAATTCCGTTCCGTCGGGCGCGGGCTTTGCGATCTCGCCGAGGCGTTCGATCAGCTTCTCGCCTTTGTCCGACAGGACCTGCAGGATAGCCCCTCCGTCATCGTCGAGAAACACCAGCACGTCGCTTTGTCGATCGTCGTGCGGAGATCCACCGACTGACGTGCAGAAACAGTCCGCCGACGGTTGGGTGCAGGCAAACGAGACAAGTGTCGTCCGTTCTCGCCGGGCCCGATAGCGAAGATCGTCGTAATCCCACTGGAACACCTTGTCCAGCGCCCCAATCGCCGCCGCGTCGCAAGGGCGACTGCCCATCACCACCACTTCATCCGGCGATGGGAGAGGAGCCGGCTGGACATCCACGTCACCGTCATCGCGATTCTCAAACTCAAGCAGCACCTCGGTGATCGGGAAGAAGAAACGCTTGAGCGGAAGCAAAACGTTTCCGTAGTCCAGGTTAATTTGCCCGGACGAAGTAACGCTCGCCAGGTCCACGACGCCCGGATCGGTCTCGACGGGCGCCAAGACCTCGACGCCCGCGGCCGTCAACGCTTCTACGGCCGATTTCAACCAACCCGCCGGAGCCATATATAATGTCTGTTGGGCCACTTTCACTTTACGCTAACCTCAAAGGATTGCCTCGTCGCAGTCGTCGAGGGAGAAGGTTGTGAAAGGCCCCTTCTCCTCAGGCGACAGTCCCGACTGGAAGTCGTACCATTCGGCCACGATTTTGGCCATCTTTTCGTTGATCGCCCCCAATGGAATATCCATGGGACAAACCCGTTCACACTCGCCACAGCCCACGCACCTGCCCGTAAGGTGAAGGGCGCGAGCCACATTCCAGGCGAGGTTGCCTCTCAGGTGGGCGCTTGTTTCGACCCAGTGAGGCATGGATTTCTCTACGATGCACTGCTTGCAGTAGCACAGCGGGCACACCTGCCTGCACGCATAACAGCGAATGCATTTTTCCAGTTTGCCCCGCCAGAACTCCCATCGCTCCTCAAGCGGCATCGCGTCGATGGCGTCGGCGGCGGCGTACTTTTGCTGATCGTCAGTTTCCGGTTGCTCGACGTCGTCGCCGACAACCACATCGCACTCCTGCGGGTCGTGGACCTCGCAAACCGAGCACTTGCTCAGCGGTGGATCGCCCACGCCGCTGCAGCGGACACCGATCAGCACAAGGTTGTCTCGCTCGATCACGTTCTCCCGCAGCAGCACATTGACCGCACGGAGGTCGCATCCCTTTACGACGATGGCGGTCTTGCCCATCTCGCAGATCTCACTCCCGGCCAGATAGACAGCCAGGTTGGCGAAGCAATGGTTGTCGAAAGACAACCGCTGGGCTTCTTCAGCCTTTCGCACAAAGATCGGCCCTGACACGGCACTGCCCTCATCTGCAGCGTATCCGATAACGACACCGACCTTGCCTTCAGAAAGAAGCTCGGCGGCCGTCTGGCGTAGTGATTCGGTTGTGGTGGCGTTTGCACTCATCGGGCGGATTGCCCTTTCGGAATTCTGGCGTATGTTTCAAACGGACCGAGTTGGCGGGCCTCGGCGGTGATCTCAGCTACGAGGGACGACCACTTTGCCCCCTCAGCCGCGGACACCCACGAGAACTTGAACCTCCGCGGATCGATACCGAGAAAGGTCATCAATTCGCGGAAGGCGAGCAACTTCCTGCGTGCGTGGTAGTTCCCGCTGGTGTAATGGCAGTCGCCGGGATGGCAGCCCGAGACGAGGACCATGTCGGCTCCACGTTCAAAGCTCTTGAGGACAAACATCGGATCGACCCGTCCCGAGCAGGGCACGCGGATGGCTTTGATGGCGGCGGGGTAACCGAGGCGGCTCATCCCCGCCAGATCGGCGCCCGCGTACGAGCACCAATTGCAGAGAAACGCCACGATGCGTGGTTGCCATTCGTCGCTGGTATTGTCTTGTTTCTGAATCATGTCATCTCACCCGCTGATCGCGTTGATCGCGGCAAACAGTTGGTCGTCCCGGTATCCCTGGACCTCGATGCTCTTGGAGCGGCAGGTCACCGAGCAGGCACCGCATCCCTGGCAGAGCCCCTCGTTGATGTGGGCGATAACGTCTATCACCGCACCGTCCCGATCGATGACCTCCTTGTGCTCGAACGCTCCGTACGCACAGACGCCTTCGCATTCGAAGCAACCGTTGCAGGTCTGCTCATTGACCACGCCAATGGTGGGCTCGCGAGTCAGGCGGGTATGTGAAACCAGCCCCAGCGCTTTGCTCGCCGCGGCGCTGGCCTGGGCGACGCAGTCGGGGATGTCCTGGGGGCTGTGACACGCCCCGGCGAGGAATATCCCCGCGGTATTGGTGTCAACTGGTCGGAGCTTTGGATGGGCCTCCAGGAGGAACCCGTACTGGTCGTAACCAATGCGGAGTTTCTGGGCCAGTTCGGTCACGCCGGTCGACGGTTTGAGCGCCGGGGCGAGGACCACCATCTCGGCGGCGATTTCAACCTGCCCGCCGCTGAGCGTGTCGGCTCCCCGGACAATTAACTTGTCTCCGCGAGGGAATATCTTGGCGACCCTGCCCCTGAGGTAGGTCGCTACGTCTTCCTTGACCACGCGACGTACGAACTGGTCGTAATTCTTCCCGCCGGATCTGACATCCATATAGAAGACGAAGGCCTGTCCGTCGTGGACCTTGTGCTTGTAGAGAATCGTATGCTTGGCGGTGTACATGCAGCATATCTTCGAGCAGTATGGCACGCCGCCGGTTTCCCGGCGCGATCCGATGCATTGCAGGAATACGATCGTCTTGGGCGGTTGACCGTTGCTGGGGCGGGTCAACTCACCGTCGCTGGGACCGCTGGCGGAGACCATTCGCTCGAACTCCAGGCTGGTGACCACGTCGGGATACCGTCCGTAGCCGTACTCCTCAAAAACACTTGGGTCAAGAATCTGGTATCCGGTGGCCACCACAATAGCGCCGACTTCCTCTTCCACGACCTGGTCTTCCATGTCGTAGTCTATCGCATCGGCGGGGCAGATCGTCTCGCAGGCTCCGCACCCGCCGGAGTTGAAGTGAACGCAGTTTTCACGATCGATGAGCGGCTTGTTGGGCACGGCTTGGGGGAACGGAATGTGAATCGGGGTGCGGAAATCGAGCCCGCAATTGAACTCGTTGGCGATCTTCTCGATCGTGTGGGTGCAGAAGTCGGCTGGGTCGATCGCCCCGGTGGGGCACACGAACGCGCAGGCTCCGCAGCCCATGCATACTTCGGACAGTTCATTGTACGGCGTGCCCACTTCACGCTCCGGTCCGCGCCCGGCGAAGCAGATCGCCTCGGGCCCCATGACCTTCTGACACGCCCGGACGCACAACCCGCACATGATGCAGGCGTCGTTCTTCCCCTTCAGAGACGAAATGTTCTCGACTCCGTATTCCTTCGCCATTGTCTGGATGATCTCGGCGTCCGGGCTGCGGGCCAGCAGGAGACTGATGCTCATGCGGCGCGACTCCATAACCAACTCGGATTTCGTCTGCACCTCCAGCCCCTGCTGGGCGGGATAGGCGCAGGCGGGCACGAGCCCGGGTCGGCCTCCGCCGATAATCTCAACAACGCACACCCGACAGGCGCCGGCGGGCGGGATGGCCGGATGATAGCAGAGCGTTGGGATCTCGAATCCCAGCAGTTTTGCGGCGTCCAGGAGACTCTGCCCGTCCTCAACCTCAACTTCCTGATTGTCTATCGTCAACTGAATCATTTCTATCAGTTATCCTGCATTGACCGCATTGAACGAGCATTCTTCGTAGCACACGCCGCACGAGATGCACGCATCCTGATCGATACGGTGAGGTTCTTTTTTCTTGCCAGAGATGGCGTCGGTGGGGCAGTTCTTCACGCACAGAGTGCATCCCTTGCAAGCCTCTTGGTCTATGGTGAATGTAACGAGGGCCTGGCAGACACCGGCGGGACACTTCTTCTGTTCGATATGGGCCTCGTACTCGTCGCGGAAATACCGCAGCGTCGAGAGGACCGGGTTTGGCGCCGTTCCGCCCAGTTGGCAGAGCGATGTCCGCTTGACGTAGTCCGAGAGTTTCTCCAGCAGTTCGATATCGTCGCTGCGCCCGTCCCCGGCGACGATCCGAGAGACAATAGCATGCATCTGGAAAACGCCTTCCCGGCAGGCCGTACACCTCCCGCACGATTCGTCGACAAGAAAGGCCAGGAAGTACTTCGCCACATCCACCATGCACGTGCGCTCGTCCATGACGATGAGCCCGCCGGATCCCATCATCGCCCCGACCTCCTGGAGCTTATCGAAGTCCACGGGCAGGTCGATCAGCGATTCGGGTATGCATCCGCCCGAAGGCCCGCCGGTCTGGACGGCTTTGAACTTCCGCTTCTTGAGGATCCCCCCGCCAATGTCGTAAACAATCTCCCGCATGGTCGTGCCCATTGGCACTTCGACCAGTCCAGTGTTCCGCACTTTGCCCACAAGCGAGAAGACCTTTGTGCCTTTGGATTTCTCCGTGCCAATCGCGGTGAACCAATCCGAACCGCGATCGATAATCACCGGCACGTTGGCCCAGGTCTCCACATTATTAATATTCGTCGGTTTGCCCCATAACCCCGCCTGGGCCGGATAAGGCGGACGCTGTTGCGGTCTGCCGATATCTCCCTGCACAGAGGCGATCAGACCCGTTTCCTCACCGCCCGTCCCTTCGAGTACAAGGCGTTCATCTCCAAGCGCAACGAAAACCGCTACCAGTTCGTCCTCGCCCCCACCCGCATGTCCCATGAAGAGGGGCTCTTTGTCAAAGCTAATCATGCTCACCC
>CAZSLS010000061.1:0-29854 GCA_964607575.1 uncultured Planctomycetaceae bacterium | reverse complement strand
AGTCTACTCGAAACTCTCATAACACCTGGATCAAATTTCGGGGTGCAAGCCACTGGTCTCAGGAATTATGAGATAGAAATGGCGGATTTCCCCTGGCAGCGGACGGAGGGCGCATAAAAAGCGGGGCTGCACCATCCCGTCCCCGACAGGGAGGCGCAGCCCCAACAACAAATCAAACCACTACACTAATACTGCGAGTCGTGGATTACTTGTTGTGGCAGGTCAGACAAAGTACTTTGCGGTCATTGAACCTCATGTACTTGGTCTGTTTCCAGTCAGGGTGGTACTCACCACCGGGCAGAAGTGTCACACCGGTGTTGTGGGTGTCGTGGCAAGACATGCACTGCATCTTGCCCTTTTCGTCGAGCAGGTCTTCCCGAATCATGCCAGCGCCGTCCAGACCGCTTCGCGTGCTGGAGGGCGCATATAGCTTGCCGTTGGTCTTGCCGGCCAGAGTGTCGTCGTAGACAAAGGATATTGGGTGGTTACGGGCCATTCCGTCCGCTACATCCCATCCAATCTTGCCGCCTTCTCTACCGTAGTCCGTGCCGTCATGGCAACCGATGCAGAGTCTACTCGAGCCGTCAGGCTGGGTCATTGTGATTCCCAACTTCTTGAACGCTGCGCTACCTTCGTACAGTTCGTACTCCATGAGTCCGCCGTCAGCCAGGCCTGTGGGATCCCACAGCGGGACGCCGTATTCCAGGCTATCCTCACCTCTGGTATCTAAGGCGCGGTGAGGAGTGTGGCAACCCTTGCAGCCATGGCTGGAACCCCTTGCGAACGCGTCCGTGGCGAAGCAGGCTACTGCTACTAACGCCAAAATGATAGTTACTTTACGCATGATTTTGTGCTCCTTTGGCACTTCGTTTAAAGACGACAATTGTTTTGACCGATATTCTGCATATCTCAGATGTAGAGTTACGGTCGCATTCCTCTAGTGGAAAAAAACTTAAGTCCACAGCATTAAGGCGGGCGGGTTCTTTCCATATAGCGTCTCCTGGGCCATGGTTTGTGTCCATCCCACCGAAAACCGGTGCCTGTTTGCGGGCCTTTCGCAAACAACGTAAGGAATAATGCAAGTGCCGTACCATAACTGTATCTGTTTCTTGAGATCGTTTTACGGGGGGGGAAATGCCCCAATAGACCCCGGAAGAACGATAATCTGATGTTGAGACTCTCACGGGCAGGAATACCGACTTGCGATTTATCTCACCGTTCGGAAAAATTGTCCATTCAACCGCCAGTGAGCTTCTTGCCCATGACACCCTCGGCGAAAGCAGGTGTTCCCAACCACAGGATGGGCCTGATCGGCAGATTCCCACAAGTGAGAATCCACCGGAGTGTTCGGGGAGGTTGATTGTCCGGTTTTCTCGCTTACAGGCGCATATACTGGCGAAAGAAGTTTCTTGCGTTACCGAAAGTGCTATGGCACGATCTTTGTTAGGAGGGGATAGAATGAGGGGCTTGTTGAAGGAAGAATAATGACGAATGTTCGATTAAAGCTCACGGTTGGCGGTGTACTCCTCGCGGTTTTCATAGGATACCTCGGGTATGCTGGAATTGCAGCGGGATCGTCGTACTACCTTTCCGTCGATTCGTATATGTCGAGTCAGGAGTACCACAGTGAGCGAGTTCGCCTGCACGGTAAGGTCGGGCGCGAAGGTCTGTCGCTTGAGTCAGGGGGCGCAGGCGCCCGGTTCGTGTTGTTGGGCGATGCGTCGCAGATTGCAGTCCGATACGAAGGGGTCGTCCCGGATCTGTTCAAGGTCGGCGGTGAAGTAGTTGTTATGGGTCGGATGGGTAAGGACGATGTATTCGAGGCCGCCGAGTTGATGACCAAGTGTGCCAGCAAATACGACGAAATGAAAAACGAAGGTAAGAAGAGACCGTAATGAACACAGCTATGTTGGGTGACTATTGTTTGGCGCTGGCGGTGCTGGGTTCCGGCGGGGCCGTGTTGGCGTCGATTTACGCAGGTCGCAACAAGTCCCTGGCGGCCTTGAGCGGTGCTCGCTGGTTGATTCACCTGGTGACGGCGCTTCTGACCATTGCCAGCGGCGCCCTGATCCTTGCAATCCTGCGCAACGAGTTTGCCCTGGAATACGTCACTCGTTTTTCCGACAGGGCGCTTCCACTGGAGTACAAACTGTCTGCATTCTGGGCCGGGCACGAGGGCAGCTTGCTGTTGTGGTCGTGGATGATGGCGATTGCGGCATCTATTGCGGTGATACTGGCGCGAAAAGATGAATCGTCCAGCCAGGGACCGGCGATCGGTATCCTGGGGGCGATCTGCGGGATGTTCGCCGCATTGATGCTCTTTACCAGCAACCCGTTTGATCTGGGAGTTGTGGCCCCTGGAGACGGGGAGGGAATGAACCCGATGCTGCAGCATTGGGCTATGATTGCGCACCCCCCGACACTGTTTCTGGGATATGCGGGTTTTGCGGTTCCATTCGCCTTTGGGCTGGGCGCCCTGATCGGCGGGCGGACCGATAATCGCTGGATAGCGCCTATTCGCAGATGGGTGATCGCATCGTGGTTGTTCCTGACTATCGGGATAGTACTGGGTTCGTGGTGGGCGTATGTGGAGTTGGGATGGGGCGGTTACTGGGCATGGGATCCGGTGGAGAACGCTTCGCTGCTGCCTTGGTTGACGGGGACTGCGCTGATGCATTCGCTGATAACTCAGCAGAGGCGAGGCATGCTGAAAGTCTGGAACGCCTTGCTGGTTCCGCTGACGTTCCTCCTGTGCATTTTCGGGACGTATCTGACGCGCAGTGGTGTTATAGCATCAGTGCATGCGTTTCCCGACTCCTTGGTGGGGGGGTTCTTCCTGATGATGCTCCTGGCGGGTATCGCCGTCTCGGTCGGCGTGATTATCTGGCGGCGCGATCTCCTGAAAAGCGAGCACACCCTGGATAAACTCGTCAGTTACGAAGGCGCTTTCATGATGGGCAATGTGCTTCTGACGGTAATAATGCTGACTACGCTGGTCGGTACGATCTTCCCGATACTGAGCAAACCGTTCGCCGAGGAATCGGTGACGCTGGGAGAGGAATTCTACAACGCTGTCGTTGTTCCGATGGCGCTTTTGCTGGCGGCGCTGATGGCCGTCGGACCGCTGATTCGCTACGCCAACGCTCCCGGCGCACTGACTCGGAGGCTTATCGCGCCGGGCATTGCAACTGTTGCGGCGGTCGTTGGTGTGGGCGCCTGGTGTAGTCATAGTCCCTGGGCGCTGGCCAGTGCGGCCGTCGCGGGTTTCACAGTCGCCTGTATTACAGAGGATTTTATTCGCACGCTGGGCGCGTTTCGATCGAGTGCGATAAGGCGGTGGGGGGGACAACTCGTGCATCTCGGTATGATCATGATTGTGGTCGGCGTGGCCGGTTCGAGCCTCGCCCCGACCGAGAAGACGCTGGCTCTCAAGGCCGGTCAGGTCGAGCAGGTCGGGGAGTACAAGGTGCGACTGGACGGTCTGGATGAGATTACCGAGGTCAACTACATCGCCGGCGAGGCCCGGATAAGTGTTTCGGGTCCCGGTCTCGACGAGGTCATCCTTCGCCCGCAGCGACGCCAGTACCACAAGTCCTCAAAAATCAACAGCGAAGTCGCCGTTCACACTAACCTGCTGGAGGACGTGTACGTTATTCTTGCCGGGTGGTCCAAAGACAGGCAGACTGTACACGTTCAAGTACTCATCAATCCACTGCTCCTGTGGATATGGATCGGTGGAATCGCGATGTCCATCGGGGCATTTGTGTGCCTGGTCTCGCCCGGTCGCCGACGATCCAGAGTTGCAGTCTCCGCCGCAGCCCCCCCCGATCTTCCTCCCGCGGTCCGGTCCGAGGTGTCCCAATGAAGCCGTTAACCGTTGTAATAATGATGCTACTGTTGTCGGTCTCGGTGCTGGCGGTCGATCCTCCCGACGCCGCGACGTCTATGCCGGTCGGCGCGATGCCCCCGATGGTCGCTACCGGATCGATTGCAATTAAAGTCGTTCAGGGCACAAAAGGCGGTCCGAAGATCGGATCCGACGAGGTGACCGTGGAACTTTACGGGTACGGGGGCAAGCTCCGCACGATCGAGACGAAACTCGATGTCCACGGTGTGGTCACGATAGAGCACTTGCCCCTGGTGGCGCCGTTCCGTCCGAGGGTGTTCGTTAAGCACGGAGGCGCGTCCTATACCGAAGACGGCGAGGAAATGAACGCCGACAACCCCACGCAGGATATCACCGTGAAGGTGTTTGAAACCAGCGACAAGAATCCGCAGTGGAAAGTTACGATGTGGCATGTGATTTTGCGGCCTGCCGAGAACGGCGGAATGAGAATCACCGAATCGCTCGCCGTCAACAACACGGCCGATTCGGCCTGGTTGGGCTCGCCCGATACAGGCGGGCGCCGGACTTCGATTGCGTTGTCCCTGCTCAAAGGGGCGAAAGACCTCACGATGAGCGGCGCGCTGCACGATTGCTGCGCTTCAGTCGTCGACGGTCGCCTGCTCAGCAAAGCTCCGCTCACGCCGGGTACGTCGCGGCTTGAGCTTGGCTACACCGCACCGAGGACCGGTGAAAAAACGGAGGTTAATCTTGTTGCTCCCGCGGCAACCAAACAACTGATGATCTTCGTCCCCAGGGGCAGCGAGGGGTTTAAAAGCGACAGTCTCAAATCCGGCGACGTTGTCGACATCGATGGCCGGCCGATGCAGACATATACTATCTCCGACGTTTCCGCAGGCCGGAAGATATCGTTTGCGATCGGCGCGATGCCCGTCGACGCCATGGCGACAAGCAGGCCCGCGGCCCCGAAGGATGGTACCGGATTGATTGCCATCCGAGCTGTCCAAGGCACAAAGGGTGGTCCGAAGATCGGACCCGACAAGGTTACCGTGGAACTTTACGGGCGTGGGGGCAAGCTCCGCACGATCGAAACAAAACTAGACACCGGCGGTGTGGCCATGATAAAGGGCTTGCC
Source organism: uncultured Planctomycetaceae bacterium (assembly GCA_964607575.1). Lineage (GTDB taxonomy): Bacteria > Planctomycetota > Phycisphaerae > SM23-33 > SM23-33 > BS750m-G57. The sequence goes on along the minus strand of CAZSLS010000061.1, from coordinate 24,875 downwards.
CCTGAGCATGACGTTTCAACCGAAGGTGACTGTGCAGCACGCAGGTTCGTCCTATTCGGAAATCGGCGAAATAATGGACGCCGGTCACCCCACCCAGGAAATCGCTGTGAAGGTGTTTGAAACCAGCGACAAGGACCCTCAGTTGCAAGTTGCGATGTGGCACTTGATTGTACAACCTGCCGAGAAGGGCGGAATGGACGTTGTCGAAATGCTCGTGGTCCGCAATATGGCCGATTCGGCCTATCTGGGCACGCCCGACGCCGAAGGGCGCCGGATTTCGGTTGCGCTGTCTCTGCCCAAAGGGGTGCTGAAGGTCGACAAGATGGAAGGTGCGCTGCACGATTGCTGCGCCTCGGTCGTCGGCGGGCGCCTGATCAGTAAAGCTCCGCTGGCGCCGGGTATGTCGCAGCTTAAGTTCCACTACATCGTACCGACGCCCGATGGGAAGGCGGAGGTTAAGCTTGTCGCCCCCGCCGCCGCTAAGCAACTGATGGTCTTTGTCCCGCAGGGTGTCAAGGGGCTTGACAGCGACACTCTCAAAATCGGTATGCTTCGCGATGTTCGCGACCGTCCGATGCAGGCCTACACGGTCTCCGATATCTCCGCCGGTCAAGAGATATCGTTTACCCTGCCCGGTATGCCCAAGGCCGTTGCGAAGGCCTCACCCTTCCCCAAGATACTGGCGGCGTTGGGAGGGGTGATACTCATTATCCTCTGCATAGTGGTCCTCCTGACCCGCAGACCGGAAACCGAAGGCCAGGCAGATGCGGCCTGATCGTCCTGAAGACAAACGCTTTCGATGAGCCCTGCGGCGACACAATCCGACTCCCAACAGAGCGATCCGACCGACGGCGATCGCCCGTCGGCGGTCCGTACCGCCGGTCTGTGCCTGAGGCTGGACGACAAGCCCATCCTCAGGGACATCAATCTGAACGTCCCCGCAGGACAGACCGTAGCCCTGCTCGGCGCTAACGGTGCGGGCAAGAGTACGCTGCTGAAAGTGCTCGCCACCCTCATGCCTCCCAGCAGCGGGCTCCTGGAGTTGTTCGGATCGGCGGTCGGCGCCAACTCGGGCAGTATCCGCTCGCAGATCGGTATCATCTCCCACCAGCCAATGCTCTATCGCGACCTGTCGCCCATGGAGAACCTCGTGTTCTTCGGGCGCCTCTACGATGTCTCGAACCCCAGCGGTCGGGCCGAAGAGATGCTGGCGCTTGTCGGACTGTCCTCCCGCGCCGACGATCCGGTCAAAACGCTGAGCCGCGGAATGATCCAACGGGTTTCAATCGCCCGGGCGCTGATGCACGACCCCAGTCTGCTGCTGGCCGATGAGCCTTTCAACGGGCTGGATGTACCGTCAGCCAATGCGCTGGAGGCGTTTCTCGTCCGGCTCCAGAGCAAGGGCAAGACGGTGGTGATAGCGAACCACGATATCGCCCAGACCCTGCGCCTGGCCGATATGGTATTTGTGCTGCATCGCGGTTGTCGGGTTCTCGAGGCGCGGGCCGATGAAACAAGTGTCGACGCTGTGGTCAAGGAGATGACAGGCTGATGATGCGCGTACTCAAACAGATCGTGCTGTTGACGGCTAAAGACCTGCGTATCGAAGCGCGCAGCCGCCAGACGCTCGGCTTGGTTATCATGCTTGGTATTCTGATCATCGTGGTATTGGGCCTGGGGTTGAACGCTCAGGTCAAGGCGCGGGCGTTCAGCCCTACGGCGATATTGTGGGTGGCGTATTTGTTCGGCGGGGTATTGTGTTTCGAAAAGACAATGGCCGTCGAGCGTCACGACGGTGCGCTGGCGGGTCTGCTGGCCGCCCCGGTCGATCGAGGTGTCATTTTTGCGGGCAAGTTGCTGAGCAACCTGGCGTTGATGTTCATGCTGGCGTGTGTGGTGACGCCGGTTGCGATTGTTCTGTTCAATTTTGATCTGTCGACCGCGCCGGGCGGATTCATTATCGTAACAGCGTTGAGCATGATCGGTTTTGCCGCGGTGGGCACGCTCTTCTCCGCGGCGACCAGTTCTTCGCGCCTGCAGGGCGGGTTGCTGGCGATCCTGGTGTTCCCGATATGCCTTCCGCTGGTTATCACCTCGACAAAAATGTTGATGGATATGTTCACTGACGGACGCCCGCTTAGCGCCGAGGGACTGGGCATACTTTTTGCTTTTGACGGAGTATATCTCGTAATCAGTTGGCTGGCCTTTGAGCGTATACTCGAGCCATAGGAACGAACCCATGCTTGCAAGATCGAAGACAGTAGTGCGTATTTTCTGGTTGGTGGTGCTTGTTGCTTTTGTGCTCACCACGACCATGCTCTTTACTTACACGCCGAAGGATGCGGATCAGGGGTCCATTCAGAAGCTCTTCTACGTACACCTTCCTGCGGCACTCAATGCTTTCTTGGCGTGTTTTATAGCGTTTGTGGGCGGTTTGGGATATTTGTGGCAGCGGCGGATGGTGTGGGATCACCTCTCTGCGGCCGCAGCCAAGGTGGCTGCTTTGATGTGTACGGTGGTGCTTGTGACTGGAATAATCTGGGGGCGCGTGGCTTGGGGAGCCTGGTGGACCTGGAGCCCGAGACTGACGTTCAGTTTGATGCTGTGGTTGCTTTATGTGGTTTATCTTATCATCCGTCCGGCCATTGAATCCCCGGAGCGACGGGCCACTATCAGCGCCATATACGCACTTGCTGCTTTCCTGGACGTTCCGCTGGTTTGGTTGTCCGTTCGCCTTATACCCGATCATACCCATCCCGGCCCCGTAACAATAATCAGTAGCGCGATGAAACTCACACTGGCCGCCTGGTTCGTCCCGGTGACGCTGCTCAGCGTGGGGTTGATTGTGGCGCTGTTCAAGTCGAGTAGCAGGCAATGGGCCCGGAAACAGACCCAGACGGATGATTCGACGTGGGCGGTTGGCGGCGACGAGGATGCTACCGGCGCGTAAACTCTCGGTAAACTTCCGCAGCCGCAGAATCGCGGGCTACTTCTTCTTTTTCGGGGTATGTGGGCGAGCCGGCGGCATGGGTATACCGGGCACCTTGGTTCCCATTTTGCCCCCGTGCGGATTTTTCTCTCTCGCCTCTATCTGCTTTAGCTGCTTTTTGGTGAGGATTTTCTCCATCGCCTCAGTTCGTGCAGCATTATAGATGTCGAACTTGCTCTTTGGACTTTTCTTGGCGTCCGCATAGGCCTTGTCCCAGACGGTGCTGATCTTCTTTGTCTGCTCGGGGGTCAATCTCACGCTCTTGACGAAATCCATAACCATCTTTTGGTGAGCGGATTTCTTTATCAAATCCGCCAACTCCTTATGGTTTTCCTTGGTCAGGACTTCTTTGACAATCTTATTCCACGCCAACTCCATAGGATTGCCCTTGCGAGGTGATCCGTCGGGCGGCGGTTTCATCTCCGCTGCCGAGGTGGCTCTGATCTTCTCCAACTGCTCTTTCGTCAGATTTACTCCTCCCAGCAGACTGAATTTCTCCCGGAACCCCTGGGTCTGTGTACGCAGAAACGGACGCAGTGCGTCGGCGGCAATGGCGAACTGTTCCCTGGTCATAACACCCTTGAGCTTGACAATCATTGCTTCACGTATACCGACCCGTTCCTTACTGAGTTCCCCGAGCCTTTTCATGGCCGCTCTGATCGCCTTCATCACCTTGGGGTCGCGCATCTGGTGATATTTCTTCATTTGGGCTCGGCAGGCTACCATTTCCGGACCGTGTTTCACCGCCCATTGCACCAGATCCTTGCGGTACTCGGACAGGATCTTGCGGACCGGTTCGGCTTCTTTCTTGCTAAGCTTCAGATCCGCAATGAGCTTCTCGTGGTTCTTGGCCGTCGGCTCTGTGTTACCGCCGGCAGATTTCATTGTCGGCATCGCGGTTGCTGAGGCTGCCATTACGATCAGGATTATTAAGCTGAGGAGATAATTCTTCATAATTACTATTCTCGCGTTCCGGAGCGGTTGTTTCAAGGCATGTTTCGCAAACCCTACTCCCCCCGACTTGCAACGCGCATGCCATTTGACGCGTTACTTAGCGTTAACGGCCGCAAACACGCAGCTTCCCATTTGTGAGAATGCTCGGATGCGACCCGTATTGCCCCTGAGAATACGTCCGACGCATTATTTACGTGGCGCCTACAGCCCCGCGGCGCCGGCGGTTTCTTTCAGGAATGCCAGGCCCTCTCTGGCCAGCCCGTCGGCGGTCTCGTAGATCGGACGCCAGATGCACGCTGCGGCGCACAGGTCCAGGATGCCCGTGGCGAAACTCTCGATAGTGACCCACCCGCTGTAGTCGATCTCGTCCAACGCCGCAAACACTTCGACCCATCGCACCTGCCCCGTTCCGGGCACGCCGCGGTCGGACTCCGACGCATGGAAATGCCCCAGCGACTTACCTGTGGCGCGGATCGCCGCGGCGGTGTCTTTCTCCTCGATATTTCCGTGGAACGTGTCGAGTTGCACCTTCAGGCTCTCGCTACCGACGGCCTGGACCATGCTGGTTGCGTCGGCGGCGGTGTTCAGGACGTATGTCTCGAACCGGTTCAGCGGTTCGATCGCCAGGGTCACTCCCGCGGCGGCGGCGTGTTCGGCCCCGGCCGAAAGACCTTCGACGCACCAGTTCCATTCATCCTCAGTTCGCGCTCGCCCGGTCATGTGTCCCACCGGCGCGTACAGCGGACCGGCGACCATGTCGCCTCCCATTTCCGCGGTGATGTCGACCATGCGACGAAGACGATCGGCGCCGATTTTGCGTTCGGCGGCGTCGGGGCTCGATATGCTTTCCCCGGGCATGATCACGCAGCATGACGTCAGGCCCATGCCCGCCGCTTCGCATGCCTTTCGCGTAGCGGCTGCGTCCAGAACGCTCAGATCATTGAACGGTATCTCGACGCCGTCATAGCCCATGTCAGCCACCTTCGCGACGAGGTCGAGTTGGTCGGTGGAGAATGTGGCTGTGTACACCAGCAGGTTCAAACCGTACTTCAATTCGGACATGGTATGGTCTCCATAGACATCTTCAGGATGATCGGCCCGACAAGGGCCTTGTGAATAATCGGTGAGTCTAATTGCAGCGGCCCCTCGGGTCAAGCCGATCATTGACAAGAGTCCCGCTTATGCCTTCATCGCTATGCTATAATTTCCTGGCGAGGCGCCCATCATGAATACTACCCTGGATCGATGCCTGCTGCTTGTTTCAATCGTCTTCCTTTCCGCTGCGGCAGGGTGCCGGGACCCTTCATTTCAGATGATCCGCCAGGCCAGAACGGTTCCACCGCCATACAAGTTTGACGAGTCCGGGGTGTTTTCGTGGCGGGTGGTGTGGGGCAAGTCACAGTCGGCTTTTGTGCGGAGCATATCGTCGATGACGCGCAAGGGCTACCGCCTTCACGATCTGGAAATTTACCGCGACGAGGGCGCCACGCGGTTTGCGGGCATCTTTTTGAAGGACTCGCGACGTGGGCAGGTGCGATGGCGTCGCACGCACAGTCAATTCGAGCGGGACTTTGAGGTTTTGAAGGGGCGGGGTTATCAGCCGATCGATCTGGAGGTCATTAACGAAAGGGGAACGCTACGTTATTCGTCGGTCTGGATGGAGAATCCCGGCGGTCCGGCGTGGCGGATGCGGTGGGGCCTGACGAACGGGGAGTTCCTCGACGAACTCGAAATCCACCGTCGCAAGGGTTATCGCCCGACTGACATTGAGGTCTACGGTATCGGTGCCAAGACGCGCTACGGTTACGTGATGGTCCACGACCCGCGCAGTTCTGCGTGGACGGCCCGCTGGGGCAAGACGCCCGACAGCATGGACGCTGAGATGAGATCCCAACAGCGGCGCCGCAGCAGGGTCATCGATTTCGAGCCGTCGTACCCACAGGGGAAGCTGAGGCTGTCGGCTATCTTCGTTGCTGATTCGTCGGCGCGCGGCTGGAAATGGACGATGTGTCGCTCCAGCGGACAGATCAGCAGCGCCATCGACCGGCTTGGGAGTACCCACCGTCCGATCCACGTTGCGATAGGCCCGCACAAGGAAGGGGGCCTGGCCTATTTGTGGATATGGCAGCGAAACTGAAGCCGTTGCCGTTTCTATTTATACTATCCGATTCATCTGTGTTCATCTGTGGCAAAAGAAGCCGTTACCGCTGGTCTTGCGGGATGGGGCAGGTCATGCTTGCTGCTTGCTGGAATGTCGGGACTGGGCGGAAGTTCGGGTGCTGCTTGTATCGCAGGTTCTTTCTTCCCCAGTACGAACCGTAGTATTGGCAGTTGGTGTCGACCCAGTTGGTTATCTTCAGGAGTTCTTCGGTCTTCAGGTTGATCTTCTTGTGCTTCTTGGCGAGTCTGGCGGCGTGGGCGGCCTGCTTGGGATCTTTGAGTTTTACCTTACCCTTGGAGTGCATCGCCACCAGCACGCTGGTATGTGAACCCAGCGACCGTGGCGGGAGATAACGCACGTTTCCGGATTTCGGATGGTTCTCGCCGATTGTCGGACCGATCAGCACGAATCCCCGCCTTCCTCTGCCCCCTCGCCGCCTGGGCAAGAGGGATTCGTATGAAACGCTGAACATGGCGGTCAGCTTGCCAGTCAGGTCGAGTTTGGCTTTTGGCTCTTTTCCGCCGTGGCACTTGATGCAATGCTTGTCGAGTACCGGTTGGATGTCCGCTGCGTAGTCCAGGGCCTTAGCGCCGGAAGTCTCGCCCGGCTGCGGACCGGGAACGGAAGGCGGGCGTTTCATGGCCGCCACTGCGCCCCGTGCTACCGCGGTCGCTGCGTCTTTTGGGGTCTCGTGACATCCGATGCAACTTCGCCTCTCTCCGGGCATGTAGTTGACGTAGGTTCTTTCGGTCTGCACGGACATGTAGTTCGCGTCCAGTGCCTGGAAGTAGATGTTCTTCATCGCGGGCACGACGAAGTTTGCCGACCCGTCATCCTCCACGGGTACGATACCGTGCTGGACCTTCAGCCCGAGGTGGGTGTCCTTGGTGACGCACGCGTGCTGCTGGTCGTAGCAGTCGCCGCCCCAGCGTCGTCTCGTGGCCCAGGGGCGGGGAGCCTGTTCGATAATGCGTATGTATTTGATTGTTCCACGCTTGACGTTTTCCATCCCGTGATAGATGTCGGTGACCGTACAAACGGCGAGGTTCTTTTTCGCCAGTTGCGGATCGAGCGTCGAGGGCAATACCGGCGGTTTGGTGCGCCGGCGGAGCGGAAATGGCTGCCAGCACGATATCTGCGGGTCCTGATGGATCTTGGCGACCTTCCCGCCTTCATCCAGCAGATACAGCCCGTAGGCCTTCGGGTCGTTCCAGGGCGGTCCTTTGAGCTTGTGGGCGACCAGGAACAGCTTGTCCGACAGGGGATAGGGGTCCCTGAACAGCGGACCGAAGCCCTGCCCCCGCCGGGTCTTCCCGCCCGGTTCGGTGAAAATAAATCCGCCCCATTTCAGCGGCTTGACGTATGGAGTGATGTACGTCATCGGTTTGGTCGTGCGGATATCCTTGTTCATGTCTATTCGCACTACCGTTCCGATCCCGTTCTGCGGGCAGCAGTGGGGCACGCCGAGGAACACGTAATGGCTCGGGCGCCCGGGTATGGGACGTCCGAAGATCATCGTGTTTGGATGTTCGATATTGTTACCGTAGATCTCGGCCGATCCGCTTCCGTCGGCCCGTATGGACCATAGGCACTTGGCGCTGACGGACCCCTTGTCGACGTACTCCCATCGCGTATACATTATCCGCCCGTCGGGCAGGACCGCCGGCGAGGCCTCGGAGACCGAACTGTTCGACAGCCTTTTCATATTCTTCCCGTCGGCGTCCATGCGGTACAGGACGGTCGTGGAGAAATTGTCGGGGCCGTCGCAGAGAATACCGTACTGGCATCGCGTCGAGATAAAACATATCCCGCCGTCGGGCAGGTAGCACGGGTGCATGTCGTCGGTTCCGTGATGGTAGGGGGCTCGTACCCGGTAGAGTTTCTGGAGTTGCTTTTCGTTTTCGGGCGGAAGTGTGAGTTGACGCAGCTTTCCAACTCTCTCGCCGTTGACCGGGTCGATATCGATCTCGTAGATGCGGTAGCCTTCCTGGGGGTCGGCCTTGAAGTCGAAGATGATTCGTTTGGCGTCGAAGGACAGGTCGAACCGGCCGAACACGCCGTTCTTCAGTTCGCTGACTAGTTCGGTGACCTCACCGGTCTTCAGGTCGAGTACGCACAGCGCCCCGCCTGGCGTCCATTTGCTGTCAACGTACTCGGTGTAGTAGTGGCTCGACGTGTACGTGATGCGTTTGATGAAGACGATCTTGTCGAACTTCACGGGTGAGTTCTTCAGCACCGCTTTGCGCCCGTCGGGACTGTCGGCGCACAGGGCCGTAGTAAGTCCGACGAATAAGAAGACGCATACCGCACAAAACATGTTGATTCGCATTGCTTTGCCTTTCCTTCTCTGCTGACCACCGCATGGCCTACTTCTTTGGCGGCGCATCATTATGGAGTTTCACTTTTGTTGAGGATTTCGGCATCGCGCCAAACGGGCCCGGCGCGATGGTCTTGGGATCGAGGGGTTTGGCGAAGAAGTCGTGGATGACGAACCTGACCGCTCGACATTCCGGGCTCTTGGCGCCGGCGGACCACGTGAGGATCATCGTTTTGCGATCGAATTTGGCTACGATACGCTCGGAAACATTGTTGCTCAGGTCGGCATGCTTGTCGCGCGTCTCAATGGGGACCTTGGAATTGACGAGGATGTTGTTAGTGACCGTGTGGTTACCGCTGACGATTTTCTCGCCGCCGACCTTGCGATTGGTGACCTTGCCCCTCAGGCGGATCGCCGGTCCGGTTGACTTGCCGATGAAGTTGTGGCAGATGATCTGGTCGCGAGAGTCGTGTTCGTAGATCCCCGCCCCGCGCGTGTTCCAGATGAAGTTGCGGTCGATCATGTTGGGCTTTAGCGACGCCTCGATGAATATCCCGCCGTGTATCGTGCTGGAATTGACGATGATATTGCGGCTGCAGCGGGAATTGACGTTGGCGAAGTCCATCCATATCCCGCCCCCGTGCAGCGTGTCGAAAATCCGATTACCGCGGATCAATGTGTTCACATTGCCATGAGTTTTGATCCCCGCGGTCTCGTAGTAACCTTCTACGTCGTAGAGCGCATTTCCGACCAGCAGGTTGTTTTCGATGAGACTGTCGCGGCACGACAGGCCCTGGATACCGCATACGCCGCAGTCGGTAATGATATTGTTCCGCACGATATGCCGCCCGGATCGGATCTTCGGTTGATCGAATGCCCAGTACTGGTCTCCGATATCTATACCCACGCTGTTGACCGCCCGCACGGTGTTCCGCTCGATGAGCCAGTGATGCCCGCGCCAGGTCGACAGGGCGCCGTATTGCGGGAATGGAAATGGATTGCCCGCGTGCTCGATGATGAAACCCGCGACGTGGATGTACCCCAGGCCCGTTTGCTCGGGGGCGAAAACGCACCGCTGTGTGGTTATCTCCATGACAGCGGTGTTGGGATCCTTGTTGTCAAACGGATGGATGTGCAGAATCTGTCCCTTGACGTTCACCCAATACGTTCCCGCTCGCTTGGTCAGATCGTCGAGCGTATTGACCTGCACGAGCCGCCGGGCATCCTGAAAAACCAGGCCCCTCGGCAGCGTGTAAGGCTTTTTGCCCCGCCAACGCTGCGCCCACGACATCATATCGAACTGTTTTGGCGTGACGTTGGGCAGCGCAAATGGATTGTAGCCGTTTTTGAACCACTTGGCCTGGAGGGTGAGTTTCCAGACGCCCTTGGCGCCGCTTGCCAGCCATTTGTCCGTTACGACGCGGGAGCCTTTGATAACTACCTTCGCCCCCGGCGCGGCCTGGTAGCTGATCATCTTCGCCGGTGACTCGCCCCCTCGCTTGGGACGGACCCACTCGCGATAGACACCCGCCGCGACGAGTACCCGCTGGCCCGCCCCGGCGACCTGGGCCGCTTTGTTGATCGTCTTGAAGGGGCGCACCTTCGTACCGGGATTGTCGTCGGATGCGTTAGCGGCTGAACCGTCAACGTACCAGGTGCGTGAGAACGTCAGAGTCGGTTTCCAGGTCTTGAACTCGCGTCCGTCGGGGAGGAAGACTTTCGGCTCGAGACTCTTCAGACCGTCGCCCTCGCCTGCGCACCAGGCCGTACCGAGTCCAGCGAATAACAAAACGCACGCTGCACAGAGTATGTTAATTCGCATCATTTCACCGCCTTTATCAGTCGCTCACCACCGCAGGGGGCAGATAGAAGCTTAGTATACCGTTCTGCGGTGGATCGTGGTAGAATCTCCACGACGCCTTCGCACAAACCCGCGATCCCGCGGACAAAAAGGACTGTTTTTATATGTGCATCACACCGTTTTTCAGATCGCTGGCGGCCGTGCTGGCCGGAGCGTTTCTCGTCACTACCGCACAGGCCGCCGACCAGCCGCAGTGGGGTAATCGTTACGATCGCAATATGGTGTCGGCCGAGAAGAATTTGCCCGAAACCTTCGACCTGGCTACGGGCAAGAACGTCAAGTGGTCGGTGGACCTCGGCGGGCGCACCTATTCCACGCCGATCGTCGCAGGCGGGAAGGTGTTTGTCGGCACGAACAATGAACGTCCCCGCGACCCGCGACGCACCGGTGACTTTGGCGTGTTGATGTGCTTCAACGAGACCGACGGGAAGTTTGCCTGGCAGCTTATCGTGCCCAAGCTCCTGGAAGACAGGTACCTCGATTGGCCCAAAGTCGGAATCTGCTCGGTGCCGACAGTAGAAGGCGACCGGGTTTACGTCGTCACCAACCGCGCCGAGGTCGTGTGCCTGGACATAAACGGACTGTCCGACGGTAACGATGGTCCTTTTAAGGATGAAGAGAAGTTCATGACTCAGGGTGACGCCAAGCCGGTGAAGCTTGGTAAGTTCGACGCCGACATTATCTGGCGACTCGATATGCGCACCGCAGGCGGGGTCAGGATGTGGCCCCACGATTCGGTGAGCGTTTCGATCATGGTGGTGGGCAACCACCTGTACCTCAACACGAGTAACGGGAAGGACAACTCCCACAAGAGAATCCGCCGCCCTGACGCCCCAAGCCTGATCGTGCTGGACAAGGCCACCGGAAAGCTCATCGCCGCGGATACCGAGCGGATCGGTCCGCGAATATTCCACGCCACCTGGGCTCCGCCGTCGATGGGCGAGGTTGGCGGAAAACCCCAGGTTTTCTTCGGCGGCGCCGATGGCGTGGTCTATGCCTTTGCGGCCGTGAAGCCCGACGCCGCCCCGGCAAGCCCGCCAGCCGCGTTGAAGCGGGTCTGGCGGTTCGACTGCGATCCGTCCGGGCCCAAAACCAATCTTAACCAATACATCAGAAACCGCAAGGAAGGCCCGAGCATCATCTACTGCATGCCCGTATTCCATAAAAAACGCGTCTATGTGACCGTCGGTGGTGACATCTGGTGGGGCAAGCGAAAGGCGTGGGTAAAGTGCATCGACGCGTCGAAGACCGGAGACGTCACCAGGACCGCCGAGATATGGTCGCGCGAGGTCTCGCGACACTGCTGCGCCACGGTTGCGATTGCCGGCGGACTGCTATACGTCGGCGACCTGGGCGGTAATTTCCACTGCCTCGACGCCGATACGGGCAAGACTATCTGGACCCACAAGACAAAGGGCGAAGTTTACGGTTCGGCGCTGGCGGCGGATTCAAAAATCTACGTAGGCACGCGCAAGGGCCAGTTCCTGATCATGGCTGCCGGGCGGACGAAAAAGATCCTCGCGGACGTCCAACTTGACGGCCCCGTCCACGGAGCAGCCACCGCCGCCAACTCTGCGATCTACATCGCCACAATGAAAAAACTCCATGTCCTGGCCAAGTCCGGGAAGTAAGAGGAGACACAGTGATGTCCGGATGGAGGCAAACGCTTCTGGCGGTTTTGACACTGGTAGCTGTCTCAGGCTCTACCGCCGGGGAGAATCCCTATCAGTCGCAGATAGATCGGCAGCTCAAGCGGTTGTCGACCGGCAAGCCCTCCGTGCGGTGTTCGGCGTTGAGGAACCTGGCCCTGATGCGGGCCTATGGGGCGGCGGATCGGGTGGCGGGGGCCCTTGGCGCCCCCGACGCCGGCGTCAGGCGCCACGCCGCGATGGCCCTCGGCAGGGCGGGCGGTAGAAAGCACCTCAAGGCACTTCTCAAGGCGATGAGCGACAAGGACTGGACGGTGAGGCAATCAGCCGGAATCTCACTGGCGAACCTGACCGGACAGACGTTTCCGTTCGACGCGCTGGCCGCGACGGCAAAGCGAACGCAGCAGCTTGAAACGTGGAGCAAGTGGCTTGGGTCCTTGCAGCGCGATCAGTTGAGTAAAGATTTCGCCGCCATGCTGACCGCGAAAACCACGTGGATCGGCAAGGAAAGGCTGGCTCGGGCGCTTGGGGCCATCGGAGACCGCCGAACTGCGACGGCGCCCCTGGTTGGCGCCCTGAAGACATACGTCAAACGTCGGAGCAACGACCGCGCCGAGCGGCTTTTCGTCCAGGCATCCGTACGCTCGCTGGGACGGCTTGGCGGTCCGGAGGCCACCGATACGCTGATCGCTCTGCTGGACAACCCGACCTGGGCGGTCTACGCCGCCGACGCCCTGGGAGACATCGGCGGCGATACCGCCGCGGCCGCCCTGATCGGTGCTCTGCCCGACTACGCCTACATCCTCGATCGCCCCGCCAGGTTGCCCGCCATGCCGCATGGGAACGGGCATACGCTGGTGCGAAAACGCGACCCCGCCGACATCGACAACGGAGGCGGGGGCAAGATATGGACACCCCGAACGGCGTATTCGATTCTCTTCGCCTTGAGCCGCATCGAGTTTACCACTCCTGAAATGAAAAAGAGTCTCCAGACGATTACGCCGCACATCGTGGCAAACATGCCGCAGGACTTCGATGGCAACGTGGCCTACACCATCGAGCCGTGGGAGCGGATCAGCGGGGCACTGCTCGCCAAGGCGGGCGTGCGGCAGGACGTGGTGGACGTCGCGTTCAAAGCTCTGGGGCTGGATAGGGCGGTCCCGGCCGCCCTGCTGGCCAGGAGCGGGCCTGAGAACCTCGCGCGAAGGGCCAAACTCACCGCCAGTTCGGAGCACAGTGCTTCGTATGCGGCCAGGTTCGCGGCCGACGGGAGTATCCCCGGCCTCGGAAGCAGAGGCACTGCCCACACGGAGTGGGCGGCTAAGGGAACCGATCACCCCAATGGCGTGGTGTTGACCATGTCGTGGACGAAGGCGATCACTGTCGGCCAGATCGTCTACTACGGTCGTACCGCAAGCGCTGTGGAATGCTGGAAAGACTATGAGATCTACTTGGATGCTGCGGCCAGGCCTGTGTTGAAAGGTCAACTCAAAGCGGGCCACGGACCGCAGCGCATGACGCTGGCGGTCCCGGCCGAGGCGCGAAAGATCAGGATCAAGTTCCTCAGCTCACACTTCGGCCTGAATCCGGGGGCTGCGGAGGTCCAGGTCTACGCCAAACCCCCGTCCGACGCCGTGCTGGGCACGTTCGTGCCCCTGCCGCCATACCCCGGCAAGGGGCCGGTGCCAAGAATCACCGTCAGAATCCCGGCGTCGGCCCGGCCAAAGCTCGACTGGCGCAGGCAGTTGATCAAGGTAACCAACGGCTTGGCGGATCGTACGGAGAACACCCTGACACCTTTCGCCGCAAAAGTCATCCTCTGTGCGTGCCGGGCGAAAGAGGACATCCCGCTGGTGGTCAAACTGCTCGCCCACAAGAGCCATTGGGTCCGGATCAGCGCCGCCAAAACGCTGATGGCGATGAACGCGCGAAGTGCGGCCGGTGCGATTCGCGGGCTGCTGGAAGCGGCGAAGGACGATGCGGATTTCGGGTACTTCGGTAATTACGCCAGGGCGGACTGGAAGCCGATGCTGAGAGCATACGGGCGGCACAGCAGTTGGTATATCGGGCACGATGAGTTCAACGATCCGACCCCGCGTTACAAGGAAGCCTTCCTGCGGGCCCTCGGGCGGCTGGGCGACGAGAAGTGTGCCGCCGTGCTCGCCAAATATCTGGACAACCAGCGCAATGCAATGGAGATCCAGTACGCCGCCGCCAACGCACTGGCCGAGTTGGGAACTAAGTCGGCTTTGGCGGCATTGAAGCGGGCCGAGGCGTCGCATCCGTTCCACAACGTCCGCCTGGTGGCGCGGGAAGCGCTTTACCAGCGCGGCGAAACTCCCTTGGCGAGGACCTCCCGGGCGAAACCATCCCCCGCGCGAGCGAAGAAGGCAGCGCCCGGCAAACCGTCGCAAGCTCTCGTATTCATAAAGGGCCCTCTCAAACCGCCCAACGCCTGGTTCTTCTCACCGACCCTCCAGGCGTACAACCAGACCGACGAGGGACCGACCTATCGCGTCGGTTTCAACATCTACAAACTCGATCGCCCCGGGCCAACGGGCAAGGTCACCCAACTGACGCATTTCAAAGACGGATTCGTCGCGGATCTGCGCGTATCGTACGACGGGTGGCGGATACTCTTTTCTCGCCGCGGCGGCGCGAAGGATCCGTGGTGGCATGTGTTCGAGATGAGCGCCGACGGTTCGGGCCTGCGGCAAATTACTCGCGGTCCGTATCACGATGTGCAGGCAAACTACCTGCCCGACGGGCGTCTGGTGTTTTCCACCTCGCGCCTCGGGGGACGGGATGAGTACCACGGTTATCCGAGTACGGGCCTGGCGGTGATGAACGCCGACGGCAGCGATATCCACTGCATCGGTTTCAACTGCGGGCGCGATCTCGAGCCGGTGGTCAACACCGACGGGCGCATTCTGTTCGTCCGCCTGGAGGATTTCTACTCGCTGCCCAAGCTCGAGTTCATCCTGGAGGCCTGCCTGCCCGACGGTACGCGCGCCGAGGTCCTCTACGGGCCCGAGCGGCGGGCGTTCTGGGCGAAGAATATCGCCCGCAAGGGCTCGGTCGGGCCCCAAAGCGGGCGTCATCGCACCGTCTGTGTCTCCCAGCCCCAACCACTCGACGGGAAGCGGTTCCTGATCAACTCCTTTTCCGGCCCCATGATTATCGGCCCGGGACGGAACCAGGAGCGGATTCTCCAGGCCGACGACAGCATGGCGATCACGACCCCTTTCCCGATCAACGACACGACGCTGCTGTGCGCCGCGGGGCGCCGCCCGTCCCGCGGAAGCGGGAAGTACGACTTCTGGAAGTCGGTCAATCACGGGCTGCACTGGATGGACATCAAGACAGGGAAACTCACGCTGATCTATGACGATCCCAAGACCTCCGAGTTCGAGGCCCGCCCGCTGACGCCCCGCCCCGTCCCGCCCGTTCGGGCCGCCGCGTCGACCACCCGGCAGGACGCCTACACCGGCAGGCTCTACTGCGCGTCGATCTTCAATACGCAGGAAACCGACGTCAAGGCCCGCGGTAAGTACGTTCGCATCGTCGAGGGTATGCCCATGGTCGCGCGACACAGCACCCACAGCAACGCGGGGATTGCCTGGATGAATCATGGCGGGGCGATGGGCCGGATCCTCGGCGTACTGCCCGTGGCGACAGACGGTTCGTTCTCCGTGGAGCTTCCCGCCGATCGCCTCTTCCACATCCAGGTACTCGATGCCGACGGGTACGTGGTTGCCAACGAGTTAAACTGGCAGTACGTGCGTCCTTCCGAGACCAAAGGCTGCCTCGGTTGTCACGAGAAGCCCGATACGACCCCGCGCCCGAGGCCTTTCGCCTCTGCGCTCAAGACCCCGCCGGTGCGCTGCCTGCCGGTGGGCGGGGAAATGCGCTACCGCGCCAAGAACTGGTTCAAATGGTTCAACGACGAAAACGAGGAACGCAAGCGCACAGTCAACTCCATCAACATCATGGGAAGGCTGTAATCAGAGGAGACAACTATCCCAATCCTTTCGGCATCGAGCTTGTCCGGCCAACGTTAGCATCTTCCATCGCGAGTTTCACGGCTAGTAAACCCGGCAATCGGCAGTCGGTCGTGTTGAAAAAATCCTTGACAAAGTGGGCCAAAGATATACAATAGTACTTTGTAAGAGAGTTTTGTCGTTGTCATTCCCGGCGGTAGCAACCAACTCCGTATTGGACTTACTCAACGTTTACGTTTTCGCCGCAATATGAACGGGACCGCTGCGCCGAGCAATACCAGCGCAGTCGGCTCGGGGGTGGTCACGGTTTCCAGGTTCCCGACCGGTGATAACGCTCCCTGGGGAAAAAGCGATCGAAGGATGGCGAAGTCTTCGAGGTCCACCCTGCCGTTATTATCGAAGTCGGCGTTGTTTTCGTCCGGAGGGCCACCGAACTGTGCGGCCAGGTCGGCCAGGTCATCGCCGTCGACATCACCGTCTCCGTTGCTGTCACCCGGGAAGACCTCATGCCACGCCGCGCCGAACTCCTGCGCCGACGTCCAATTCAGGGCGATCAGATCGGCGTCGTCCCGGTCTGCCAGGCCGTCGCCGGTGAAATCGCCACCTGCCCAGCCGGCGGGGCTCTGCCAGTGATCGCGGACAATCTGCAGATCATCGATGTCAATCAAGCCGTCCAGATTGGCGTCACCATAGTCCGTAGCGAGAATAGCCCGGACGAGATAGTCCACGTCCCCCTGGTCGGCGCCGCCTCCGTCTGAAGCGAGATCGTTGTACCACGCCGTTGAGCCAAACTGGTCGTAAAGGGCGTCTATGTCCCACTGATCCGTGCCGAACTGCTGGTTGATATTCCCCCGGCGGAGCAGGACCTGTCCATAGGTGTCGATCGCAGCGGGCGAGGCGCCGCCGGCTTGAAGTACGCCTCCCAGGGCGTAGAGGTCGAGGTTGTCGATCCGCCCGTCACCGTTGACGTCGGCGGCCGGGTTGAACTCGCCATTCTGCGTGTACAACACGTGCTCGAACCCCCAGCCGAATCCGTCCATGTCGTCCGATGTCAGCGAGCCGTCGAAGTTGACGTCGCCGATACCACCGCCGTTGAGAGTCTCGGTGAACAGCCCGCCGAAACGCTGCACGTTAACCGTGCCGGTAGACTCGAACGTGACCACGGTCGCCGCGTGGTTACCGTGTGTCAGGGCGAAGAACCCGTATGTGAACAGGTCCTGGTCTATACGCCCGGCCGAGCCTTCGCCGCTGGCTGCTCTTGCGATGAGGTCGGCGTCGCTCACCGATGCCGGTTCGTCGAGGAACACATGCACGCCGTCGGCGGTCATGTCCGTCGAACGGATTATCAGGTCCTGGTTTTCGCGGACGGTCGGGGACGATTCAAATGGTTGGAAACCGTCGACGGTCGATTCCGGCGGAAGGCGGTCGATATAGATAACCTTCTTGAAGCTGCTGTAGATCGCCGGGCCTCCATCGGTGCGATGTCTGAATGCGCGGGCCTCGATGAAGTGTACGCCCTCGGCGAGCGTTGTGGTGTCGATGTTCTGGACAAACTCGCCGTCACCGGTCCAACCCGGATCGCCCAGTCCGCCCGGACCGATCAGCGGCTCGTTCTTGTCAGTGAACTGCTCGAAGCCGTAGCTGACCTCGCCGGGCGTCGTGAAATCCACGTGCCCATTACCGTTGATATCGACCCCGTCATCGAGTCTGATCAGCACGTTGTCGCCATCGGCCCACACGTCGCGATGGACGCCCAGCAGATTCACCGGAACGGTCTGTATGCTCACTTCCAGCGTATCGCCGGTTACCACATGCAGATCGGTCAGACGCGTAATTCCATTGCTGTATCCATTGGCATCGGGCACGCCACCGCTCAGCACCGACGAGACGCCCGAAAGCTCCAGCCCCGCCGGCGCCTGCGGTCCGCTCAGACCGTAAACCAACGCGCCGGTGGCGTGGTAGAAGCTGTTCATGCCCGCGTCGAACGAAGAATTTCGCAGAAACCGAACGTTCGCCGTACCGTCACCGTTGACAACGATCAGTTCGGGGATATCGTCGCGCGGGTCGATTGACGCGTTGGCGGCCGTTCCGGTAAGTTCGATCAGCGGCGTGCCTCCGGCGAAAATCGTCTGGATGGTGCGGCTGTCATATCCCGCGTCGGTGCGGTTACTCAGAAGCACTATCGCCGAACCGGTGCGCTCGAAGGCGAATATCTCCTTTTCGATCCACCGCTCGACATAGTTGCCTCGCCCGTGGGTGTTGCGGATGCCGACCAGTCGCCTCGCGTAGTCGCCCCAGGCCCCGCCTATAGCGTCGCCCCGTCCATCCTTGGGGAAGTCGCGATTATCGCCGAACTCCTTACCGTTGAAGTAGACTACCGCATTGCCCGGATGCATCAGTACGTAGGCGTGGGCTACGTTAGACAGCTCGGGTGCGTGCTCGTCGTGGCTTTGGACGAACATTACGCCCTGCGAACCGTTATGTATCCCATCATCATTGGTGTCCATCGCCGCGTTGCGGATACCATTCCAATCATTGGCAAATCCGTTACCGCTCAGATTATCCCGCAGAGCAAAGTACAACGGGAAGTCCAGTATGTCGCGATTTCCGCCGATAACGCCCGGTTGGCCCGGATCGATCGTCTTCTTGATGAATGTCTGGAGGTAGCCCCTGTTACCGTCGTAGACCTCCTGGTAACTGAACACGTGCCGCGTCGAACCATCGAGATGCAGACGCCGATTCGAGCGGTATACCGCGCGGTCGAGAAAATCCAGTGTGAAGCCCTCGATATGCTTCGCCGCGTCGATCCGAAATCCATCCACGCCGACCGCCTGGACCATCCACTGCATGTATCGCATCAGGTAGCCCGTGGCGTTTTCTTCGGTGGCATCGCCGGCGCCGGGGTCGCCGAGATTGAACGGGTGGATTGGAATGTCGCCCTCGCCGGTCATCGGGTCGTAGACGAATATCGGAGGCAGGTCGAGGTCCGGATAGAATCGCCGGTTGGCCGGGTCGGGTATGTTGGCCAGGCGCCCCGCGCCGTCGGGGACTGTACCGGCCAGCGGGATATTGGCCGGATTGCCCGCCTCGACGGGATGGCGGACGTAGCGGTAGTTTTTCGCGTGATCGATGTCGACCAGTCCGGCCAGTCGCATTCGGATATCGCCCCAGTCGAAGGCGGAGTTGAAGTCGCCGTCAATGTCGTGCGGCAGGGTGATCGCCATGCCCGGGTAGCCTCCCGCATCGACGAAGCCCGGCGTACCGAGGTCCGAGAAGCCATTGTGGTTGATGATCGCATCGATGTGCAGATCGACCGCAGCCCGGTGGAACGTACCGGCGACGGTCTTGAGCCCCGTGACCGTACCGTACAGCGTCTCGTGCCTCGCGCTGCCCAGGTCGAACCGGTCGTACACGTCGTAGCCTACGGAGAAATCACTGAGGTCAGCCCGCCCCGGCGGCGGTAGCCAGACCGCACCAAAACCGGCGACAAACAGATCAGCGGTGCGGTCGATCATGGTGGTCTGCGACGCCTCGAACCACTGCAGGAACGCAGGGGGGGAATTGTCCGCGGCCTGGACTGAGACGCAAAGTTCAAGAACAAGGGCGACCCCGATCAGCCGACGACCGCTCGTAGCAGCCAAGCGGGCGCAACGACCGGCGGACCTGCGTCCATTCGCAACTTGCTGAAGCATCCGGCAAAGACCTCCGGGTTTCTGCAACGGTGGGCGATATACACGAATACACCGCGGATGTCCCGGGCGTAGATCGAATTCAGAACTCGGGAAAACACCTGCTCTTATATACCACAGCGTCGGGATTGTGTCAAGAACAGAATTGTAGCGGCCCGCCGGTGGATGGGGAAATGAGCTACCGCGCCGAGAACTGGTTCAAATGGTTCAACGGCGAAAACGAGGATCGCAAACGCACGGTCAATTCCATCAATATAATGGGAAGACTCTGACCGCTTCTACCCGCCAAAGTTGAATGAGTAGAGCTTGGCGTTTTTCAGTTCGAACCGGAGGCGGATCTTGTCGGTTGTGATCTTCTTCGACAGCTTCAGGGGGTAGTCGGTCACTGTTTTCGAGACGCTCTGGGCCGTTGAAATCACCTTTCCGTTCTTGTCGATGACGCTGACCTCGATTGATCCGGATTTCGCAACATCCGCGCTGATTCGAATGGTCTGGCCGGAGTAGGGGATCGCGGTTGTCGTGATGATCGCCGGTTTGTCTTTGTCTTCCTGCTCGTAACCGGCGAAACCATCGGGCCTGAGCACCGCCAGGCAGAGGAAACCGGTGCGCCATCCGTTGTGCAGGTAATCGCTGCCGCCGTAATAGAGGCGGATCTCGCCTTTCAGGAAGACGGGATATGCACAGGGGTACACGCAGCCGTAATCGTAGTCGAGCTTCTTCTCCGAGCAGGGGATCAGCGGCGTGCCGGGCGAAACGCGGTTCCATTTCTTCGTGTCTGCTGACCACGCCAACTCCGTCCACACGCGGTTGGACGGTATGTCGAAAATGACGATCAGTCCGATATAGACGCCGCAGCGGTAGAACACCGGCATGGCGTAAGTCTGTTGTTTGTTGCTGATGCCTTCCAGGACCACCACCTCTTTGGTCCACTTGACGAAATCGTCGCTTTCGATTCTCGCCACCTGCCTTCCCTTGGGACGGGCCCAGGTGCGCGTGATGCCCACGTATTTTCCGAGCGTGGGCGCCCAAAATGCGTTGTTGTGCGTATCGCCCGCGACGCGAACACCTTCGCACCGCTTGCCTTTGGCCCAGTGGAGTCCGTCTGGAGAGAAGCTGACGTTCAGGCCCTGGTAGATGGTCTTGTAGCGGCGCTTGGGGTCGGGGTCATGCATATCCTTGAACACGCCCGCGCCGTGCGGACCGCGCAGGACGATGTTGTTCTTCTTGTCGCCCGAGCCGCGCTTCGAGCGATTCTTCGCGTCGTAATCCATTAGTCCAAGTTCGGGTTTTTCCCAGGCGATACCGTCTCTTGACGTCGCATAACAGATGCCCATTTCCCTGCGGCCGCTGCGGTAGCGCTTCTTCTTGCGCTCTTCGACGGTCCATTTTCTCGACCAGGCCGCGTCGATGATGAAGGGGCTGTACCAGCACTTGTAGATCTTTTCGGCCCGATCGTAGATGACGTTTCCGTAGAGGTTGTCGAAGCGCATTTCCCAGGCCTTGTCTTCGCCGAAGAGCGGATTGGCCTTGTGTTTTTGAACGGTTCCAACGACGAGTTTCGCGTTCTGGGCTTTTTCGATGAGGCGGGCGTCGAGAAGCAGGAAACGGTTGGGCTTAGCCCCCAACGCCGGCGAGCCGATGATGACAAGAACAATCGTCATCACAAAAATGCAGCGAGTCACGAACTCAATAGATTCACCGGGCAGATGTCTCATAGTAAGCCTTCTTCCTGCAGGTTTAACGATATCCAATTCGCGTCTCGCATAATAACATGGCGCCGGACCGCTGTCAGCAGTCAGCTATCAGTTCGAGGTTCCGCTGTCCCTTATCTTTATCTGCGTCGCCGGCCGGGCCGTTTTCGTTTCCGTCTGGGATTCCGTTTCTCCGTGTACTCGTTTCGTTCGCGAGCCGTGTTCAAGATAGTCTCGTACACCAACATGTTCGGTTCGTAGACACCGTAGCGAAACCAGTCGGCATCTTCGCCAAAGTAGATACGCGATACTGCGGCAGCCACCGCCGGCGAGCGCCGAAGGCCTGCCTGGCAGTGTACCATCAATATCTCCACATGGTCCCAGGCGTCCCGGACAAAGTCGAGGATGCAGTGAGCATCCTGTTGGTCGAATAATTTCTCTCCGGCCGCGGGCGCCTCGAGATCAGCAAATGCAAGTTGAAGAAGCCCCCCGCAGTTGGTGCGGTTGATGACGGGCCAGTCGCCCGGGTCGGTGGTTATGCTGATACCCGCCCACGGGTCGGGCGAACGAAACTCGGGTGCGGTTTCCCGATCGTAGACGACGATTCTCGGTGCCATTTTCTCAGGTCTCTGGTGCAAGGTCCGGGCAGTTACTGTCAGGTAATTTGATTCCGCCTGCAGGTGCGCTGATGGCCCGGAGGTGAGGGGTTTTTCTCTTCAATCTATGGCGGGAATTAGGAATCGAACCTAAATGTTTCCGGCTTATGGGGCCGGCGTGAGCCATTTCACTCTCCCGCTGTCCATATAATATCAGGCTGCCTGCAGTACTGCAAAGAATTGCTCACACAAATCCCTATATTTTTGTTCGCGATCACTTGGCCGCGTCGGTCTTGGTGTAGATCGTGATCTTCTCGATCTGCAGAGTACAGTTCCAGGTATAAAAGCCGATCTGGTCGTGTTCCTTGCCCCCCAGCGGCTCGGTGTCGGTGTACGACAGGATCTCCTGCCCGTCGACGATCAGGCGGAGCTTGCCGCCATCGTTTTCCGCCACTACGTGGTGCGTCTTGCCCGGTGTGACAAACACCTCATTGTTGACCTTGGCGTCGACGACTTCCTCGGCGCGGCGGAGCCGGTTTTCCACGTTCGCCCCCGCCCCGAATTGGAGCAGGTAACCCGAGTCCCAGCCGGTCTCGTTACCGTTGAGGTAGGGGCTCATGTCAGAGACGTTCTCGCCCTGGAGTGATGCGTCCACCTCCAGGCGCACGCTGCCGGGGAATCTGGGAGTCTTCAGCGCGATCTGCCCGTTGGCGAACTCATCGGCGGTCAGGACCAGTTTCCCGTCGGCGATCTTCGCTTTCCCTTCGATCACCTTCCAGGCATCGGGCAGCTTGGCGGCATCCTTGAAACCGACCGTGCAGGCGAGCTTCCAGCCGGGCGGGGCTTGCGGCGTTTGTGCGCATCCAGCCAGGCACATCCCCGCCAGAGCACAACACACAATGACGTTACGTAGCAGCATTGCTCAACTCCTTTCTGTTCGGTTTTCGGGCGGTCAGATGAGATTCTCTCATTCATTATGGGCTCGCGCCGGCGGTGGTACAAGGCGGAGACGGGATATTCTCTTATTTGGACGTTCCCTCTTGATATTACCATTCGCGGCGCCTTCGCTTTGCTTCGCCTTCGACCCGGCGCGTGTTTGACTCTTGCCTCGTTACCTTTGGCGCATAAGAAAGCCCCGATAGTCTCTGGATATATGGACTATCGGGGCGTTACGGAGAAGGCGGGATTCGAACCCGCGGTACCCTTTCGGGCACACTGGTTTTCGAAACCAGCACGATAAGCCACTCTGTCACCTCTCCGGATAAGCTCTTCTGTTGTGCGGGCCAACTGCCGGTTTTGGCTTACGGTACGAACGGGGATTGTATGGTCGGCTCGCTGATTCTTCAAGAGACAGTTACGCAATCGTGGAAATATGTGCATCGTCTTACGGGGATTATGGGGCAATATCGGCAAAAATATCTTGGAAAGCCGGACATTTTACGTTACAAGGATAATCCGGCTGCGTTAACCGGAACGAGCGGGACAGGTAGGTGTTGCGCCGCGCGCACCACCGACGGGATCAGTATATGGATTCACGAAGCAATATATTCGAGGCGACCGTAGAACACTTCCTGGCTCCGATTATGGAGTTCATGGAGGATGCTGAGATCGCTGAGATTATGATCAACGCTCACGATCAGATATACATCGAGAAGGAAGGTAAACTGATCCTGACCGAAGCGAAATTCGCCGACAGCAACGCCTTTCTGGCCGCGGTGAACAACGTGCTGCAGTACACCGGTAAGCGGATGGATCCGATGCACCCGCTGATCGACTCTCGCCTGCCCGATGGTAGCC
The DNA here is from genome assembly GCA_964607575.1 of uncultured Planctomycetaceae bacterium. GTDB lineage: Bacteria > Planctomycetota > Phycisphaerae > SM23-33 > SM23-33 > BS750m-G57. Next base: position 1,170 of record CAZSLS010000061.1, on the reverse strand, counting down.
GAGTACACGTCGTGCTCGCTCCGCTCTGCCGCACCGGAACCTGCATGACGATCCGAAAATTCGCGAAGAGAATGTTCGATGCTGATCACCTTATCAAGCTGGGTACCTGGACCGAAGAAACCAAAGAGTACGTCGAGTTGATGGTCCGGGCCGAGAAGAACATCCTGGTGGCCGGCGGCACGTCCAGCGGTAAGACCAGTCTTCTCAATGTGTTGAGTACATTTGTGCCCAACCATCAGCGGATCGTGACAATCGAAGACTCCTCGGAACTCGAACTTCAGCAGGACCACGTGGTCATCCTGGAAGCGCGCACGCCGGACCGGTGGGGGCGGGGCGGAGTGAATATCAGCGAGCTGTTTCGCTCGTCGCTGCGACTCAGACCGGATCGCGTGATCATTGGTGAAGTCCGCGGCGGGGAGGCGATGGACATGATCCAGGCGATGACCTCCGGGCACGCGGGCAGTATGTCTACGCTGCACGCCAACACGGCTTTGAGTACGCTTAACCGCCTGGAAACGCTGGCGATGATGAGTCCGATCGACCTGCCGCTGCATGCGTTGAGATCCCAGATCGCATCGGCCATCGACATGGTCGTGCTGGTCACCAGATTCAACGACGGCAGGAGGTGTCTGACCGAGGTTGCTGAAGTACTACCGCTGGACGACAACGGGCATTATAACGTTCACCCGATGTACGAATACCGGCTTGTCGGCGAGGCGGGCAGGGGTGGTGTTGGTACGCTTCAGTGGACCGGTAATAAATCTACTTTTTGCGGCGAACCCAAGATTCGCGTTCTTCGTGATTCATGGAACCTAACGAAGAGAATCTTTGATGCCGATATAGAGGAAGGCTCTGATTCGTGATATATGATCGCTACTCCCAAACAACTTTGTGAATTCCACGGCGATACCGCCGGAGCGAGCACTGTTGAGTGGGCTTTGCTCCTGATGGCAGTCGGTTTGCCATCATTTTGGATTTTTTCTGTAATACTCCAGGCAATAGCGGAGTTATACAGAATGGTGACGTTCGTAGAGACGCTTCCGTTTCCGTAGGGCTGCCGGAAACAGGAAAGTAAGACCAGCCAGCCTGGATGGGTAAAAAACATGTTTGAAGGTATCAAGAAGACGTTGTCGGCCTTGCACCGTGACGAGAAGGGTGCGGACATGGTCG